>NZ_JBITPH010000019.1:0-87758 GCF_050467685.1 Paenibacillus sp. NRS-1782
TTCTTTAGTTCAACTTATATATTCAATATAAATTACAGAAAAAGAGGTCGAGACAAATGGCAAAAGTAGAAAGCTTTCAATTAGATCACACGATTGTAAAAGCCCCTTATGTAAGAGCAGCCGGAGTAGAGCATGACGAAAAAGGAAGTACAGTCCAAAAGTATGACTTGAGATTTTTACAGCCGAATGAAGATGCAATTCCAACAGCCGCTGTACATACGCTGGAACACTTGTTGGCGACGTATTTGAGAGATGAAATTAAAGGGATTATTGATATTTCTCCGATGGGATGCAGAACCGGGTTCTATTTGATTCTTTGGAATGAACATGAGCCCGAGGAAATTGCAGTCGCTTTGGAAAAAACCTTGAAAAGAATTCTGGAAACGACGGAGGTTCCGGCTGTCACGCCTTTAGAATGCGGGAACTACAAGGACCACTCCCTTTTCTCGGCACAGGAATATGTGAAAATTGTATTGGAAGCTGGAATTAGCCGAGATCCTTTCGAAAGAGTATTTTAAAATCTATGATTTCGATCGACTTATCTCATCAGACAGCGGTAGTGACAGGCGGCAAGTCAGGTATAGGCAAGGGAATTGTGGCGCTGTTCATTCAAAGCGGGGCCAAAGTGATTTCTGCTGATATTTCCTATGAAGAGCCGTATCGAGTGGTCCATCCGCAGTTGGTTGAAACTCATTTGGACATTTCCAGGCCGGACGATATTGAGAGATGGTGCAATGTTCTGTTCAGTGAAACGGGAGTCCCTGACATATTGGTAAACTGTGCGGGCACTTCCACAATGGACTATGTCATTGATAGTGAGTTAGCAGACTGGGAGAAGGTATTTTCTATAAATTCAACTGGATTGTATGTAGCGTCCAAACGTTTTGCCAAAGAAATGGTGAACGCTCATAAGCCGGGACGAATTATTCAAATCGCTTCGCAGGCTGGAAAAAATGGATATCGGGCGATGGGGGGCTATTGCGCCTCCAAACATGCGGTTCTCGGATTAACCAAGGTTATGGCGATTGAGCTTGCGCCGCAAAATATTTTGGTTAATGCGGTCTGTCCCGGCATTGTAGAAACGCCGATGAAGCATCGGGAACGGATTGAGGGGGGCGTCATTCGTGGAATGACCGCTCAAGAAATATACGAGGAAGATTGTTCTCAGGTACCTCTGGGAAGAACGGCTGAGGTGGAGGATGTCGCTAATGTGGTACTGTTTTTGGCAAGTCCGCTCTCCGCATATATGACAGGACAAGCGATTAATGTTACAGGCGGAATGACGATGCACTAGCAAGATCTGGGGGGAAGTAGAGATGAGGAAATCATTCGTTTTACTATTAGGAATCAGTTTATTATTAGTAGCTGCAGGATGTGGCAATAAAAACTCTGACAGTAGTGGTGCCAGCTCCACTTCCGGTTCGGAAACACAGAAAATAGTCATCGGCTCCATGGGATCGGACGCACAGATCTGGAAGCATATTGCCCAATCTCAAGCAGCCAAGGATGCCAAGCTGGACATTCAAGTGAAGGAAATTAACGGCGGGATCGAAACGAACAATGCCACCAAAGAAGGCGAAGTGGACGTGAATGCATTCCAGTCGTGGGCTTATCTCGTTACCTACAATAAGGAAAGTAAGGCGGATTTGAAGGCTATTGCTACAACCTATCTGGAGCCGATGGGCATCTACTCACAAAAATTCAAAAGCATTGATGAAGTGACGGACGGGGCTTTGGTGGCTTTGGCAGATAATCCGGCCAATACGGCAAGAGGCTTGAAGCTGTTGGAGGCGTCTGGCCTAATTAAGCTGAAAGCAGATTTTGATGACGCTTTAGGCACGGTCAAAGATATCACCAGCAATCCTAAAAACCTGAAATTTGAGCTGATCGACGATAAAACGGGTCCTCGTGTGATTCAGGATGTAGGCTTGGTGTTGATCGGGAACACGATTGCTCTAGAGGGTGGACTGAATGTGCTGAAGGATTCCTTGTTCCACGAAGAGATCAGTCAGGCGACCAAAAATAATATCAATGTCCTGGTCACTTCATCGGATAAGGCGAATGACAAAGGACTTCAAAAGTTAGCAGATCTGTATCATAACGAGGATACCCAAAAATACATTAAAGATGAATTTGGCGGCACCAAAGTAGAGGTTAAAGAGCCTGTTTCTTATTTGGAAGGAAAGTAAGACTGGGAAGTAGTAGTCGTTAAAATCATAGTTGAGCGATAGAGGAATGACAGGGCGTCTAACGGAATTGCGTGCTTGGAGTCAAAATTTCAAGACTCATTACGTTGCTTCGTTTTTTAAATGCTCCGATTTCCTCTATTTTCCAATTTATTGATTATAAACCCAAAAACCCAATGTACCCAATATGCATACCAGTGACAAAGGATAGAGCAGCCACTTGCTAACCCTATCTTTAGAAATGATTACCAAACAAACGGTGCACATCCACGCGATTATTAATTGCCAGAAACCCAATGAAACAACGCCTCCCCATAACAGCATCCTTCTACAAAGTGAAATTTATATCCTTCTACTTTTTTTTCATATGGAGCAAGAACTGCAAGAGTTCCAAAGATTCTGCAAGGATTATATAAAAAAGGTCGGCACATTGGCCGACCTGATTCACCGAGGCTCGAAAGCAGCGACGTGTTCCTTATTCGATTTTCCATGATACAAATTTACCACAGCAAAAGTCCAGTGGCGGGCCATAAAGCGGTCATTTTCCAGTCAAAAATATTACTAGTCCCATTGACCAATTGTGAAATTGCTTCTCCAACTCCAAAAATCGCCTAATCCAGTCCCAGTAATACTCACTGAACCTAAAGATATAGCGAATGGTACTTCACTATATGCATGAGCATAACTATTGGCAAAGCTACCTGTACTACCATCATGCGCTACTGGTATTCTTACTTCAGTATATAAAGTTCCGTATTGCTCTTTGATGGGTATTAAGCGGACTGACCCAATAGTTCCCAAAGTTTGTGACTGGTCAATATTACTAAATTCACCATCATGCCAGTTTCCATTTGCTGTACGATTAAAGAATTCGGCTTTTGACCCAATGGCAGTAGTATGGGATTGGAAAGCATGCGCAACCTTATCTGTTAAGGTAAACCAAGGGATGTTGCTCCAGCTAAAATGTGTTCCGTATGAATACTTGAACTCTCTACCATTTGCTGTTTTCCCCATATAATGAATTGAAGAAGTGCCTGAAAAAGTACCGTCGTTAACAGATCCCATCGCAGATGTGCTGAACTTATCACCTTTTATTTTTTTAAAATCAGCTTCTCTGATTTTGTTGATTTCAGCTTCATTTTCTGGTGTAATTATATGTTCCTTACCACTAAGATCAAAATATTTGTGAACCATTTCACTTTGGGTTACTTTAACTTTCACTCCACCCTCAGTAATGAGATAAACTTTCTCTGCCTCAGAGAGTTCTTCACTTTCTTTTTCGGTATAACCCATTTCGCTTAAGACCTCGTCTTGTTGTTTCTCCGTCAAAGATTTTGCATTCTCAATCGGCTCAATACGGCCATCAGAAAATTTTTTAACCGTTAGATTGTTGTCAATTTTCAGTGGAGTATAGTCCATTACCTCCATTTCTGCCGCACTAGCCACGCTAACTGAGCCTTGAGAAAATGCAAGGAGTCCAACTACCACAAGCGAGAGTAATCCTGTCTTCTTTTTCATCTTTTACCTCCAAAATGGAATAATATTGTAATTCTACTCCCAATAATATCATAGATATAGTATAATGATCAATTAATGGAGGTGATTGATGTGTTGATTACAAAAAACAAAACTGCTGCCTTTATTTTAAGAATTATATTTTTTTCACTACTTATTGGTGTGATTTATTTTAATTACAAATCTCCAGTTCATGAAGTCGCTAAATTAGTAGAGAAAAATAAAGATTACCTGGTCATACAGAGTAATCCTGCTAACGGTGGTGAATATAAGAAATTGTATATCTCATCAAAATCCGTTATTCCTCATCTAGTCGTAGGGGAAGAATATTTTTTCAAGTCTGAAAAGAGGTATTTTGAGCCTCGATACATCAGTTCTGTTGAAGACTAACAGCAGCAAAGGGCCGAAGGAACTACCTTCGGCCCTCAGGCTGTCGAGAAAGTCTCGACAGCTTTCTTTATGCCTAAAAGATTTAAGACGACACCGCGTTAATGTTATATAATATAGGTAACTATTTTTAGAACGGATGGTGTTGTGTATGTTACGTTCCAACCGATAAAAACAACAAGCGTACGAGTTTGTTTCCATCGAAGAGTTGGTCCCTCAAGATCATTTGCTGCGCAAAGTAGATAAATTTATCGACTTCTCCTTTATCAATGAAAAAGTTCGGCCGCTTTACTGTACAGATAACGGGCGTCCTGCTGTTGATCCCGTTATCCTATTTAAAATGATTTTTCTCGGGTATTTTTATGGCATCCGATCCGAACGTCAACTGGAGCGGGAGATCCAAACGAATTTGGCCTACCGCTGGTTTTTAGGACTGGGTTTAACGGACAAGGTTCCAGATCACACGACCATTAGCTGGAACCGTCGAACCCGATTTAAAGATACGAGCATCTTTCAAGATATTTTCGATGAGATCGTCCTTCAGGCCATTTCACACCGGATGGTCGGTGGACGTGTTCTTGTGACTGACTCCACTCATGTGAAAGCAAATGCGAATAAACACCAGTACACGAAACAACAAGTGCTGCAAAATACTAAAGATTACGTAGACGAACTCAACGCCGCTGTGGCTGAAGACCGGAAAGAGCACGGAAAAAAGCCCTGAAACCCAGAGAGGAAGTGAATGAGGAGAAAGAAATAAAAGTGAGCAAAACCGATCCAGACAGTGGTTATATGATCCGTGATGGTAAACCAGAAGGCTTCTTTTATCTGGATCACCGTACGGTTGATACGAAATACAATCTGATTACCGATGTACATGTGACACCCGGAAATGTTCATGACTCCGTGCCGTATTTGTCGCGTTTAGACCGCCAGCAAGAGCGCTTTGGATTGAAGGTCGAAGCCGTGGCGCTTGATTCAGGTTATTTAACCACGCCCATTTGTCGAGGACTACAAAGACGAGGGATTTTTGCTGTCATTGCACACCGAAGATTTCATCCTAAGCAAGGATTGTTTCCAAAGTGGAAGTTTACCTTTGATGCTGAACGAAATCTCTATGTTTGTCCGGCGAGTCACGAATTGAATTACCGAACCACAGACCGCAAGGGTTACCGGCAGTATGCTTCCGATCCAAACCATTGTAAAGGTTGTCCGTTGCTAAGCCAGTGTACACAATCCCGAAACCACCGAAAGGTGGTGACCCGGCACGTCTGGGAAGACAGCAAGGAATGGGTGCGGAACAACCGACTTAGTCAGTCTGGCAAGAAGTTGTACCGCAAACGAAAAGAGGCGATAGAGCGAAGCTTCGCGGACGCTAAAGAGCTCCATGGGTTTCGCTATTGCCGTTTGCGCGGACTTCCGAACGTCAGGGAACAGGCTCTGATGACGGCAGCTGTGCAGAACATGAAGAAGATGGCGATCCACCTGGATCGCCTAGAAAAGCGGGGGTAACCTCCTCGTTTTCCCGATCTTGCATCTGCCTGAACATAAAAAGAAACCCAAGGCCGTAAAATGACCTGGGTTTCTCGACAATCTGAGACGTTCTGATCAAATCAGAACGTCTTTTTGCTTGGCATGGAATGAGAATTAATTAGTCAATTGAAACAATTTTCCATATTCCATCTTTATCTTTTTCAAAATAGAAGGTATACCGTATATCAGGTGAGTATCCTTCTTCTTTATTAAGCCGTTCGCCTATAACAGGTACCAATATCCGATCATTTTCTTTTACAGCTTCGGCAATACCAGTAAACTTCACCGGATGATCGAAGAGATAATCGTGAGCTGTTCCAACGTTTGGAGCGAGCGCAGCATGGAATTGATCCAAATCTTTTGACACAAAGGCGGCTATTGCCGATTTGAGTTTTGTTATCATGGCATCCTCAATCAGAGGGTCTTTAACTTCATTCCATTTGATTTCGTCCAAGTTTTGCAGGGCAACTGATTGATCTGGTCCTTCTTTTACGACCGATTCTGAGGCTGGTGGTACTGTTTCATTAGTGGATGTACCTGTTGTTTCCTGCTTTCCACAACCAGCAAATACACTTACACTTGCAGAAAGTATAAGAATAGAAATAATTTGAGCAGGTTTGTTCATATTTAGATTAACACATCCTTTCTCTTTCTATAACGAATCCTATGTTAAAGAAAGTTGCAATGCCTTTATAATAATTTACTCTATTTTTTAAATTATGTAAAAAAGAAGACATCAATCGAATGATGCCTTCGTTCTATTGTATGTCCCAGGCATCTTTAGGGTGAAGAGGGGCTGGCGAGCACCCTCTACTTGATTTTGAGATTATCGTAAGGCAACCATGGAGAAAACTTTACGTCCATCGCCGCTTGCCTTAACGGTTCCTGCTCTCATTTGTGCAGAACCAGAACCATCTAGGAAGATACCGTTCACCAGCGTACCGGAACCAACTTTTTCTTTAATTGCAGTACGGAACTGTGCAGCCGTGCATTTTGTGTTGGTAACAACGAGCCAGACATTCTTTGCGTTATTATATACCAAACCTGCACGCTCTGTAGAACCTGTGCGGTTTGGCATATTTTCTTTATCCGCTTGAGCGGCCCATCCGGATTCGTTATTCAATCCCATACTGATTCCACCTTGCGCCCAATACTGATTGCGACTTACTACAGCAAGACTTGCTGCCGAGCTCACCACCTGAACAGAGAACTCGCCTTCACGAGAATCCCATACCAGCGTACCCCGAGCGTATTTTGCGTTCTCATAACCTGAGCCGTATGCCCCTTTGCTACCACCGACTGGAACGTCATTGTTTACGGCAATCGTCAGCAATGCACCAGTAGAGAAATCGAAGAAACTACCGTTGATACCATCTGTATTCTGATTTGCAATCGAGGACCCACCGGGAAGAGCCTTCATGTAGACGCTGTTTGGGGATGTTTTGATTGAATGCAGAACGACTCCGTTAGATGCTGCAATTTGTGAATATGTGTATGCCATAATACTCACCACTCCTATAAATTATATTTTTAATTTAGTGGAAGAACAATGAGGGGGAATTCATCTCCAGTGCACCATTCCCTAGCCCTTGCTGTGATGCCGTATTGCCTTCTCATATATAAAGGAGTGGAATATGAGTTTTTTACAACTAATTTTATAAAAAAATTTGAATGGTTAGATTTTACTTGGGCTCAACTTCAGAAGATAATCGTATTGATACCACTTCGTTCAAGAGGAGGCGATTAAAATCTTGGTCAAGACTCTGGAGAATTATAATACCGCTTATTGGATCACATTTTATCAAATAACCTGTGATACGATGAATTGCTTTCTGCCGATTTTAGGTAATCTCTACGGCACAACGCTTACAAATACTCGGGATCAGCCATGTGCGAAGTCCTGGAACTACCACGTAGCACCTACTATTACAAACCTGAACCAGTTGCTAACGAAGAATGGCTTGGTTTCTAACTACACAATTGCTCAGTACAAACCATATATGAGTGATTCTAACGAGTCCCAAGTCCTAGAAACATTCGGCATCACCCGCCCGCTCAGCGCAAAAGATTACCCTTATGATAACGTTGTCGCTGAAGCTACTTTTAAAATCTTCAAGACCGAGCTAAACCCTAAAATTGATTTGCTGGATATGATCGACCAAGTTGTGTTTGTTTTGTATTTTCTGGACGGGGTATTGGTTGGGACGAAGCGGGGAAAAACATAAAAGATTTGTTAACTAAAGTGAGTTAAAAACACCAGATTTTTAAGAAATCCTTTTACTGTAACCGATATTTGATAAAGTACAATTTATTGAGTGAAAACTGGTTGAACACTTTAATTAGGAGTGAACAACCTTATTAGTTAAGAGATCAAATAGAGTCAGATGGTTTGTTTTAAGGGGATTCTTTTATTTGTGGTAAGTGTGGTTATTTATAAATCGATACGCTCGATATATTTGTTCAAAAAATATAGTGGCTTGTAGCCCAGGTACCATATCCATATTGCTGAGTGTCATCAATTCCATAGACTTAGGTAGTTCTGTGCCGATAATAATGGCTATTTTTGAAGTTCCTGAGATACCCCGAGAGTTTATTTTTTAGCAAGTGCTTCGGAGGAGAGTGGTGCTTGAGTTTTCGTGATAGAAATAATGTAGGCACTGACAGCAAGTTTGCTAAGCAACTTAACAAGTCCAGTTGCTTACGGGATATCTGGTTGATCTTCCATACAGTGACCTGTTGAATAATCCTGTTTTATCATCTTCACGCATCTGTTTCAGGCCTGAGCGATTGTCCCCTGCTTTACCAGAAATGCCTTCGTTTTTGTATTCTTTATAGATGTGATAGCCCTCTTTTTTCGCATACTAACGCAATGTTTCCAACTGGGCTTGGATAGAAAATCCCTCTTCTGTCTGTTCCTCGGTACTTCCACGTACATATATGGCACTCGTTTTAACCTCCAGTCATTTCCCCCTGTTTGTCCTCACATCCCCATGAAGGAGAGGTCATTTTGAAAGACCATTTTTTCGAGAAATGGTTTTGATCTCAAACCAGTGTTTAAATGGTTTTCTACATATAAAAGAACTGAGAAGTTAAAAGTTGACCCCTGATGGATTAGGGACGGAGTGTGAGAATGTATCCTCTGGGTTAGGAAAAGTGGGAATTGAAGAATGTTTGAAGAGGCCGGATTTTTAAAAGTTTTGTTGAACTAACGGGACACGATAATTCAATAGCAGGTTGAAACAGAAAGCGGCAGATTAGGGCTTTATTTTTACGTCCTAGTCTGCCGCTTTTTCTTTTATTTGGTCTGTCTAATACCGGCTATACGCCTCATGCCTATCGCCTATCTGGCCGGGATGCTGCGTGTCCCCTCTGTCATCGGGGATGAGCAGAGCGGGCACACCGGCGGCGTGCCTGCTCCAGCCGAAGCCGTTCGGCGGGCGCCTGTCGTATCACGCCGCATCCACGCCTTGCAGGCGTCGTCGGTGCATTTCCACACGGGCACGCTGATGCGTGGCTCCTCCCGTGTACTTGCCACCGACGAGGCCGTCCGCGCTGGCCCGCTGCCCGGTCCGGGTCTGCTGCTCACGCGGGTAGCCGTGCCGGACGCGTTCGTTCCGCTGTTAGCGCGGCCACCATGCCCGGAAGCCCCCTTCGGCTGGCCGAAGCTGGTGCGCCGCGTCTCCGGCTTGGAAGCCTCAGGGGGTGTGACCCCGTAGGCTTCCAGCAGGAAGCGCGACACGGCGGCAGGCTTGCCGTGGTTGGAGGCGGGAGAGGTGATGTACAGCAGCTCCTTCGCCCGGGTGACGGCCACATAAGCGAGGCGACGCTCTTCCTCCAGCGCCGCGTCGTTATCTACGGCCGCTGTGGGTGCTGCGCCTGCCCGCCGATCCTCTGGCAGCTCGCTGTGCAACGCGGAGCTGTGCGGCAGGATGCCTTCGCTTGCGCCGATCCAGTAGACGCAAGGGAACTCCAGTCCCTTGGCCCGGTGGATCGTCATCAGGCGGACAGCATCGCTGTCTTCCTCTCTGCGCAGTGATTCCATCTGACGGTGGCGCTCGGAAAGCTCGTCCGCAAAGCTGACGAACGCCTCCACCGTGTCAAACCGCTTCGCCGCCGTTTCCAGCTCCTCCAGACTTTCCTGCATCGTTTCCTTATAATGAGTCCACGCGCCTGTATCGCCGCTTTCCAAATATTTATCATAGAAGACGCGCCGCATTTCCTGAATGGCATAGGTCGGCTTCATCGTGGTGAGGCTGCGAATCAGCCGAATACGCTCCTTCACCTGTTCACGCTGAAAGTCGCGCAGCCGATCCCAGCGACTGAGATGGATTAACGGATATTTTTTAGTCTGCTGTTTTTCCTCGCGCATAATCCATTCCATCCCCGCTTCACGGGAAACATACAGCGGCCCAAGGGTACTTGGAATGGATTCCATCCGCCTTGGGTTCAGCGACAGACGCAGGTGATCCATCAAGGGACGAATCAGGGATTGGTCATAAAATACCGCCCCGGCTCCATACTGAATAAACGGTACATCCCGCATGATTAATTGCTCAAAAATAGAACGGCTTCCGCTGGCTGTCCGGTGCAAAATCGCGATATCCCGGTAGCGCAGCCGACCTTCCTCTACCTGTCCGAGCAGATGTGTAACAATATGAGCCGCTTCTTCCTCCGGCCCGGATGGCGTGGCAAACTGTGGGGGCAGGCCCTCACGTCCGGCAGCCGACAGGCGTTTGGAGCGTCGGTGGACGTTTTTGGCGACAATGTTGGAGCCTAGCCCCAAAATCCGCGCATCGCTGCGGTAATTAATATCAAGGGTAATGACCTTGGCATCCTTGTAGACCTTGTCGAATTCCAGAATGGATTCCTGACGTGCCCCATTAAAGGTGTAGATCGTCTGGTCATCATCACCGACGACCATCAAATTGCGGTGACGGGCAGCCAATCGCTGCACCATTTCATATTGCAGGGCATTCGTATCCTGAAACTCATCGACCATGATGTGGGAAAAACGCCGTTGAAGCGGCTGAAGCACATCCGGGTCACGCAGCAGAACGGAGGCACGCAGCAGAATATCGTCAAAATCCATTTTATTGCGCTCCTGTTTCCACGCTTCATAAGCGAGCATGGCACGCTTGGCATCCGATTCCTCACGTACGGTTTCCGGCAGCTCGTCTGCGCTGCGTCCTTCCGCCTTCCAGGCGGAAAGGGCAGACAGCAGGCTTTCAGGCTGGAAGGCCTCGCTAAGCCCAAGCTGGCGCAGCATCATTTTCATAACGGTGTGCTGGGCCTGCGTTTCGCCGAATACTTCATCCTGCACGCCGCGGTGCCGCAGCATCGCCAAAGCGAATGAGTGGAAGGTACGCGCTTGGACGGCACGTGCGGCTGCCCGGCGCACACCGGGCAGTCCTGCGATGCGCAGCTTCATTTCGGCAGCCGCCTTGCTGGTGAAGGTCACCAGCAAGATGGACGATGCAGGAATATCTCGCAGCGCCATCAGGTAGCCTGCACGGGCAGCCAGTACCGTGGTTTTGCCGCAGCCTGCCCCGGCTAGAGTCAGCAGGGGGCCTTTGCCATGACGGACGGCCTGGATTTGCGGGCGATTCAAGTGAATACCCGCGTTCTCCAAAGCTCTGAAATAAGCCGAGTCGCCGTCACTGTCAGATACCAGCGTTGAGCTGGTATCCATAGAAGCACGACGGGCCTGCGGGCTTGATGCTGAATAAGGAACCCCGATAGGACGGGGGTAAAAAGCAGGATGTGGGTCCATGATCCTGAAACCCCTTTCGATTATAAAATCTTCCATTTTCACAAATGGGGGTAGTTTTTGGTATGATAGAGTTCTAGTCAGCATAAGCTGCTCTTGGGAACAAGACGACGGATTGAAATATATGCTGAAATGCTTGCATCCTTTCAAAAGGCGATATGACCGCATTCCATTATACAGGAGTTCGAGGCTTGCCAACAGAAAAAAACTTGGGATATATGCACGGTACGGGGAAATCCGGCTGGATATAGGGAGGAATCGCGATGAATCTGATTCAACGTATTAAGGAAGGCGCAAATCGCGCTACAGAAAAGGCACAGCATGCTGTCGAGATTAGTAAAATAAATTCACAGATTACAACGATTCAGCAGGAAATGGATGTTCATTTTTTGCGAATGGGTCAAATTTTTTATGAAGGCTACCGGGCATCCGATATGTCGGCGGCAGAAAAGGAAATGACACAGCTATCTACCGCTTGTGATGAGCTACAGGATGAAATTGACGAGCTGCGCGGTAGAATTGCAGAGCTGAAAAATGCTCATTTATGCACCTGTGGGGCTGTTGTATCGCTGGATGCGAACTTTTGCCCGAAATGTGGGCGCAAGCTGAATGAGGGACAGGCAGCTTCCAAGCAAGTAGCTGCTGTGCGTGAAGAGGCGCCAACGGGCGTATATTCGTTTGATTTGCGCAAGCACGAGGAGCCAGCCAAGAGTGCTGAGCCTGCTTACAACTCTTACGAAGAACATGAGCCGTATGATCAGCATGAATTGGAGCAGGATGAGTTACATGAAACACACGAACCACCCAGCTTGGAGCGCAACTATGCGGTGTCCGATTTTACACCCGAAGAAAAAGCGGCCTTCGATGAAGAGTGGGAGCGTCGTCGCCAGGAAGAGCTGGAGCAAGAGCATAACCGCCTTGAGGAGCTGGAACGTGAACGGGAGCGTCAGGAGGAACTGGACGAGCGTATTCGATACTGGAAGGCTAACAACTCCGAGGCAGAAAAGCCGACAATTCTAGCTGCACAGGTACGTGAGAATGTGAAATGCCAAATTTGCACAGCCGAGCTGCCCAAAGGCTCCAAGTGGTGCCCGCGTTGCGGAGCTGAACAGATTTGACGCAGCCGAGCAGGCTGTCGCAGGATATGGGCAGGACGCCGGGCAGCATAGGGGGAACGGAACATATGGAGCGTTTGCTGCATCATCTGCGGAATTTGGGATTTACGGAAATGGAAGCCAAGGTTATGGTCGAGCTATCGAGGCACAATGCGTCTTCCGGCTATGAAGTCGCCAAGCGTCTGGGTGCATCACGCTCCAACGTATACGCGGCTTTGCAGCGTCTGGCCGGGCAAGGGTATCTCAGGGCGAGTGCGGGAGAACCTGTGCGTTACAGCATGCTGCCATCGGGTGAGCTGACCCGGATGATTGAAGGACAGTTGCAGGAGTCCCTGCGTGCAGTCGAGAAGGAAATGCCGAGAGCAGAGCCGGACAAGCCAACCTTTTATAATGCGGAAGGCGACCGAAATGTACTGGAAAGCCTGACACGTGAGCTGGAACGGGCGGAGCATGAGATTGTGCTGAATTTGTGGCGTGAGGAAGCTGAACTGCTGCGGACAGAGCTGGAAAAAGCCGAAAATCGGGGTGTACGGCTGCTATGGTCCTGCGATAACGGCGAAAGTGTGCTTGGACCGTGGCTGCCGCGTGCGTCTGGCAAAAACGGACAGAAGCCGTCGGGACGCCAATTTTCTTTTGTCATTGATCGGCGCTGGTGCATGCTGGGCATGCGGGGAGAGAATTGCCCGACACAGGCGCTCATTACCGAGCATCCGGTGATGACAGGACTGCTGCTGAATCATTTTGCCCAGGATCTGATTCTGTATGAGCTGGAGCATGACATGGGCAGCGAGCTGTCAACCCGGTATGGCTGGCGGTATGAGGGCATCATCGGTAAATATATGTCCGCTGGAGAATAAAAATAAGTTTTATCGGGCGGGAAGTTCCATCAGAGCCTGGCATATAGATGTAATGTATCCAGCCTTATGAGGAACGAATTGATCCGATGTGATGAGGCGGCGATGCCGTTCGGGATTCGGTCCCGAGGATATGCCATTGGCTTCGAGAAAAGGAATGTGGCCTTCGAAGAGGGCCAGTGCTTGTTCGAGGTCTGCTTCGTACAGTCCAGCCACTTCTTCTTGCTGGAGACGATAGTGCTCCAATGGCTGGTTCGACAGCAATCCAAACACCGAGCTGATCTCGCGGTCCCAAAAAGAGATGCCCTGTGCCGTTCCTTTGCTCTCATATCGAACGGTCATCAGCGGTGTCAATGAGGTAAAGGGAACGTGGATGCCCAATTCTTCCTCCAGCTCACGCGCTGCCTGAGATATATTTTCACCTGCCGTCAAATGGCCCGCTGCTGTAATATCGTAGTAGCCGGGGAAGGTGTCCTTCGTATCCTGGCGCTGTTGAAAGAGCAAGCGGCGACCTGTTGAGGTATCTCGTGCCAGCCAGCAGTGAAAGGTATGGTGCCAGTATCCCTTGGCGTGTGCGTCTTGGCGGGAAGCTGTGCCAAGGGGCTTATCTTCATCGTCATAGATGTCCAGAAGCTCGCTAGTCATCGTGGTTCCTCCTCATTATAAGCAGATGTAAAAAGGTCTATTTCACAGTATAACGTGTTTTCCGTCCTGACGGTATGAAGGCGGCTATGGAATGTGGAGTGGGGTTTGGGGTATGCTGGGAACATGGAGATTTACGCCATAACATAGGTATACGATAGAAAGGAGCGATTTTACATGGAATGTATCGTACATTTTCGGGTCATGCATCCGGAAGAACCCAAGGAGCTGCGCGGACTGATTATGCTGGAAAGCGGAGGCAAGCCGGGTATCGAGCAAATCACGGATATGTTCAAAAATATGGGGTATGATGTCCGTCCGGACAATCCGGAGGAACTGATTTTCAAGCCAGTCGATGCCAGAGCGAATTATACATATATCCGGGTTATTGAGCTGGATACGGGTGAGGAAGTCTATCAGGAAGACCGGGATTTACGTGCGATCCTGGAAACCTTGCTGAATAAGCGTTAAGGGATCAAGCTATCCTGTTGTCATTTCATAGGAACGGAGAAAAGAAATATGAGATTGTATATCATTCGGCACGCAGATCCTGATTATCCGAACAATACCATAACTCCGGAAGGGCATGTGGAGGCTCAGGCGCTGGCCAAACGGCTTTCCAGTCACGGACTGGACCGTATTTATGCTTCTCCTATGGGGCGTGCGCTGGATACGATGCGATACACCGCCGATTCTCTCGGTATGACTCATGAAGTGGAGCACTGGACGCAGGAGCTGGGCTTGAAGCTGGAGGAAACTCCTTATGGTCGTCTCTCTCATTGGGATTTACCCGGTGAAGTGATCCGCTCTGAGGTGCCTCTGCCGACGCATGACTCTTGGAAGGAAATTTCCTATTATCAGGGAACGCAAAGTCCTGAAACGTTCGAGCAGCTAAAGCTTCATTCCGATGAATTCTTGAAGCGCCAAGGCTTTGAGCGGGTTGGGGGCAAATATCGGATTCTGAAGCATACCGAAGACCGGGTGGCCGTATTTTGCCATGGTGGCTTCGGACTGACCTGGCTTGCCCATCTGCTGGAGCTGCCACTGGCCCTGGTCTGGTCCGGTTTCTGGATGCCACCTAGCTCTGTAACCACGATCTTGTTTGATGAGCGTTCCAAGGAGTGGGCAACTCCCCGTTGCATCGGCTTCGGTGACGTCTCCCATCTATATGCAGAGGGCTTGCCCGTCAGGCCCCGTGGCATTATCACCAATTTTAGCTGATCAAGCCTTCAATACTATAGTTAAAGCGGCTTAGACGTTTCATCGTCTAAGCCGCTTTTTGTAGTTATATGAGTGGTTCTTGACCGACGTTTCCCGGCTGAAACCAGTTAGTGTGCTTCTACGTAACCTTCCAGCTTGGAGGTGCAATGTGCGCAGCGGGTTGCAGCCTTGGGAATTTCCGACAGGCAGTGTGGACACTCCTTGGTCGTTTTTTCTTGAGGAGGTTTTTCTTCCTCTTTACGCTTCAGCATGTTGATCCCTTTGACCAGCAGGAACACGCAGAAGGCCACGATCATAAAGTCAAGCAGGACGTTAATAAACTGACCGTAAGCAAGAACGGCGATCCCTGCATCTTTGGCTTGTGCCAGAGTCATGCGTGTACCGTCAGCATTCAAAGGCTCGGCAGTTCTTAAAGCAACATATAGGTCTGGAAAATTCATGCCGCCCAGAAGCTTACCAATCGGAGGCATAATAACATCATTTACTACAGAAGTGACAATCTTACCAAACGCTCCACCGATGATAACACCGACCGCGAGATCAATCACGTTCCCCCGTACAGCAAATTCCTTAAACTCCTTAATAAAACCTTTTCCGCTCATATGAGTGTTCACCTTCTTTACATAAAATCATTTACTTATAATACATGCTATGCTAGCTGAGGGCAATTCCAGATTTTTTAATTGCACTTTGTCACAAATCCACAGGTTCATTTGTCTTCTAAGTGTAAACCAATGATGGAGGCGATGTATCGTGAGTTTAAGATTGAATTACAGAGCAGTGAGTCCAAGTACGTTTAAGACTATGATGGAGATGGAAAAATATATTTCCGGACGTTTTACAGACAAGGTGCTGTACGAGCTGCTGAAAATCAGAGTATCCCAGATCAACGGGTGTTCTTATTGTTTGGACATGCATGCCAAGGATCTACTGAAACTGGGGGACTATGGTGATCACATTTTGCAGTTGGCCCTATGGCGGGAAGTTCCTTTGTTCACGGAAAAAGAACGTGCTATGCTTGAATTAGCTGAAGCGGTTGCCCGAATTTCTGAACAAGGGGTACCTACGGATTTGTATAATCGGGTCAGAGAACATTTTACCGAGGAAGAATATATGGACGTAATCATGGCTGTTAACGTCATTAACAGTTGGAACCGGATTGCTATTGCAACGGGAATGTATCCGGGTAGTCTTTAATCGAACAGGGGGCCATACTGTGACTGGCAAAGAACACGGAATTGAACAAAAATCGGCGGATTTAAGTCTGGAGGAGCTATATCAAAGATATCGTAAATATTCTTTTGCCATTGCTTATCGAATGCTTGGGACAGTGACGGATGCCGAGGATGTAGTTCAAGACTGCTTTGTCGAGTTGAAGAAAAAGCCCCTGGATGACTTACAGAATCCCAAAGCCTACGTAGCCAAAATGACGATGAATCGGTGTCTGAATCTTCTGAACTCTGCCCGTAAGCAAAGGGAGACGTATGTTGGACAGTGGCTGCCGGAGCCGCTTGGTGAGAGCGCAGATCTTCCAGCGGATTGGTTGGAGCGTAAAGATATGATATCTTACGCTTTTCTGGTTCTGCTGGAGCAGCTCAAGCCGATGGAACGGGCTGTTTTTGTGCTCAGGGAAGCTTTTCAATATGACTATAAAGAGATCGCGGAATTACTGGGAAAGACAGAGAGTAATTGTCGTCAACTGTTCAGTCGCTCCCGCCGTATTCTCGCTTCCGAGGAATCTGCCCATGCCGATTCGGTTAGCAGCAGTACGATGAACCCTTCCAGAATAAAGGTGCTGGAACGTTTTACAGCCGCCTTTCTCGCCTACGATGTTAGCGCTATGCTGGAGCTACTGGCTGAACAGCCCGCATTTGTGGCAGATGGCGGAGGCAACGTGCATACGGTGATGCGACCGATGGTTGTACGCAAGGGCGTCCTCGCTCTGTTAACCTCTCGTCGTGTATTAACCGTATTACGGGAGAGAGAGCTGGTGCGCACCGTCATCAATGGTGAGGTACAGCTCGTATTCTTGAAAGAAGGTACAGTGAGGGAGGTCTTATGCATCAGTCTGGCACCGGACGGGGAGCATATTCAGGATTTTTACTTGATGATCAATCCGGACAAGCTGGGGCATATTCGTGTATGAGCTGAAAAAGGCGACAAGCTATGTGTCTGTGGCTATTATAATTCAATAAAAAGGATCTGCCCGCTAAATAATGGCAGATCCTTTTGCTAATTAGTGGAACAATGATCTTCTGCATCAATAAGTAAGAATGTGGATAGGTCTTTAAACATGGATTGTCTTTCAAGACTGATTAGCAGGTACTTTGCGTTAACATGTTCAGGCATAATTCGATCTGTATATTCCTTTAATTCGTTAAAAGTGGGTGGATTTTCTGAAAATAAACTTTCTTCAGAGATATTAAAATGTTTGAGCTTGCTCGTTAATTTATTGATCATCTCGCTGTTTTCATTAATATATTCTCTTAAATCTGACTTCATTCTATGATTGAAAATAATTAGAATGTCATTTATTATGCTAGATTGTTCTTCATGAATATCATGATCAAGTAAATACATAAAATAGGGATATGTATCCCCATCCATAAACATTTTCATTAATTTTATTTGATATTTCAATAATTGAATCATCTCATCTGTATTATTCAGGAGATATCACCTATTCTTTAATGGATTTGAGCCGTAGATAAAGAACGAACATCATTATTTTAACTTAGATTACAGAACAAAACCAGAAATTGCGTAAATTATAACTCTGGCAAACCCTTGTGGAATTCCACACTCGAATATTAAAAAATCGAGAAGCCTTTGTTCAAGTTGATTAGTTGTAGCCTCCAAAAAGTCTGCAATTTTATCAGCATGTTGAAGGACATATTTGGCTTCTTTTGAGCTTACGCCTAAAAAGTCCAAAAGATCATCGAGTGCTTTACCTCCATGTCTAAGTGCATAGACAAGGGCCTTCTTCTTTAGCCCCTGTGTTTCTATAGTTCCTTGAGTAGATGCTCAGATCTCTGCTATCAATTAGCATTATATTACTTTAACAATGGGAGCAAAGAAGCTGCAATTAACAATGTTTTAAAAAGTATGGAAATTAAAAAAAAAATTATAAAACAAAGAGTGGAATGTCAAGAAGTCTTGGTTATGGTTCAGGGGCTGGTTGAATGAATTAGCTTGTCCGGAGCTATTTAATAGCTGTTTTTAAATGAAACAGCCGAAATCTGGACTTATTCGAGACACGGCTGTTTGTGTTTTTACGTGGTCGTGTGACAGAGGGGTTATGCAAAAAAATGTAAAAGGTATTAATTGGTTCCTTTCACAACTGCCGAGCTTGATGGAGGGCCAGATCGCCCACCCAAGGAAGCTTGAGCCACTTGCCTTGCCCAGCATGAATGATCAGGATGATCCATAAGACGATGCCTGCCAGCGTCAGCAGGGAAGCGAGTAGAGGGCCGAGTAGTGGAATGAGTCCTGCGAGCACATGCCCGATCATAAGGGCTACGAACAGAAAAATGGATTGCAGCGCGTGAAACAGAACGAACCGACTTTTCTTTTCCAGCAACACGAAGGCCAGCGCACCAATGAAGGCGAACAGGTAGCACAGGACAGCCGCAATATTTTCATCCATTCCTGTGGAAGACTTGTAGACTGACATGTAAGGCGAATCCCCCTTTATAAGTTTTTCATACACAAGCTTCGTACTATACAGGGTATGAGGACAGGAATTAAGGTTATGCCAACCTGCGGCAGAAAAAGTTCAAGCCGAGCATGTGTATTATGGAAAAGAGTCTAGATAAACAGTATACTAGCTATAATTGTTTTTTGTTGAGGTGAATATCAAATGGATGAAATCGATGAATCAAAACAAATTGTATTACAAATCGGCGGTGTCTTGAAAAAGTACAGAAAAGAAAAAAACATGAGCTTAGACGACTTAGCGGAATTAACGGGTGTAAGCAAACTTACTCTGGGGAATATCGAACGTGGCGATACAAATCCAACTTTGGCGATTATATGGAAAATTTCAAAAGGCATATCTTTACCGCTATTGGCTTTGTTGAAATCAGAAGACCCTGTTAGTTTGTATCGAGCAGGCGAAGGACTGCGGTTTTCTAATGATCAAAAAAATTGGATCATTGAACCAGTCTTTAAAAACGCAAGCAACGATATTGAAATGTGTCGGGCTTACTTACAGCCGAATAGCTCGTATCACCCTGAAGGTCATCATGTGAATACAACTGAAATTGCGACAGTAATGACTGGTTCCATTGAAATTCAAGTCAATGGAGAGATTTACACATTGAATCAATATGATACGATCAGTTTTCGTGCAGATTTTCCTCACTCTTATACCAATCATACGAATAGCGAAACAGTGCTCCATATATCCTTAAAATATGGTTTCTAAAAGTCGAAAATTCCACTTATTAAATACAACTCCGAATTCCATGACGGGAATTCAGAGTTGTATTTTTGTTTTTAGATGAGTTCAGGTGTGTTATAAAATACTTATTGATAAAAATGATATAATATAATATACTTTTATTGTTCGCGCGGATGTTATTTCATAGTTTTTCAATCAGCAGGAAACAAATTTTACGTATGAATTCAGTAAGGAGAAATGAAGAATGTCGAACAAACAAAATATAAAAGCCGTACCATCCTCTATAGGACTGATAATTCTCGGCATTATTGTTATTGCAGCTAATTTACGTGCTCCCTTAACCTCAGTCGGTCCTTTAGTGAGTCTCATAAGGGATGACGTTCGTATTTCAAATACATTAGCAGGCCTGATAACAACGCTACCTTTGCTTGCCTTTGCTTTATTATCGCCTCTAGTACCAAAATTAGGACGAAGGTATGGGATTGAACGTATCATTTTGATTGCCCTAACCTTTCTGACTGTGGGCATTGTAATACGTTCTTTATCTGGCGCAGCTAATCTGTATATAGGGACAGCAATTCTTGGATTCGCAATTGCCGTATGTAATGTATTATTGCCAAGTTTAATCAAAAGGGATTTCCCAAATAAAATAGGCTCCATGATAGGTGTTTACTCAATTTCAATGAGTTTATTTGGAGCAATCGCATCGGGAATCAGTGTACCACTAGCCATGAACGCAGGTCTAAAATGGCAGGGAGCATTGGGAATATGGGGGATTCTAAGCTTTGTATCGATTCTCTGTTGGTTACCCCAATTAAGAAATCAAACGAAGCAAACAACCACGACGAGTCAACAAATGGCCAGCAACGATGTGAATGTTTGGCGATCCCCTCTTGCCTGGCAAGTAACCTTGTTTATGGGTATACAGTCCATGGTTTTCTATGTGTTGATCGCATGGTTGCCTGAAATTTTAAAGCAGCAAGGAATTGACTCAAACCAATCAGGATGGTACCTTTCGATAATGCAGTTAGCTCTGCTTCCATTTACCTTTATTGTCCCCGTTATTGCTGGGCGCATGTCTAGCCAACGTTTGTTAGTGGTCATCACAATCATTTTGCTTTTGACGGGAACGCTCGGACTTCTATACGGAAGCTCCAATATCATTCTGTTGTGGATTATAATACTCGGAATTGGTGGAGGCTGCGCCTTTAGTTTGTCCATGATGTTTTTCGGTTTACGTACTAAAAATGCGCATCAAGCAGCGGAACTGTCTGGCATGGCGCAATCGATCGGATATCTTCTTGCCGCAATCGGTCCTGCCCTTATAGGATTTCTGCATGATGCGACAAATAGTTGGAATCTGCCACTTTTCATTCTGCTTGGCGCTTCGGTCTTACTCTTTTTAGTCGGTATAGGAGCAGCAAGAAACCGTTTTGTAGGTAGCCGAAATAGTTACGAGCTGCCACGGAAAGGACGATAAATATGTTTGACAAAATTATTGTGGCAATTGATAAGGCTGAAATAACGAACAAACTCCTCGATGCAACCGTTGAAATAGCTCGAAACAAACAAACTCAAGTTACCTTGGTTAATGTCAGCCAGGAATATGTATCGAATGGCATGACTTATTTACCAGGGAATTTCTTGGAAGAAATATTGAATGAAATGGAGAAAGCGAGTTTGGAACAGTTGCAACAAGCCAAATCCAAATTAGAATCTGCGGGGATTAACCCGGAAACACTTCATCTTAAGGGAGATCCTGCACATGAAATATTAAATTATGCAAGAGATTCCGAGCAGCAACTCATTATTATTGGAAGCCGTGGGCTAAGTGGCATAAAAGAAATGATGCTTGGAAGTGTCAGCCACAAGGTTTCATAGCTATCAAGTTGCCCAGTCTAATACTTTATTTTCTTTCTACAATAACAAAAGTATGTTTCTTAGTAGAAACAAAGCCTGATGAACAAGTGTCATCAGGCTTTGCTAAAATCAGGACGGCTGCTTTGGTTTAAATAGAGAACACGAAAAAGGCCGAACGAATAGGTTTCGCTCAGCCCTTTTTAACGTTATCCACAATTTTTGCACATGTTGTACGCAATTTATCCACTGATTCATAATATTTATCCACAAAACAAACAGTTGTTATACACAATTTGTGCACAAGTTGTAGACAACATAGGATATATCCACGCTTTATGCACAGTTTGTGCACAATATATCAACAAGATATACTTATCTGTGGATATTTCATTCAGATACTTACTTTCCCATGTTAACGATCTCCGCGTTGTAAACGACGGCGTGGGTGTGTAATTTTACCCTTTTTATCCTCGTCATCCTCTTTGGGGACAAGTCGTTCATCGGTACGTCCGTCATGATGATTGTCAAAGGCATATTCGGTCATTTTCCACTCGGAATCGCCTAGAACAACATCGGCGGGAAAATGCTGTCCCCGATGTAAATGCTGCTCATGTCCGTCCTCATCGACATAAATACCGTCTACTTCTACCTTCTCACCCGTTAGCGGGAGCAAATCCTTTCCTTTGCGTTCCATTGGTATCCCCTCCGTCTGACTTATTCCATGTTAATTTGTCCGTATGAAAGGGGTTTTATCCACAAGCTGGTGTAAAATATCCTCGGCAATCCGGTCTGCGGGATGCGGTTTGCGCAGCTGCTCAATGGACTGTTTCATTCCTATAGCGAGAGAGGGATTGGAGAGCAGGTCGACGCAATGGTGAATCAGCTCTTGCGTATTACGGGCAATGCGAGCGGCTCCTTTTTGCTCCAGATACAGGGCGTTATTCAGCTCCTGACCGGGTACAGGCTTGAACACAAGAATGGGTAATCCAGAGGCTATGCTTTCCGAGAGTGTGATGCCGCCGGGCTTGGTAATGACCATATCGCTTGCGCGCATGAGTGTGGGTACATAGTCGATGAATCCGAAGATGCAGATATCGGGGTGATCTGCATACAGCGCATCCAACTCGGCTTTTAGCTGCGGATTACGTCCGCAAACGATCAGTAGCCGAAGTTGCGGGAGACGACTCAATTGCCAACAGATGTCCAATATACCGGACATCACGCCATAGGCACCTGCCATGATAAGCAGTGTTGTAGTTCCCGGATCTGACGGAGGGATTGAGTAATCCTCAACCACATCAGCATCTTCTGGATCAGTTTCTTCGGCAAACCTTTTATAAAACGAAGCATGAATCGGAATCCCTGTGGCGACAATCCGTTCGAGAGAGATTCCTCGCTGTGCGGCTTCCTGCTGTATATCCTCGGTTGCCACATAGTAGCGGTCGATATCGGGATGCAGCCAGCGTCCGTGCAGATCAAAATCCGTAACCACGTTCACAATGGGCAGCTTCATCCCCAATTTGCGGCGTAACGCCGGGAGAGCGAGCTGAGGGAACGTATGTATGACAAGGTCAGGCTTCTCCTTTTCCAGAGTGAGCGCAAGCTGGCGCATCCCAAAGGAATGCAGCACACTGCCAAAGGCTGATTTTGCCTGCATTTCACGGGTTATGTTATAGACCCAACCGTAAAGCCCGGGAATGGTTTTGAAGCTTTGCATATAGACAAATTTTGTTAAATTGTTCAACCAGGGATGGGATTCAGCCATCAGGTCGAGTAACTGAACCTCGCAGCGACCGAGCCTCCGCAAGCTGTCCATAATAGCTCGTGCGGCTTGCACATGGCCTTCTCCGTAGCTGGCATACAATATTAAAATTTTTGGTGCTGCGGCTTCCATCATGTCTAGCCCCCTATTATTCAATAAGCACATGTAGCTCATTTCAGGAACGTTCGCATCCATTCTTAATTGTATGTTTATTTATTTTACCCCAAACACATACGCCGCAAAAGCCGATAAATAGGGTATACCCTCCTGTAACAGCCAAGATGGCAACCCCCAATATGATGTGTAGCGTAAAATTTGGGTAAATTAGATGTAAAATTTCTGGAAAGCTGAAAGCTGTACCTGAATATGTTATAATGGGGAAGTGATTCAGCCAATAGAAATTCGGTTAATAATAGTGTCAGGTACATGCCTTGCATAAGGCATTCCCGACCTAAGCTGCATTAAGACATACTACTTCACTGCATAAGGACATCAATACTTTTCGGCATTCTCTTCAACGGAGCACTTATTTTCAACGTTTTGGGAGGGAGTAACATGGCAACGAAAGGTCACAATGAAGTTAAGGAAAGTCTGCGGGAAATGACTCGAATTTTCCGGCCTAAGGATCCCAAAAAATTTGTAAAGGAATATGTGCGAAAATACCGGATTACAGGAGGGTATGAGGAAGAGTTGACCATGGTGGTGGAAAACGAACTCGGTCGCATAAATTCTTCAGTATCTTAAAGGGTTCGATGACCCGCAAAACATAGGAATACGACTTTTATAAACCGTCTATCCACAGAGGAGACGGTTTTTTTGTGTCCGCCCTGCATACAATGGGATAGGTTTAGTGAATTTGTATGCCTAAAGGAGGCGGATTCCAATGGAGGAGATAGCCATACGGACACGAGAGGAAATCGGCTATATGAGGGAGGCTGGACGTATTTTGGCCGATTGCCATCGTGCGTTGGAGAGTCGTATCCTTCCGGGAATGACCACGCTGGAAATTGATGCGTGGGTAGAGCAATTTTTGAGCAAGCGGGGAGCCACGCCTGAGCAAAAAGGCTATAAGGGCTTTCCTTATGCCACCTGCGCTTCGGTCAACGAGGTGGTATGCCACGGCTTTCCCTCGGAGCGGGTGCTTCATGATGGGGATATTGTGACCATCGACATCGTCGTCAATAAGGACGGCTGGCTGGCTGACCGGGGCTGGACCTATGCAGTAGGTAACGTCAGTCGCCCGGTAGCGAGGCTGCTACGGCAAACGCATAAGGCACTGGTACGCGGAATTGAGGTTGCCCGTCCAGGCAGGACGCTGGGGGACATCGGGCACGCAGTGGAAAAAACCACGGGATGGCGACGGTACGGCATCGTGAAGCCCTTGATCGGGCACGGTATTGGTCGTCAGATGCACGAGCCGCCAGATGTTTTGCACTATGGTCGTGCCGGAACGGGGTTACCGCTGCGCGAAGGGATGGTGATTACCATCGAGCCGGTATTTACCCTCGGAACGGAGGGGGCTGTATTGTGGGAGGATGATGGATGGACCATCACCTCGGCGGACGGCAGTTGGGGCGCACAATATGAGCACACGATTGCGATCACGAAGAACGGCCCGTACATTTTGACCGCATAAGGATCGGTACAGCCATAGGGAGTCCCATTTGACCTGGCATGTGCGGGGGACTCTCTTGGCAGGTTTTTTATTTCAGGAGGACACGTTCATCGTGTTCAAAGAGATTTTCCGGTAAAGCCACAGATAGATACCTAACTCGACGGGTGAGGAAACGGCCATAACGATTCCTGCCACCTGTCCATCCAGCCCCGGAAAAAAGGAGATGCATAGAATGAGCGCGAGAATCGCAAAGGAAACGGAGAACAATCTGCCGATGAAAATAGGTTTGGTATTGCCGATCAATATCGACCGTCCGATGAAATATTCTACCCATGGATAAAATGCTACATAGATTGAAAGTATGCGAAGCAAGCCTCTCGTTTCTACCAGCAGCTCCCCTTCCAGTCCCAACACATTCTGCAAAATAGGGTCACCTGCAAATTCAAAGGACAACAGCAGCAATAATAACGGCGACAGGCCGGACAGAACGCTCAAAAATATCAGCACCTCCCGACGCTTGCTCGTATAGAATTGAATGACGATCTGATGCAGGGAGCTGCAAAACCAGACGAACAGATTCAGGATTTGCAGAGCCACGGAGAAGGAGGCTACGGCCAATAATGGATCGGTTGTATTGTTCAGCGCAGCTTGTATGGACGGATTCAGAACAACTAGCACCAGCGCCGAATACAGCAAGGGGAGATAAAAAGGAAGCAGATGCCTTGCACGGTGGATGGTTTGCTCGCCGTTGTCAGGTGGCAGCTTTCTTTTCAAAACGCGACCTTCCAAAAAGGTAATGACCAGTTCAATGAAGATACCTGCAATAAAAATGGCAGCGCCAATTCGCCCGTCATTTGTCCAGCCGGCCCGAATTAGAAACCAGGATGCGATTAGCATCGTGACAATACGAATAGATGAGCTGAACGTCATCCAGGCCGTCCGGTGCTTGTTAATGATAAGCCCCTGATAGATGTTGCGGACGGCTACTAATATGTATAGCAGAGTAAGCACCTGAAACACACCTTTGGTGGGTTCGATCAAGGCCGGAGATACGCCAAATACATAGTGAAAAATCAGATTACCAGCAGGTGTAAGACCAATACTCCAGCCGATGACCAGTACAGCCGCCGCTACACACGCACATAAAATACCGATGGAGCGAACAGATTGGCGGTCATATCCGAATTTCGTGGTCATCTGTCGAACGGCGGTTAACGGGGTTTCCAGCAGCAGGCACAGGCTGACTGCCACCGCATAGCTGCTCAATGTGAACGAGGGATGCTCCGAGCGTGCGAGCACAGCATTGACGATGACATGGGTCAGCGCGGCAATCAATGATGAGATGCCAAGTGGAACGTAGAATGAAATAATTTTATTCAAGTCAAATCCTCCAGTAATGAATGATGAGTAAAGGGAATGCCGTTGCATGGAACTTCCTTAAACAATGGTAATTCTTATTATAGATCAAGAATGGGCTCGTCGGTATAATAGAGAGCATAATATTGGAAATGGAAGTGGAGTCAAAATGATGATCAGAGAAGCGACGATATCAGATACGGAAGGGATTGCCAAGGTGCATGTGGATTGCTGGAGAACCACCTACAAAAATATCATACCCGCTGAAGTTCTGGAACGGCTTTCCTACGAGCAAAGAACAGAGCTGTGGAAATCAAATATATCCAGTGAAGACGATCATCAGGTGTATTTGGTTGAAAATGAGAAGGGGGAAATCATCGGATTTGTGAGTGGAGGGCCGGAAAAGTCAGGTGAATATCCCCCGTATGAGGGAGAGATAACGGCTATTTATGTGTTAAAAGAATACCATAGTCTAGGATTGGGGAAGCAATTATTCATGCATCTTTTTCAACATTTAAGCAGTATGAACATTCATTCTGCCATCGTCTGGGTGCTAGCAGATAATCCGGCTTGCTATTTTTATAAACAACTGGGAGCCAAGCTTGTAGTAGAGCAGCATCTTATAAAAATGGGTGGAAAAAACTTGAATATGGTGGCTTACGGGTGGGAAAATACATAGCGGACTGTGAAAATGGAAAGAAGTCTTTCTCTACATGTAATGTGGAGGAAGACTCCTTTGATGATGTTAGCTGGAGGCGACAGGAATCCAGCGAGCAATCTTTTTGTAGTGGATATTGATTACTCGGATAAAATCCGTTTCTGTCCTTCCAGGGCGCGAATGGGCGCGATATTTTGTGTGAATTCCAGCGTTCCCACATAGCGGTCTTCTGCATCACGGATGGCAAAATAGCGGATATAGACAAATTTATCCTTAATCGGTATCCAAAAATCTTCAGCATCCTTGCGGCCAGCCTTAAAATCCTCCAGCAGCTTCTCGACGACATGCACGCTTTGCGGCGGGTGGCAATTCTGCACGGTACGTCCAATGACGGCCTTCGTACGGGCGAAGACCCGTTCTTTACCATGGGAGAAATAACGAACGACATCGTGCTCGTCTATAAATGTCAGATCGACGGGCAGATGATTTAACAGCAGCTCCAATTGTTGCACAGACACAATCCCTGTCTCGAATCGCACAAAGCCTTGGGGAGTTCCTGATGTTCCTTCCTGTTGCTCATCCATTTCCACAGGCTCCTCTGCCCGCTCAGGTATCCATTCCCGCTCGGGAGCGGTCAGGCAGAATCCGATTTCTGCGCTCTCATGGGCTATTTTCAGCCACTCATCCTCTGTCAGCTTACCCAGCGCCATCGGCAGAAGAATATTCTCTTCCTTGAATATCATTTCGTTCACTTCGGTCATGATATGGGTGAGTGTCTGCCCAATGAGTTCTTTGTTCCCATCATATTGAGTGAGCAGTTTCTTGGCTTCCTTGATGGCGTTACGAATACTATCGTCTACACCCCACATTACCTTGGTTGGGCCGAAAATTCCATAGCGTTCTAAATAAGGAAAGACCAAATTTTCTTTACGGCTATAGTGCTTATCAAGATCCAGCAGCAGACTTAAATCCTCCAGCAGCTTGTAAATGATTTTGGGACTATCATCCTTTTGAAATTGATCTGCGTGCAGTGCGAGCTGGAAGTTGACCAGCCGTTCAATCTCCCGATTTTCCAGCTTGAAGGTATGAACGGGATGTCCCGGCTGTTCCTCCGGTCCGGAAGGACGGTGAATATCCTCAATCGAGCCTTTGAATATCGACGTGTGGACGGAACAGAGACGCTGCACCTCCGACACGGGGATTCCTTCCTCGGTCATCAGGGCATGCTCCATGGCTGAAATTTCTGCCACACTCACCCCTCCAACTGCCACTGCAAAGCGCGCTTTGACTTCATCTACGCTTTTCCCGTCATGCAGCTCCTTCATAATTTCCTTTAATATTTGCTGGCGTTCTGTGAGTTCCTTCGCTGTGTGTTCGCGGTTATTGATCAGCTCGCTCATGATGGTTCGCTCCTTTATGTTTGAATGCGTTTATCGCCTTGAATGAGAATGTTTATCAGTTATAGGGTAGCATAGGTATTTGCGGGCTTTTGTGATTGTACGCACAATTTGGCGGAGTGGACTGTACGAGCGAATGGGCACCTTTGGGCTAACTTAATTGGAGAAATGTACGGTCATAGTGTTGACAGGTGTGATTCTTAGTTTATATACTGTGTATAAAGATATATACAGTAATAACACTTGATACTGTGACGGCACCTCAGAAGTCATGTGAGGGAGAGACGTCGTTACGGGTAGTGCAGAAGGGACCTGGATAAGAAAATGACAATCATGAAGCAGGCATGGATGATGACCCGTCAGGATTTTCGCAATAATCCTTATGTAATCCTGTGGATGTTACTGTTTATTACGTACCTGGGGTTTACCATGAGCTTTGTTGTAAGTATGCAGTTGGGTGAGAGTGGAGTCTTGAATCCGGCAGCGGATTTTGTCATGCTGGTGCTGATTCCGTTTCTCGGATTCAATTATAACCGACGTACATTCAAATATTTACAGGAGGATTCCTATACGCACATGTTGGCTTTTCTCCGCATATTGCCCATACCAGTGAGTGCGGTGATTATGAGCCGAATTCAACAGGCGGTTTTGGCGTTTATCGTGAATAGCGTGCTATTTTTTATCCTTTTGTTTACGTTGTCAGGTACGCTTCGGGTATATGCTGGCACAGGCTTTTTTGTATCGTTTGCGCTCACTTGGGTCGGTTACGGGATGCTGATTCAGGCCATTTATATTCATTTGGAGTTTCTTAAAAATGGAAAGGGCTATTTTTGGCTATCGCTTGTGATCATGCTGGTTTGCGGAATCATTGCGATTGCAGTTCGAATATACGGGGTGAATCTGGTATCGACGACGGCATATTTCAGCAAGGAGTGGCAGCTATTATCTCCGCTGATGTGGGGAGTGCTGGCAGCAGGGGTTATCGGCATGTTCATGTCCTATCGGATGACACTGCTCAGGCTCATGAAGCGCGATCTGGCTTAGCAGCGTGTATATAAAGATCAATAAGGGGGGAGAAGCAGGTGAACATACCGGTGCAAATTGATGAGAATAGCGCGGAACCGCTGTATGCGCAGATTGAAAAGCAGCTTCGTTCACTCATCGTGACCGGACAGATTGCAGCGGGAACGCTGCTTCCCTCCATACGTGAGTTTGCGGGGACGCTCCATTGCAGCGTGATTACCGTCCGGCGGGTCTATCAGGATTTGGAAAACGAAGGCTTGCTTCGTACCCGGCAGGGAACGGGAACCTTCGTAGCTCTGGTCGAGGAAGATATGCGCTCAGGCTACCGCCTTAAAGCGGTGACCGAAGCACTGGAGACGGCGATAGCTACAGGCGTGGCGGTACAGATGACGGAACAGGAATTGATGGAGCTTTTCGCAGACATGGTGAAGAGAACGTATGAAGTCCAAGCGAAGGAGTGATGCCCGTGGAAACACCAATCATAGAGATGAGCCAAGTCTATAAAAAACGGGGAAACCGGGAGATCGGGCCGATTAATTTGACGATTGAACCGGGCTATGTGGTCGCTTTGGCTGGACATAACGGATCAGGGAAAAGTACATTGATTCATCTGCTGACTCAGCTTATCCACCCGGATTCCGGTGAAATTCGCTGGTTCGGTCAGGCGTACCCGGACGGTATGCCCATAGATACGCGGCAGTGGGTCGGGTATGTGCCAGAGCAGCCGAATCTTGAGGAGGACAGACTTACAGCAGAAGCAGCAGCGGCTTTTCGGGCATTATGGTATCCGGGCTGGGACGAAACGCGTTTCCAGCGGTTGCTGGAACGCTTTCAGATCCCGCAACACACGAGATTATCGCGTATGTCCAAGGGAGAGCGCCGCAAGTTTGAACTGGCTGCCGCCTTGGCGCCGCATCCCCGTTTGCTGCTGCTGGACGAGCCTTCATCGGGATTGGACCCTTTTGCATGGAAGATTATGCTGGAGGAACTGCGAGATTGTATGAAAAATGGTAAAACGACGGTCATTATCGCGACTCACATTATGGACGAGATCAAGCGCCTGGCCGATTATATTGTCCTGATGCATGAAGGACGGCTGCTCGGTAAGCTGGAAAAGGATCACCTGCTCGAAAATAGCAAGGAAATGTGGTTTGAGGGGACGCCAGAGGAAGCATCGGAGCTGCCAGGAGTTATAGAGACAGAGAGTGATGGCGGATTGCAGCGAATTATAACGTTGGCAGCCGGAGAAGCTAGCGTCATATTGGACCAAGCGGGTATTCGCCCGATTCGTATACGGAGTCTGGAGCTGGATGATATTTTATGGCATTGGTCTGCGGGACAATTAGCAGATGGCGAAGAGATTTTGGAGTAGAAGAAGGGGCTGGGGATTCATGAGTATGCTGCAATTGGAGCAGGTAGTGAAGCAATATGGCAACCACACGGCGGTTAATGGCATTTCGCTGGATGTGAACGGCGGGGAGATTTACGGATTGCTGGGTGGTAATGGGGCTGGCAAAACGACAACGATGCGCATGGTGCTCGGCCTGATTTACCCTGATGGCGGAAGCATTCAATATGAGGGCAAGCCATATAGCAAGGAGCTTCAACGGACGATGGGTTATTTGCCTGAGGAACGAGGGTTGTATCCCAAGGTAAAGGTGAGCGAGCAAGTTAACTATTTAGGCAGGCTACGTGGAATGTCGGCTAAGGAGGCGGACAAAAGTTTGCGCTATTGGCTGGAACGCTTCGGCGTGCCTGAATATTACAATAAGCGGATAGAGGAGCTATCCAAGGGTAATCAGCAGAAAATGGGCTTTATTGCAGCCGTTGTGCATCGCCCGACGCTGCTCATTTTGGATGAGGCATTCAGCGGACTTGACCCTGTGAACGTCGAGCTGCTGAAGGATACGGTAAAGGAGCTGCGGGACGACGGGGCTGCAATTTTATTCTCAACCCACCGTATGGAGCATGTGGAGGAGCTGTGCCGCCATATTACGATTTTGCATCGTTCAAACACCGTTGTGCAGGGAAATGTGCGAGAGATTAAAGGCCGCTACCCGCGTGAAAAGGTTCGTCTCATCACGACTGGCGAAGTGAACGGGCTGGAACAACTGCCTGGCGTGCGCCGTGTAGAGCGAATGGACCGGGGTTGGATGCTGCATATTGAACAGCCGGATGCGGCCAAGTTCATTTTACAGACGGCGCTGGAGCAAACGGATGTAGAGCATTTTGAAATTAAAGAGCCTACGCTGAATGAAATTTTCATACGAGAGGTGGGTGATTCTCATGAATAGACTGGGTACGGTTATCGGTTTTACGTTTCGCCAGAAGGCGAGAACCAAATCCTTTGTCATTACGACGCTGGTGCTGGCATTGCTCATTACCATTGGCATGAATCTGCCGTATCTGATTTCTTTGTTTAAAGGAGAAGGGACGGGTGGCGCAGGGGGTTCCGGTAAATCTGCTGCTGAGCATCATCGTCTGGGACTGATCGCCGGAAGCCGGACTGAGATCGCGGATCAGCTGGAGCAATTTACGAAGGCTCAGTCTAACCCGGTAGCTACCTGGGTGCGTTATGACAACGCACAAGCTCCAGCAATGAAGCAAGCCTTGAAAGATGGGGAGCTGCAAGGCTATGTGGAGTTAGCGCAGCCTGCCGCAAAGGGAGAAGCTATTCCCAAGGTAGAGTATGTATCTATTGAAAAAGCGCCGTCCCCGGCTGTAATCACACTGCTGCAAACTGGACTTCAGGAGGCAAAGGTCAAGGCCATGATTGGCGGAAATGCATTGACCCGTGAACAGGTTCGTGAAATAAGCACGCCTGTAACCGTGGACAGCCGAGAAGTGAACAGTCCGTCTGAGGCAGGTCGTGCTGCCGGAACAGAGGACAAAGAAGCTTCGATGATTAACTACGGCTTGGTCTATGTACTCATGATTTTGTTCTTCACCTCGTCGATGATGACAGGCAATATGATTGCTTCAGAAGTGACTTCAGAAAAAAGCTCGCGTATCATGGAAATTCTCATCACGAGTGTATCGCCGTTGACCCAGATGTTTGGGAAAATCATTGGTATCTTTCTGGTGGGTCTGCTGCAAATTGCTGTTTTTGCCGCTGTGGTGTGCGCCAACCTCATGCTGCCGCATAACAGCGTTATCCTCAGTTCGGCCGGGCTGGATCTGTCGCAGTTGAATACCACAGTGCTTGGATATGGTCTGGTTTTCTACATCCTCGGTTACTTCCTGTACGCGGTATTGTTCGCTGCTGTCGGCTCCATTGTCAGCCGTACCGAAGAATTGGGGCAGGCGGTCATGCCGATTACCATGTTGTCACTGGCAGCCTTTTATATCGGTATCTTCAATATCGCCGCACCTGACACGATGTTCGTCAAGGTCGCCGGGTATATTCCGTTTTTTTCGCCGACCGTCATGCTGCTGCGGATTGGTCTGGAGCGGGCGAGCCTGCTGGAAATCTGGCTGTCACTTGCCATTCTGGTCGCCTCCATCTTGTTCTTCGGTTGGCTGGCCGCCAAGATCTACCGTACTGGCGTCTTAATGTACGGCAAGCGTCCTTCGTTCAAAGAGCTGCGTAAGGCGATGAAGGCGTATAAGATATAGGATTGAATTTGATTTGTGTGTGCCTGTAATACATGCTCACACTCGTCGCTACTCTCCTTCGCCTAAGAAACAGAGGTTGTGTGGTGCTTCTCCTTGGTCTTTCCGCGGTCGCGACGACTCAGCAGAAATCCGACCAGAGACGCCGTGGATTGCTGGAAAATCATCCCGAGCACAACAGGCAGCGCTACCGGGGCCGGGAAGTAGGTGATGGCAAGTACTGCTCCCGCGCTGATATTGCGCATGCCGCCGTTAAAGACAAGCGCCGTACGGTCCGCATTGTTCCACCGCATCAGCCCTGAGATCAGATAACCAATCCCATATCCGGTGGAAGCAAGGACGATTATGGATAGGCATACTCCGACAAGCTTAAGATTAAAATCGACCAGATAAGGCGCGATTACAGATCCGTTAATCATCACGACAAGAGCCATGGCCAGCTTGGAGAACGGACCCAGCCGAGGTCCCCACACCTGCTTGATCTTCCCTTTGGTCCATTCGTTCAGCACCATGCCGATGAGCGAGGGAACGACAATCATCCAAAATAGGCTCTGCATCATCGCCCAGGTGTCAAGCTGCACATCCGCTCCGACCAACAGGGACATCATGCCAGGCACGGCGAATGGAGCCAAAATCGTATCGATCAGAATAATAGCCAATGTCAGCGCCGTATTGCCTTTGTAGATGTTGACCCACACGAAGCTGGAAATGCCCGTAGGAATAGCCGCGCCAAGAATAAGCCCGGTAATCGTATATGGATCGTCGCCAAAAGCCAGATGTCCCAGCATCATGGCGAGAAGCGGCATGGCCAGGTGAAGAATAAACAGACAGGCGATCAGCGGACCGGGATGCTTTATCACATGGACAAAATCCTTGAAACCCATGCTGATGCTGCCTGCGAAGGTCATGAAGGCAAACAGCCAGGGAGAGAATTCGGTGTATTCCGTCAACGACGTACCGATCAGGACGCCAATGAGTATGCTGGTGGGCGTGATTAGCGGCATAGCTGCATTTAGTCTTCGATTCAACGTTCGGAGCATACAAAACTTCCTTTTTTAACCTTAAGTATAGACCTTGCACCCCCGATTCGTAAATGATCTGTGACTTGCGGTAGCCCGATAGAAGCAAATTTGAACGCTCCTGATGAATATAGATCAACCCTTCAAATTATTTCGGTATACCAAAGGAGAGCAGCCCATTATTTTTTTGAATAGTCTGGAGAAGTAGTACGGGTCCCTAAAACCGAGTTGTATGCTAATCTCTTTAATAGAAGCATTTGTTAAGTCCAAAAGCTGACTGGCCCTCTGTATCTTCATTCTTAAATAGTAATCGACTGGAGAGTAGCCGGTTGATTGCTTGAATATCAAGTTCAAATGCTGCCTGGATACCTGAACATGCCGACTAAGCTCCTCCAACGAGACGCTGGATTCCAATTGTTCGCTCATATAACGTGTTGCCTTATCAACATGGCTCTGGTACGTACTGTCTTCCTTGCGAAATGCAACAGATAAAACAAAACTCAGCAGATAACGAACAGTTTGCGACACTTGAACTAAATGTATAATAGAGTATGATTTGTTCAATAAAAGGTCGTAACACTGATGAAATAGCTCCAGTAGTTTGACTTCATCACTGGCAGCCATTGTAACATACGTTTTAAAAGGGTCAAACAATACCATGAAATCGTCCATTTGGTCCCCTTGGAGATGAAACCAGTAAATCGTCCAAGGATCTTCATCGTCAGCCCCATAAGCATGTGGCATGTCCCTGGGAATGTAAGCAAAGCTTCGCTCCGTCATACAAATGGTTATGTTATTCTCCGTTCGTACCCAACCTTTTCCGCTGGCACAGTAGATGAATATATAAGAGTCACAGCCATGCGTTCTTTCGCGAAAATGATGACGGGCATGGCTAAAGCAGCCTATATCCGTAATATATAGATTTCGTGTAAGCGGATTCAATTTTAATTTATTCAACATATAGGGTGGAAGGACATATAACCTTTCACCCTCAAATCCATCAGCTTTCTTATTCATAATCTATTCATCCCCCCAGTTGGGCGCAGCTCTAATGAAGAAATACGTATATAATCCATCATAAACAGTGGATTGTCAATTGTCTGTAATGCCGCTTACTTGTAAGCTCTGAATATAAGAGCGACTACAAAGGAGTGATGAATTTGAGCAACTTCGATGCTAAGGCACGCGTGTGGGAGGAGACCGTGCAGGTCCCTACGTACGGCATTGGCAAACCCGACAAAAATCCAATGTTTCTGGAGAAACGTGTCTACCAAGGAAGTTCCGGTCGAGTGTATCCGCATCCGGTAATTGATAAAATTGAGGATGATAAGAAGCTCGGAAATTATCAATTGGTTTTTCTGGAAAATAAATATTTGCGTATTGAGATCATGCCAGAGCTGGGAGGTCGTATTTATCGTGCGGTCGACAAGACCAACGGTTACGATTTTGTTTATTATAACAGGGTCATCAAACCAGCGCTCGTTGGCTTATTGGGGCCATGGATATCGGGAGGCATAGAGTTTAACTGGCCTCAGCATCACCGTCCCAACACTTACGGACCCGTCGAATACAAGCTGGAAGAACGTGAGGACGGAAGCGCGACAGTATGGGTGAGCGAAATGGATCGTATGTTCGGCACGAAAGTAACCGCTGGCTTTACACTTCAACCGGATAAAGCATACCTGAAAATTGGGGCCCAGCTATACAACCGGACTGCCGAGCCTCAAACGTTTCTATGGTGGGCAAATCCAGCCGTAGCGGTACATGATCACACTCAATCTGTTTTTCCTCCGGACGTATCAGCCGTGTTCGACCATGGAAAGCGAGATGTATCCCGTTTCCCGATCGCTACGGGCACTTATTATAAAATGGATTATTCTGAAGGTGTTGATATTTCCCGATATAAAAATATTCCTGTCCCCACCTCGTACATGGCCTATAAATCGGACTACAATTTCATAGGTGGTTACGACCATATGAAGCAAGCCGGGCTTTTGCATGTGGCCAACCATCATATTTCTCCCGGAAAAAAGCAATGGACATGGGGCAATGGCGAATTCGGCCAGGCATGGGAGCGGAATCTGACTGACGAAGACGGTCCGTACATCGAGTTAATGACGGGTGTATATACCGATAACCAACCGGATTTTACTTGGCTTCAGCCGTATGAAGAAAAATCGTTCACGCAGTATTTTATGCCTTATAAACATATTGGTATGGTCAAAAATGCTTCAATTGATGCAGCCGTAAGTTTGGACATGGATCGCAGCGAAGGGACAGCACAGATTGGAGTTTATGTGACTTCGCCATTTCTTAAAGCCATCGTGGAATTAAGCAGCCAGCGGAGAATCTATATTAAGGAATCTGTAGATCTGGAACCTGGTATGGCCTTTGTACAGAAGATCGATCTCTTGGCTGAGGATGAGGATAATGAACTATGCTTAACCGTCAAAGAAGCAGCAGGGAGGGAGCTGATTAGCTACCAGCCGAAGAAAAAGCAAGTTGAACAGATGCCAGCTGCGGCAGCTCCCCTGCCAGAACCGGAGGAATTAAGAACGAACGAAGAATTGTATCTAGCAGGACAACACTTGGAGCAATACCGTCATGCCACCTTTGAACCCGAGGCGTACTATCTGGAGGGCCTGAAAAGAGATAAAAATGACAGCCGCATAAATGTAGCTTATGGTACGTTGCTTCTTCGTAGAGGGTTGTATTCAGCAAGTGAAGCGTGCTTCCGTAAAGCCATTTCGAGGGTAACCTGGCGTAACGCTAACCCCTATGACGGTGAGGCCTATTATCAGCTTGGTTTATCGCTAAAGCACCAAGGGCGACTGGATGAGGCGTTCTCTGCATTTTATAAATCAGTATGGAATGCGGCATGGCAAGACAGCGGGTATTTCTCACTTGCGCAGATTGCGACGGAAAAAGGGAACTATGAAGAAGCATTGGAGCTGGTCGAGCGTTCGATCATCCGAAATGCTCGTAATTACAAAGCACGCAACCTTAAGTCGGCCATTTTTCGTAAGCTTGGCAACTACGAAGCGGCAATAGCTTTTTCCAGGGAAACGATTACGCTCGATATCGCCGATTTTGGAGCTTACCGTGAGCAGGCATTATCTTTAGAGGCTCTTGGGTTACGATCTGATGCTATAACGGTCTTCGAAGAATTGAAAAAATGGATGCGTGGAGATGTGCATAATTATATAGCAGTAGCATCGGACTATGCGGCGGCAGGACTTTATGAGGATGCGGCATTCGTGCTGGAAGGAGCTCCAGAGCAGGCGCAAACCTACCCTATGCTGCATTACGTTCAGGCCTTCTGCTATGCTAAAATTGGCAAGCACGAGCAGGCGAACAGGGCTCTCGCTCAGGCAGCCGAAGCAGTACCCGATTACTGCTTTCCTAACAGTTTGTTTGAGTTAGACGTGTTGCAATCTGCAATTCGAACGAAACCGGGGGATGGAAAGGCTCATTATTACTTGGGCAATTTACTCTATGATAAGAAACGGCACTTGGATGCCATTGCTTGCTGGGAAACTTCACGTTCCATTGATGATACCTACCCCGTTGTTCACCGTAATCTTGCGCTTGGATATTTTAACAAACAAGGCCAAATAGAGAAGGCTCGCCATTCGTTAGAGCAGGCCTTTGCAGGCAATACATCAGACGCGCGTGTTCTTTATGAGCTTGACCAGCTTTATAAGAAGCTGAACATCAAGGCTGATGACAGATTGAACTTGCTAGAGAGTTACCCGGAGATCGTTAAGCTTCGCGATGATCTGTTTTTGGAATATGTAACCGTTCACAATACGATGAAGCAGCATAGGATAGCGTTGTCCTTACTGACAGGCAGAACATTTCATCCATGGGAAGGCGGAGAGGGTAAGGTAACCGGACAGTATAGACTTGCCAAAATAGAGCTTGCCAAGTCCGACCTGAGGTCTGGACGGATTGAACAGGCTGTAAGAGGGCTGCGAGAGGCTTTAGTTTATCCGGAGAACCTTGGCGAAGGTAAGCTAAAGGGCTCCCAGGATAACGATATCTACTATTATTTGGGCTGCGCGTATGAGCGATTGAAATTAACAGATGAGGCAGCGCTGGCCTTTTCCACGGCCTCTCAAGGACTGGAGGAACCCACCAACGCCATGTATTACAACGATCAACAGCCGGATATGATATTTTACCAAGGATTGGCCTGGAAGAAACTCGGTCATGTCAAGGAAGGCAATCGCCGATTCAACAAGCTGATTGATTACGCTGAAAGACACTTGTTTGAACCCGTGAAAATGGATTACTTCGCGGTTTCGTTACCCGACTTTCTTATTTTTGAAGATGATTTGAATATTCGTAATCAGATCCATTGTACTTATATGAAAGCACTTGGCTTGCTTGGATTAGGGCGACAGGACGAAGCTATCCTGCATTTTGAAGCGGTGCTTAAGCTGGAAGCTAACCATCAAGGAGCATGGAATCATATGGACTGGGAGGGGAGCTTAATTGAGTAATCTCTTGAAAAGGGTACCGCGCAAATTGACGATCACAATGTGGGATTTCTCTTGGTATACCATGACACAGGAAGGTGAGCCCTATAGCGATCTTGAAGCCCGTTTTAAAGAAGCGGTCGAAAGAGGCTACAATACGATCCGAATATGTGCTATGCCATTCATGTTGTTTACGGCAGATGGCAAACGCCCCGGACCCTTGGAGTTTGCGAGCCTTGGGGAAGTAGGCCAGCGTACGCGCTGGTATAACTGTCGCGGAGGCGCAGTGCTGGATGGGCATGCTCATTTGCTTGAGCTATTTAGACAAGCAAAGGCTCATAGCTGTTACATTATGTTATCCTCCTGGGAATATCAGCAGAGTCCCAGCTTTCTGGCTCATGCTGAGCTTAGAGATGAATTAGCTGCAATTCCACCTAAGGAAAGATGTATGACCATTGCAAGGTCGATGGATCAGTTGATTCGTTTCGTTACAGCGGAAGGCTATAGAAACCAGATTATCTATACAGAGTTGCATAACGAAGTGGAGTTTGGACAGTTAAACGCCGTCGCAACATCTGAAGGCATAGCAGAAACGAATATATCAGCGCTTATTGAAGCCATGCAGCCCTATGTAGAGGAAGCGGTTGGCTATCTTCGCCAATGTCATCCCGATATGATGATGACGGCCAGCTATACGTTAAATGAAGCCTACCCTAAAGCTTACGTCGCGCGCAATATGCAGGTTGCCCATTTTCATCTGTATATTAAAGGGGTGCTTAATGAGCTAATGGAAGCGGCAGGGCTTGATGATGAGCTGTCGCCATTCCCCAATCCCTTTGTACAATCCCTATTAAGAGAAGACGCACCTCCATTTGCAGAGTGGACCCTGCCTCCGGAGCAAAATTGGCGGATGGAAGGCAATCCGGTTGGCATGAGGCTTATTTATTTGCACGACTGGGTGGAACCCGATCAATGGGATTTATTTTTGTATGATCGGTATGGAGATCATAAAATGGCCATGTTGCAGAAGGCGGACTCCCGATTGGAAGAAATTCATGAATGGACCCGTCATTCCGGCATTCCCATTGTCATAGGAGAAGGCTATGTAGGCTACACGCCGCTGTACGCCCAATTTGAAGAAGGCCCAGTCGGTAAATTTATCGCTGAATATGTATTGCGAAAAGGAATGGCACTTGGATTCTGGGGAATGACCCTCTGCTCCAACTGTGCTCCGCATCATCCATTCTGGAATGATGTAGCCTGGCAGCGCAAGTGGAATCAATTTATCCTGAATTCAATATGAACGAGTGAGGGGAGTGAACTTCATGAGAAACTATCGAATTACGGTCACAGACGATCACAAGTATATTGTTAAAGGTCATATTCAGCTTGGCGGCACCCATCCAAAAGGAGAGGAGATCGGATTCACTAACTATTTTATGGAGAAGGATGGAGAGCCCTTTTTCGGCATTTGTGGTGAATTCCATTATGCCCGTTATGATGAACGCTATTGGGAAGATGAAGTGATTAAAATAAAAATGGGCGGCGTAAACATCATTGCAACTTATATTTTTTGGAACCTGCATGAAGAGGTTGAAGGTGTTTTTAATTGGAGTGGGAATAAAAACCTTCGCCGTTTCATCGAGTTGTGTGGCAAACATCAGCTATACGTTATGATTCGGATCGGACCCTTCAATCATGGTGAAATCCGAAACGGCGGTATGCCGGATTGGTTATTCGGTCGGCCCTTTGAGGTTCGTTCTAATGATGAGGGGTATCTGTTTTATACAAGAAGAATGTATAACCAAATCGGTGCGCAGGTTAAAGGATTGTTATATAAGGAGGGGGGGCCGATTATCGGCACCCAAATCGAAAACGAGCATTATCATTCATCTGCTCAGTGGGCATTGACTGTAGGAATTAATGATATGTGGTTAAACAGTGGAAGTGACGGTAATTCGCATCTGTTAAAACTTAAAGAAATAGCTCTGGAAGCGGGGATTGATACTCCGATCTATACGTGCACAGGATGGGGAGGAGCCACAACGCCTGTACCTGATATGCTGCCCCTATGGGGCGGATATGCCTACTGGCCATGGATCTACTACGAAGAGGGCCGTCTGGAGGGGATGGACGAGCATCCTGCGACACCGGAATACATTTTTCGAGACAAGCATAATAACAAGATTCCAAGGAGCTACAATTTCGAGCCGCTATATGCCCCTGAAGATTATCCGTACGCTTGCTGCGAGATGGGTGGCGGTATGGTTCAGTTTTATAAATACCGGTTTGCCTTTCCCTATCGCAGTGTTCCAGCGATGACTGTCATGAAGGTTGCAGAGGGCTGTAATCTGATCGGGTACTACATGTATCATGGGGGTTCGAATCCTAGGGGTAAGGTTAACCCGTTCACCAATGATCTGGCTACACCTAAAATATCCTATGATTTCAATGCCATGATCGGCGAATTCGGACAAGTAAGGGAATCATACCAAAGAACAAAGCTACAGCATTATTTTTTTTCAACCTTCCAAAAGCAATTCTCCCTAACGAAGACTATTCTGCCAGGCGATACGTCCCAAATGGACCCTTATGATGTAGATACCTTGCGATATGCAGTGCGCTCCAGTGCCGGATCGGGTTACCTGTTTCTGAATAATTTCCAAGACCATGTCGAAAATGTTGACCTGTGCGATTTTAAGGTAAGCATTGAGCTACCCGAGGAAACGATTGTCATACCTAGTCAAGGTGAGCTGACGTTAGGACGTGAAAGCTTCGCTATATTGCCATTTAATTTCAATTTGGATGGAATGAAGCTCAAATATGCAACGGCACAGCTGATAACAAGGATAGAAGAGGCTGGAGAAGTATATTATTTTTTCGTTGTACCGGAGGGTATGAAAGGAACCTATGCAATGGAGTCAAAAGATATGATCAGTGCCACCATCGACAAAGGTTCGATAGAGCAAATGGATGGGAGCACGATCATTAAGGTTGGGGAAGAGGAAGATAGTCTCATCCACCTGGTAGCTGAAAGTGGCAATAAAGTCTCCATCTACACGATGACTGATGAACAAAGTCTTAATTTTTGGAAGGTAAACCTGCAAGGTCGGGACAGAGTCATTGTGACAAGTGCCAATGTACTTGTATCTGGAGCTGAGATCAAGCTGGAATCAACGGATCAGGAGATGGTGACACTGAGTGTATTCCCGGATTTTGACACCCCGATCACATCCATTTCCGGTGGAGAGCTGCTTGAAATAACAGAAAGTGAATTATTTAAAACGTATCATTTAAAGGCTCCCAAGAAAGAAATACACTTCAATTTGAAAAGGGTTAATAACGATAAATTCACTCTTGATTTCAATGTAAATGCGTTTGACGGAATCAAGGAGGCTCTACTGCGTATCGATTATACTGGAGACATCGGTTATGCTTTCATTGATGGCGAACTGATTCACGATAACTTCTGCAACCATACGACCTGGGAAATGGGTTTGAAATCCTTTGAGCATCGGCTTATCGAGCAAGGAATGTATGTGTATGTTTCCCCCATTCGAAAAGGCAAGGTTCTCAACAGCAATACGACCATGGCTGGCTGGAAAGAGACGACGGAGGAACGAATCGTGGACATCAGCTCGGTCAGCATTGTACCTGTGTATGAGATCAAAATCACCATGTAACCCGGGCAGTTTTCGATGTTGATCTCCAGATAAGATGCTGGTCCTCAGAATTACATATAACAATCGAAGTGAGCCCAAAGGGACACTTTTTATAAATTGGCTAGAGAAGTTCTAAATTCAATATAGTATAAATAAATTTATACTACAGTCACTCCCTTGGCGCTGGCTGTTTTACTAAAAAGAATAGCATCCATGACTGAAATAAAATGGTACAATTGATGTGCATTCTCCATGAGGAGGGATACCTGCATGACCATGACCATGACCATGGGACAGATTGTGAACCATCTGACCAAGGGAATAAGCACACCTCACACGACCGTAGATCTGCTTAACCCAGGGCATGTGGAGTTTGAAGTGCAAGGAATTGTAACCGCTTTCTGCGCGTCGCAGTATGTGATAGAAGAAGCTATTTCTCTAGGCGCAAATTTTATCATTACGCATGAAGGCATTTTTTATAGCCATCTGGGGATACAGGAAGGTTTACGGCATGACCCTGTCTTTTTGCAAAAATCCCGTCTGATTGCCGACTCGGGTCTAGGTATTTATCGTTTTCATGACACCATGCACTGTTATCAGCCAGATGGAGTGATGGTTGGACTTCTCCAGGCACTTGATTGGCACACCTATGTTGTGAAACAGCAGCCGACGTCCGCCATTTTGACGATTCCAGCTATGGAAGTTAAGGAGGTCGCTGAATATATCAAGGCCAAGCTTCATATTCGTTATGTACGGGTAGCTGGGGAGCTTTCCATGCCATGTGAACGAGTGGGGATTATGGTAGGCTACAGGGGCGGTACTGAACTGGCCATTCCGCTATTTCTAAATGAAAATGTGGATTTGATCCTTGCTGGTGAAGGACCCGAATGGGAAACACCAGAATATGTGAAAGACGCTGTCTATCAGGGCCGAAGTAAAGCCCTTATTATGCTGGGACATGCTGAAAGCGAAGCGCCTGGTATGAAATATCTTGCTGATGTACTTTCCGCCCAATTTCCAATGCTTCCCGTACACTTTGTTGAAGATCGCCCGGTGTTTCAAATATTGTAATCGAGAACACATCTATTGTGATGATCATCCCGCGCTATTGTTATTTCCGTTCATCAATTTTTATGAAATGGAGGCAAGATGATGGGAAGCAGAGTGATTACGCCATTCAACACAGACTGGGAATTTATAGAAGGAAATTTCACGGGTGCCGAGAAGATGGATTATAACGATGAGCAATGGCGGCTCCTTCAAGTTCCTCATGACTGGAGTATAGAACAATCCTTTGATCCACATATGCTGTATGGCGGGAATCAAGCTTATTTGCCCAGATGGTCTGTCGGATGGTACCGCAAGCATTTTAATGTGAAGCCCTCTTCTCCCAAACAGCGCGTTTACATACAATTTGATGGTATTCACCATAACAGTGAGGTTTGGATCAATGGGCATTTTGTGGGCAAGCGGCCTTATGGATATATTAGTTTTCAATATGATTTGACTCCATATATTCGGTGGGATGAGGATAACGTGATTGCTGTCAAAGTGGACAATACGACTCTTCCGCCTGACAGATGGTATTCGGGGTCCGGTATTTATCGTCATGTCTGGCTGATTTGTACGGATTATATTCATGTAACCGAATGGGGGACTTACATCACCACACCTGAAATTTCGCCAGATGAAGCCAAGGTGAGTGCCAGAATCCAGGTTACTAATCATCATGAGCATGCTGTAGAGTGTAATATTGTGACTGAAATTCTGGACTCACAGGGACAAGTAAAAGGAAAAATTGAAAACCGAGTGACTCTATCGGGCTTTGAAGCGGGCGAAATGGAGCAAAAAACGCGGGTTTTAGAGCCAGAATTATGGTCACCGGAGAACCCGGTGCTCTATGAAGCTCAAACCATCATTTATTGCGACAATAAAGAGGTAGATTGTTATCGAACCCCTTTTGGCATAAGAGAAGTGAAACTGGACGCTCAAAAGGGTTTATTTCTGAATGGAAGCAGCTTGAAGTTAAAGGGAGTTTGCATTCACCATGATTTAGGCTGTCTGGGAGCTGCTTACCATGATACAGCCATGAAAAGAAGGCTACAGAAGCTGAAGGAAATGGGCTGTAATGCGATTCGTTTTGCCCATAATCCGATGGCGCCTGAATTGTTGGATCTTTGTGATCAGATGGGGTTCCTGGTAATGGACGAAGCTTTTGACAAATGGAAATCTCTTTCCTATGAGCATTTATATGATGAATGGTGGGAAAAGGACCTGGAGGCGATGCTCGTAAGAGACAGAAACCATCCCAGCGTTTTCATGTGGAGTGTGGGGAATGAAGTAGAGAACCAGGGCCAGCCGTCCATGCTCAGGATGCTGGAGCAGCTCGTTGCCTTTTGCCATGAAAAGGACCCTACCCGGCCTGTTACCTGTGCGCTTGAGCCGCATAATACACCGATCAGCCTGCGTGATGGTTCGATTGAAGCCAAGGTAGAGCATACCAGGCTGCTGGCACAACGAGTGGACGTTCTGGGGTTAAACTATCAGGAGCAGTGGTATGAGCACTACAGAAGCGCCATGCCGGATACACTAATCCTTGGAACCGAGACTTTCCCATACTATCGTGGTAAAGATAACCGGGTTAAAGGTTATTTGCCCCACAATCCCTGGTTTGATGTCGTTAATCATGATTATGTGATGGGTCAATTTGTTTGGAGCGGGATTGACTATCTGGGAGAAACCAGCTATCCCTCCAAAGGGTGGTCCTCGGGTCTGATTGATACTTGCGGGTTCCGCAAACCTGTATCCTATCTTCAACAAAGCTTATGGTCAGATGAGCCTATGGTGCACATTGCTGTACTTTACGAACGTATGAAGCCGGAACACAATCCATCGTGGACGATGCACTGGAAATCTCCGGGTATGGAAGATCATTGGACATTTCCTGAATACGGCGGAAAATTGGTACGGTTAGTTACCTTCACCAATTGTGAGCGCGTGGAATTGATCGTGAACGATGAATCTTACGGTGAGAGAAAGCTTGCCGATTACCCTGATCATTTAATCAAATGGGAGCTTCCCTATACTCCGGGCACCATCCGGGCTATTGGCAGTATTGGAAATCAGAAGGTCTGTGAGCATGAATTAACCACTTCCGGGCTTCCTTATGCTCTAAAGTTGGAGGTTGATCGGACGGTTCTACCTGCCAATGGTCATGAAATATCTCATGTGGAGGTAACTGTCTCAGATCAAGATGGAATCACTGTACCTAATCAGGAATTTGATGTGACCTTTACACTACATGGTGATGGTCGTATCCTTGGAATAGATAACGGCGATCTCACCCGTGATGAACCCTTCCAGGGAAACCAGATACGAACACACAGAGGCAGGTGTCTCGTTATTGTGCAATCCGGATATCTGGCAGGTGAGCTGTTGCTTCAAGCTTCAGCAGATGGAGGGTTGCAGGGAGAAACCAGACTAAATATTGAGCATGAATACAAATGACCATTCAATAACGGTGATGGCAGTGTAGCCGCTTCTGAAAAAATTCAGGAGCGGCTATTGTTAGTCTAGAAGATATCGGCTTTTTTTGATGTTTCTTTGATCCCATTGTGTCCTGTTACACCTTTGGCTTGGCCGTATCTCATGGTTTCTATTTCATCGACATCCGCTCCCTGATGGTAACCGCCAAACTCAAGGGAGGACTTCATTCAGCAGATGAACCTAAATCCGTAATGGATAACTTAACATCGAAAGTTACGGGGATTTGACTGAATTTATAATCCCAATCCTTCTTTACCTTTTTCCACACTTGAGGTTGCTCAATATACAAGTGCTCGCCAAAACCGGCAACATCGACTTTATATTCCGATTGTAGCTTATGCATAAGAGTTTTAAGCCTCCTTGTTACTTCTTTTTCAAACTCTTTCTCAGCCTTTTTGATGTTTTGTGTCTTGGTCGGGTCCATTTTATCATCCCAGTCTTCAATTAAACGCCCTTTGGATTCAATTTTGACATGAAAGGAGATGTCGTTTCCCTCAGTCACCTTAGTGGTTATTTTGCTATTTACCGATTTGATCTCATAAGTTATAGGTTGATTCCGCTCATCATATGTTTTAATAGCTCCACCCTCAACATCATCTTTAATCCAACTAATACTTTCCACGTCTTGTTGCCCCAAATTGCCGAGCCAGTGGCCGGTGTCTCCCTTAATAATACTGGCACCTGAAAATTCAAGTTCTCCTTCGGCTTCAATAATGTTTTGCAGGATATAGCTTTTTTTGGAATGCATCAGCCCATCCAATTCAGACAAATTGATCCCTCTCATTAACTTGCTGGTTCTGAAATGGTTTCGAATCATATACAATATATGGAAAGAAGGGACCTCGTCCTTATATTTTGTGACCAATGTGTTAGCTGCTCGTCCCTTACTTAAGAAAACCAGGCAACTCGGTCGAATATCATTATCACGAAGCACAAAATCCATTAATTGCTGCATCGCCTGTTGTTTCGCCAGTTCGGTAGAAACCACGATGACCTTCAAGTGGTGACCAATAATCGGGCGATCCAGGCGGATGGAGAGTTGCCGGAAGATTTCAAGTACAGAATCCCCGGTGCCAGCTATATTGATATAGTTTGGCCCTTGTCCACCTGCTTGTTTTGCCGCGTTTCCAAAAGACTTTTTGGGGACGATTTGCACAGTGGCAGTAATTTTATTTTTCTTGAAGTAATAGCTGCCTTCCTTCTCCAGGTCCTGCTCCACTGTGCTAGGCTCACCCTTATCCAGTGACAGTCCTGTATACATGCTTAGCTCCTCTATTTCTCTGCTGCTCCAGCAACCAGCTTGAGTTACCAGAAGAATGAAGGCAAGCAGCAAAGATAGGATATGTCGTCTATACATTTTGCTTCATTCCCTTCTTTCTTATTATTAAAATAATGGAAAGAAGTACCGGGACCAGAAAAAATAAAATAATTCCCATGTATCCGATCGCATCGCCCAGACTAAACACTTCACTCATACGTACAGGAACCATAGTGGAGATGAAAATAAGCGGGATTAAGACAAATACAGCATAACGATATTGAAGGCCAAACACCTGTGAGACACCTAAGGATGCATTGAAGAAAAAACTGCAGAAATTACAAAACATTTGCATCATCCAAATCACCAGCAGCGGAAACTCAAGACGTTCAAAAAGAAACCCCGGGATTTCAAAGCTGCGCATTAAATTAATGGTGGGCCAGGTACTTGTCACAGTAGAATCCACCGATAACCCGCCGACTACCATAACGACTGTCAAAAAGTACAATACCCAAGGAATGCTGATTCCTGCTACCATAGTCTTGGCCGCTTTTTCAGGGTGCTGCAAGAAAGCGACCAGTGTCATGATGACTTCACATCCAGTGAAAACAAGGACGGTCGACTTTAGTCCCTTAACTACTGGAAGAATACCGTTACTCAATACAGGACGAAGATGGTCAATTTCAAAGACCTTTAGGCTAAGGACAAAACAGAGGAGCAAAAAGAAAAGACTGATCGGGAGTACAATCTGGTATAACCGCGCGATGGGATTAATGCCTCCAAAAACCAGATAACTTCCCACCCAGATGAATGGAATTACAATCGCCCAGATGGGTGTCCCTTCAAGCAAAAAATAAATCGTCACTTCAGCTAAAACGCGAATCTCAAAGCCGGCGATGATTAGAAAATATATAATTAATAGCAGACTTAAAAATCCTCCAGGAATGATACCCACGATTCTTCTGGAGTATTGATACACAGTGTTACCGGGAAATTGTTGGCTTAATTTCACCATAAGCAAGACCACGAATATGACAATACATCCGCCGATCAGGACAGAAAGCCATGCATCAGGAGTCTTTACCGTCTCACTAACACCTCTCGGGAGTGTCAAAATCCCTGCGCCCAATACAGTATTGGTCAGGAATACTGCCGCCTGTGTGGATGTGATCTTATCATCAGAGCGTCTGAACACAATATTTCCTCCTTCCTTCGGGTGCTACGATTTGCGCTTGCTTTGCTGAGTTTTCATCATAACGGGTCTTCGTTTCATCATCGTCAAAGGAGCACGAATAAACAGATCCTTCCAGTCGCTTAGACGTATGGGTGTGAAAGGAGTAATATACGGTACCCCAAAGCTTTTCAATTTCGTCATATGGATACAAATTAACAGGAAGAACAATACCGTTCCGAACATGCCCAGAAGGGCTGCAAAGAGCATTCCGGCGAAACGTAAGAGACGCAGGGTAATGCCCGCGCTGTATGACGGTATCGAAAACGATGAAATGGCAGTAACCGAAACAACAATCACAAGGAAAGGGCTAACAATACCCGCATTGACAGCAGCGTCGCCGATGACTAAGCCTCCCACAATGCCCATGGCAGGACCAATAGGTTTGGGCAATCGTATGCCGGCTTCCCGCAGGATTTCGATAGAGATTTCCAGAATCATAACTTCGATGACAGATGGAAAAGGGACTCCTTGACGGGTCTCGATGATGCTAACGATCAGCTTGGTTGGAATCAAACCGGGATGAAACGATATAAAAGAGATATATAAAGCAGGACCCATAAGCGCTATAAAAGCTCCGAAAAATCGCAACACGCGTAAAAGTGTCCCTGGAATCCAGCGCTCATAATAGTCCTCGGGAGATTGGAGCAGCATGCTGAAGGTCACCGGAACAATAAGTGCAAAGGGAGTACCATCCAGCAGAATCGCTATTCTTCCTTCCAACAAAGCACTCATGACACGGTCGGGGCGTTCAGTGTTGTGAGCCTGCTGGAATGGACTTAAATAATTGTCTTCAATAAGTTGCTCCACATAACCGGATTCAGGTAAAAAATCCATGTCTATTTTTGAAATTCTGTCCTTCACTTCCTGAAGAAGATCCGGATTTACAATATCCTTGATGTACGCGATAACCAGATCTTTTTTGATTCTGCTTCCAACCTGAAATTTCTTTATTTCCAGACTTTTATTTAGGCCTTGACGTCTAAGCATCGAAGTGTTTTCACTTAATACTTCCGTAAAGCCGATTCTGGGACCCCGAAGTAATGCTTCAGAGGTCGGCTCATTCACGGGTCGAACGGGGCCGTTAGGGGGCCCGACCAGCAGTGCTTCATTCAGGCCTTCCATTAATAACACGGTATAGCCCAAAAGGATTAATTCGTACAGATTCTCCATATCTGCAACTTCACTGATTTGCGTAAGTGGCATCAAGCTTTCTTTTATAAAAGACTTACTTATGCTTTCCGATTGTTCCTGTTGGCCGTCAAGCATCAATACCTGCAATACCTGCTTGTTTATAAGCCCTTCATCCTGCATACCTTCTATGAAGATTAACACGGACCGTGCATGAAATTTCTTAGCCATAAACTCACGAAAATGCACATCACTATTCTCGCCTATAGCCTCTTGGAGTGATTTCAAATCGGCATCATAATTCCCTGAAATTTTGGAGCCTGTTGCCTGCTGCTGATCAGCGTGGTCTTTATCATCCATTGGACGGTCAGCAGGTTGTTTGGAATTCGCTCCCTTACTTCCTACAAGTGAATATATTGAGCGGTTTATATAATAAATCCCTAATGGAAAAATCAACGCGAGGGCTGCCTGAAATAATGTAGCCCAGCTTGGAATATAAGGTACTATTTTAGACCACATGATGATGACCCCCAAACAATTCAATTCATGTCCCCGTAGAATAGCAGGTTGTCCATAAAGTATTCCTTGTAAAGGATTTATTTACTCATTACACTGTCTGATGACTTGCTATCTCTTCATAACACTTCCGAAGATGCAGAGAAGGAAAGGATATATACAGAAAATTTGGATGGGATAAATGGTAGGAGAAAGCAAAAAAAACCGCTTCTGGGGCATGTTGAATGGTTGTTCCATTCTTCCAGAGGACGGTTTCTTTGTCGATTAATCTATAAAATATATGATGTGGAGTGCCATAGAACTTAAGCTGTTCTGTAGAAAGGATTGCTGCGCGATTTAATTAACGGATAGGGATATCCCTTGTACTTTGACGTTTATCATGCCAATGGATAGGCCCGTATATTTCTCGATGGCTTCCCGAACATTCCTCTGTAATTCTCTGCCTACATCGTACATTCTTGTTCCGTAATGAACGACAATGCTTAAATCGACATCCAGTCCTGATTCTGTCACATGAAGTTCAATGCCATTGTGCAGGCTTTTCCCACTTAACTTGTTAGTGATTCCTTCGACGACTCCTGTTGACATCGATGAGATTCCCATTGTTGCCGTTGCTGTCTTGCCAATGATTTTAGAAATAGTATCTTTGGAAATCGCAATACTCCCCAATACGTTTTGAATTAACATGTAGATTCCTCCTCGCGTGGTTCGCCTCTTCATAATCTAGTGTGATCAGTAATCAGATGCTTTGAATCCATGGTAAAAAGTATTTACAACCAGTGCCGCCGCAGAATTTTTCGCAATATTGCCGTTCCTTACTTGTTGCCATGTTAGAAATAGTAACGAGTAGAGGACATTCATGATCCAATCTTTATCGATATGCAGGTGAAAATAACCTTTTTGTTGCAATATTTCAATCACATGCAGGATGGGTTCCCTTAGCTTCTGATCCGCTTCTTCAATATCCTTGTTGAAGTTGACGGATGCATCATGAGCAAGAAAATAAATTTTGTCTCCTAACGGAATAAGTGCCTCAATCAACTCTGGAATGTAATTTTCATAGTTTTCCTCGTCCAAGGAAATCCCTTTCATGGTTTCACTTACGACTTCGATGGCCCGAAATCCCAGATAAATCATCAGTTGCTCTCTGCTTTCAACATATCGATGCAATGTGGCAATACCAATTCCTGCATAATCAGCAATCTCATTCATGGAGGCGTTTGGCTTGTCAATAAGTAGCATGGTAGCTACATCCAAAAGGCTGTTAAGCCTCACTTGCTTGATCGTTGTCATGTCTTTCTTCATGGGAACTCCTTATTTATTTGATATCATATATTATTAATTGATAGTTTTTTGTATCATTTAATTGAATTTTAAATCAAATACTGAGAAGAGTCAAATAGGAGCATCCACTTTTCAAAAATCATCATAATAACTCAATTTCAGTTTCTTACCTGAATCCCTTGAATTTGAATAGGGAAATCCCTAAACATTTATAATTTGAACTATATTGTGACTGTGATCACATATAGCTCAATCTGCTGTATTTAGAATAGTAGCATAAGCAATATTCATAAGAACGTAGGAAATCTTGTCGAATGAATGGAGGACCGGTACATGACAAACGGTAAACAAAAGCTTGTTGTGATTGGAAACGGTATGGCCGGCATCAATACGGTCGAGCAAATTTTAAAATTAACGGATAAGTATGAAATTACGGTCCTGGGAAATGAGCCGCATCCGAACTATAACAGGATCATGCTCTCTTATGTACTGGAAGGTAGTAAGACGATTGATGATATCATACTGAACGATTTGCAATGGTACGAGGACCAAGGTATTACTTTATATACTGGGAAAACGGTGCGAAGCATCGACGGAGAAAGAAAGAGGATTTACACGGAGGACGGACTTGAAATGGATTACGATGTAGCTTTGGTGACTACTGGCTCTCAATCGTTTATCTTGCCTATTCCGGGAAAAGAATTACCAGGCGTCATCGGTTTTCGAGATATCGCCGATTGCTCGGCAATGCTTGAGGCGGCGAAAACCTATAAAAAGGCAGCAGTCATTGGTGGAGGGCTGTTGGGACTGGAAGCGGCTAAAGGCTTGGTCAATCTCGGCATGGACGTAACGGTCGTTCATTTGATGGAGGATCTGATGGAGCGTCAGCTGGACCCGGAAGCTTCTACGATGCTGAGGGCAGAACTAGAACGTCAGGGGATCAAGTTTGCTATGCAAATGCAAACTGCAGAGGTGTACGGTCAAGATCGGGTACAGGGACTGCGGTTTTCGGACGGAAGCGAACTGGAAGCGGATTTGGTCGTTATGGCCGTCGGGATCAAGCCAAATATTCAGGTGGCTGTGCAAAGTGGCATGGAAACGAACCGTGGAATTGTGGTCGATGATATGATGAGGACCTCCATGCCGGATGTATATGCAGTAGGGGAGTGTGTTGAACACCGAGGGATCTGTTACGGTCTGGTTGCTCCGCTGTTTGAACAGGGAAGTGTAATTGCCAAACATTTGGCAGGTGCGGATACCGAGGGCTATATGGGATCGGTGGTTTCTACCAAGCTCAAAATTTCAGGAGTGGACGTTTTCTCGGCTGGTGAATTCATAACTGCTTCTGAGCATACGGTGATTGTAGCCAAGGATGAGTGGAAGCGCACTTACAAAAAAGTGTTGCTTCGGGAAAATAGGATTGTTGGAGCCGTACTGTTCGGAGATGTGAGCGAATCTGCTAGTCTTCAGAAGTATGTGCGGCAGCAAACGTTGATGACAGATGAGATATATGGACAGCTCATGGGTACCGGATGCAGTAAAGACGGGGCTAAAACCTTATCCGCTGAAACGATGGCTGATGATGAAATTGTCTGCGGCTGCAACGGTGTGACCAAAAAGGCAATTGTTGATGCGATCCATGAAAATGGATTGACCACAGTCGACGAAATTAAGGCATGTACCGGGGCAACGCGGTCCTGCGGAGGGTGCAAGCCGGTCGTTGAACAAATTCTCCAGTATGTTCTTGGAGACAGCTTCAAGACGACAGCCAAGCAAGGAATATGTGGCTGCACAACATGGAGCCGGGATGAGATTGTAACGGCTATTAAAACCAAGGGTCTTACAACGACGCGTGAAGTCATGAATGTGCTTGGTTGGCATAATGATGAAGGATGCTCCAAATGCCGCCCGGCGCTGAATTATTACTTGGGTATGATGAACCCGGATACCTATGAAAATGAGGAAGATTCCCGGTTTGTGAACGAGCGGCTGCACGCGAATATTCAAAAGGATGGAACGTTTACAGTTGTGCCAAGAATGTACGGCGGTGTAACAACTCCAGAGGATTTGAAGAAAATAGCTGATGTTTCTCTTAAATACAACGTTAAAGTTGTTAAAGTAACAGGAGGACAGCGGCTGGATTTGATTGGTGTCCGTAAAGAGGATTTGCCTAAAGTGTGGGAAGAACTCGATATGCCGTCGGGATATGCCTATGCCAAATCTCTTCGTACGGTTAAAACCTGTGTTGGATCACAATTTTGCCGATTTGGTACACAGGATTCTATGGGAATGGGAGAATTGCTGGAACGGAAATTTGAAAGATTGGATTTTCCGGCAAAATTTAAATTAGCGGTCAACGGATGTCCGCGCAACTGTGCGGAATCATGTACAAAGGATATCGGGATTGTAGGCAATGATGGAGGCTGGGAGATTTTTATCGGTGGAAACGGTGGTATAAAAGCGCGGTTGGCTGATTCGCTCTGCAAAGTGAAAACGGACGATGAACTGATTGAGATTGTGGGAAGCGTGATGCAACTGTACCGGGAAACAGGCCAATATCTGGAGCGTACTTCGGAATGGGTGGAACGGACCGGCCTTGAAGAGATTCGGAAGGCTGTCGTGCACGATGTAGATCATCGCAAAGCTTTAATAGAACGGATCGAATTTGCACTGCAACAGGTTGAAGACCCATGGAAAAAGATCATCAACGATGCCGATTCGCGCAAAAATTTATTTGAAGTCGTTACACCGTCTGTTGTGTGAATGTATTTAAAATCATGCCTGGAGAAGGGAGCAATCAAGCGAATGATCAAACATGCTGAGTGGCTTATCGTCGGTCACAGTAAGGATTTTCCAAATAGAATGGGGCGGACGATTCGGTTGGATGATAACGAAATCGCAGTTTTCCGCACTTCGGAGAACAAGCTTTACGCTGTTGAAAATTCCAGCCCGCATCCTAAAGGGGGGCCGCTTACCGAAGCGATGGTATCCGGTCATTACATTTATGATCCGCTATGTGATTGGAAGATTGATTTGGAGACGGGTATCGTTCAAGAGCCTGACCACGGACAAATTAAAACATTCACCATTCGGGAAGATGGAGAAGAAGTGAAAATATCACTTTAATGCACTTTAATGCAAATAAGAAAAGGCTCGGCAGGAACAAGTCCTGCTGAGCCCTTTTCGTCTTGGATCAGGTAATGGTAATGCCTGCGCTCGCATAACCCACGACGGTGTTTACGAGGGAGAGTCCCGTAGCTGTTGCAGAGAAGACAAGGAGCAGGCGAGTCTGCGCAGTTACTGGTATAGCCAATCCGGTAGTGATGCCATTGGAAATGGTACCCAAGGCAATGATGCCAGTCAGTGGTGGAGCTAATGTAACGGTAGCCCCAGGGACCGCTGTAAAGGTGTTATCAGGTGTAGTCGAACTAAACAACTGGGCAGTAATCGTCGCGGTTGATCCAACGAGAGTTAGCGCAGCTGTTGTACTGAAATATCCAGCAATGGATGTAATTACACCATCCCGTGGTACAGAAAAAGCAAAGTTAATCAGTGGCCCTACAAGTGTACCTGTCAGGTCAATGACTCCACCTAAAAGACTAATCCCTGTTGCTGAGCTTCCAAAGCCGATCAAACTTGTGGTTCCAACCAGCCCGCCGAGAATGGTTGTCAAAATTGCTGGTCCACCCGAAGCAAATGGAATGATTGCCCCCGAACCGGTGGCTCCAGTAACCCCTGCTGTACCCGTGGCCCCTGTAGCGCCCGCTGCGCCCGTAGCCCCTGTAGCGCCCGCCGTGCCCGTGGCTCCAGTAGCGCCCGCCGTGCCCGTGGCTCCAGTAGCGCCCGCCGTGCCCGTGGCCCCTGTAGCGCCCGCAGCGCCCGTAGCTCCGGTAGTGCCCGCAGCGCCCGTAGCTCCGGTAGTGCCCGCAGCGCCCGTAGCGCCGACAGCGCCATCCGCGCCCGTGGCTCCAGTAGCGCCCGTAGCACCCCCGGCGGGTCCTGCCGCGCCCGTAGCCCCTGTAGCGCCAGCGGGTCCAACTGGACCCACAGCTCCTTGTGGTCCAGCAGCACCTACCGGCCCTGGTCCACCGACAGGTCCTGGAGCACCGCCAGGCCCAGCAGGCCCGCCAGGCCCAGCAGGTCCAGCAGGTCCAGCAGGTCCAGCAGGTCCAGCAGGTCCAGCAGGCCCTTGTGGACCGGGGGTTCCTGTCGTGCCACCCAACGCAATACTGATAGCCGTTTCGGCGCTTCTGATTGCACTGATCAAGCTGTCTTTAAGAGCAGGATCAAGGGGTTCCTGCAAAATAATAGACAATAAGACCTCCAGCAGTTGTTGCAGTGTTGTTCCAACACCGATCGGGGAGAAAGGAGTGGCTTCCGACGCTACGATAGCCAGTTCCAACGCCGCTAATAAATCTGTCTTAGCCGAGCCTCTAAGTCTCAATTTATGCGCGAGAGCTAATAAGCGCTGTAAAATCTGTTGCAATGAAGTTACATTAGCCGCAGACGGGTGTGCGAAAACGAGTGGGATGATGGCGACTAATTCCTTAATCAGCTTGAGAAGTTCTTCCGTTTCTCTGCTAATTTTAGGTGGTTTGCAGTCCTCGTCTTTTTTTGAAGCACCACTGAACCTGAACGGTTTTCTGTGTTTCATGTTCAAATATCTCCTCCTCACCATTCTCTCTACTGTAGAGGTGACAAGTGGATCATCGCCCCGCTTCGCAGATATAACAGTATATTTTCTGAAGCGAGAAGGGTGAATCACCACACAAAAATTATTATTGGAGGCTTGTACATAAGCTTTAAGAATGTGTACAAAGTATCGTGGACCGAACCAACAGGCACTGACGTTTCCCTGAACTTTATGCCAGAGGAAAAACGAATGTACGGCATTATTTTCTTCCCTAAATGGGTTCATGAGCATCCGGAAATCACTGTACGCTATCAGAACGATTTTATTCCGCTGATGGAAGAATCACGTGAAAAATACGAAACCTATCCTAAATTTGTTGTTCCTGAATTTGCAGATATTACATTCATAGAAAATGCGGGTGTAAACAACGAAGAATTGATTTCTCAAGCGCCCTACGCAGGAATGACAGACGATATTCGTGCAGGTAAGCTGCCAGCATAATCAAACATTTGCTGATGGTGCAAAGCCTGGGTCTTTGATAAGCAGTCTCAGGCTTTTTGTTGTGTGGATTGGAGAATCATACGTCACAGCAGATGTAATAAGCGGATACTTGCACCCGTTTCTTTTATTATCTTGCCGATAGTCCTTTATATTGACACAAAGACAACCCCGGATATCCTTATCCCGGGGATTGTCTTTATGCTCTCTTAGATCCAAAAATCATAAAACTGATCGCGGCTAGAACCCAGACACCCATACCGCCGTAGAGCATGATCAAGCCAAAGCCGTGCACAAGCGCTGCATGGACGACGGCTCCAGACGCATCCAGAGAGGACAGTTCTGGCAAACTCTGCTTGAGCGATACAGTATTTCCGGCAGCTATTTTTTCGGCTACAGACCGCAATTGCACTGCATTGAGAGTCCCGGAAAGGGCACCCTTCAAATAAGACAGAATACCTTCCTGCAAGATGAATCCCATCACAGCGATGTTGATGGCTAGACTGATGAATCTGGCACTCATATCTATACCGGAAGCCATGCCTGCACGGGCACTCGGGACAGAGCCGGTAGTCGTATTGGTCACAGGTGTGTTGGTTAAGCCAAGCCCAATACCAGCCAACAAGGAGCCAGGGAGCATGGTCAACCAACTGGCGTGATCGCTGCTGCTGCCATATTTCATCAAAATGAAGCCCATACCGAGGATGAACATACCTGATGGAATGACTATGCGCGGCTGATAGCGGAGCGAAAAACGCTCTGCCAGAGGCGGAATTACCAAGGTGGGCAGCGCATAAGCCAAGAGAGACAGTCCGGAGGCTATGATACCGTAACCCAGGCCACTCTGGAAATAGATCGGCAGATAGATCATGAACGGCCAGAAACTGAAGTTCATGCCGATGGAGCCAAGGAGAGCGCCAGAGAAATTACGTATCTTGAATACGGAAAAGTCAAACATTGGATGGGCGCTGAGCTTTTCCGCAAATAGAAAAATAATGAAGCTTATGGCTACTGCAACAAGGATGGTGATGGATGCTCTGCTGGTAAAGCCGAGTTCCGGCCCTTGCGTGATAAAGTATGCAAGGCCAAAAACTGTCAACGAAAGCGTGATGATGCCGATAATGTCCAGCTTTTTCACCTGCGGATCTCTGGACTCCTCTATGCCACCGAAAACAAGAATCAAAGTGAGGATGGTCAACGGAACGTGGACCAGGAAAACCCAATGCCAGTTCAGCACGGCCACGATCATGCCGCCGATGATAGGACCAAAACCGAGGCCGATACCGAACACGATCCCCCATATGCCAAAGGCTTTGCTGCGTTCTTGTCCTTCCTGAAACCGATGTGAAAGAATTGCTATCTGGCAAATCTGCATCGCACCCGCACCTATCCCTTGAAGAAACCGGCTGATGATCAGAACCGATGTGCTTTGCGCCAAGCCACAAATCAAGGATGTAATACCGAACAAGACGAGGCTGATTATAAAAATACGCCTCCTTCCATACCGATCAGCCAGCGTTCCAACAGCCATCAGAACTGTGGCACATGCAATGGTGTAAGCGTTCATAATCCATTGCATATCCTTAAGATCGCCCTGCAATACTTTTTCCAGAGTTGGTAGTATCACTGGCACACTGGAAATTTCGAGGCCGAACATCAATGCGGACAAGCATATAGCAGCCAATGCAAATATATTTTTGCGGGAGAAGGGTAGGCTCACTGAGAGGTCCCCCCAGACTTTTGTTCACCGTCTGGACATCCGCCAGCGCAACTATAATATTGCACCTCATTTATTGCTCCTGCCTTATTTAAAACGTATTTGCTCAAGGTCAGCCATCCTCTCTATTTTTTCTGGTTTGGTTCACCTTTTAGATGTGAGTTTTATTATATAATCACAATCATTCATTTTACATAGCACAATCAATCCATTATGATGATAATACAAAGTAATTAAATGAATTTCTCATATAAACATTAAATTTAAAGGAGGGAAATCAAAATTGGATTATATAGACAAACAAATCCTCTTTTATCTTCAAAGTCAGGCAAGGCTTTCAATGACGGAGCTAGGAAAATGTGTGGGTTTGTCCCAACCTGCTGTAACAGAACGAGTTAAACGAATGGAAGAAAAAGGGGTTATTCAGGAGTATCGCACTATCATCTCTCCTGAAAAAATAGGCAAGGATACGGCAGCCTTTATATTGTTTCGGACTAGAGATTGCCATGCATTTCTTGATTTTGTCCATACCTCTCCACATGTTGCCGAGTGCCACCGTATAAGCGGAGATCACAGTTATTTATTAAAAGTAGTGACCAACTCAACGCACACCCTGGAAGAGTTTAGTAACCAGTGCGATAAGTATGGAACCTACACGAGCCTGATTGTCATGTCGTCACCGATTGAGCATAGACTTCTCATTCATTCTCTGGAAGAAGCAAGTGGAGCTGCTCATTCAGAAAAAGATTAAGAATGAAAAAAGACAACCCCGGATATCCCTATCCCAGGATTGTCTTCATCACGAAAATGTATAGTTAAGCTGATTAAACGGGCGTTACGTCCTGAATCGCTTCTTCTTCTTTCCAAATCACGTTCTCGCGATAGTTTGATCCCCAATCGTACATCGCTCTCAGTACCGGAATCAGGCTTTCGCCATGCTCGGTCAGTGAGTATTCCACATGCGGAGGGACGACAGGATAGACCTTACGAAGAATGAGTTTATCCTCCTCCAGCTCGCGCAGCTGGTTGGTCAGCATTTTTTGCGTAATGTGGGGGATCAGCTTTTTCAGTTCACCGAACCGCTTGGTGCCTTCCAAGCCGAGATGCCACAAAATAATCAGCTTCCATTTCCCGCCGATGACGGCGAGGGTCAATTCCTTATCACAATTAATCAGCTTCAAATCAATCCGGTCTTTTACAGTAGTGATGTTCATCGACCTCCTGTCCGTAGTTACTCCAAGTATACTATTTATGGCTACTATACGCAAAAGTGGATACATCCATTTTGGAAACTAACCATACTTTTGGATACGGACGGACCGGACAGTGACACGTGATGCTGCACGAACAGTTGAGAAGCCTGCGACGGTTAAGAAGGAATGACGATGGTGTTAAATGATTCCGGCTCCAGCTCGAAATGATGTGTAGCCTCTCCAGCGGACAGATTCAGCACACGCGATTCGTGGAACGGATTGGCAATGACCACTACCGTTTGTCCGTCAGCATTGCGGAAAGCAACGGCATTTCCCGTCCATGATCCATGGAGTCCAATGCGTCTCGCACCCGGCAATACAAAATGAGAAAAGTGCTTCATCACGTAATATTCCGGGTTCAGGGTACGCTTACGATCCGCCGGATCAACGGTGATCATCGAATTTTGCTCCCATCCCCATGTGCTCTTGCCCTTCGGCTCCAAGACCATGTTCCAGTAAATATAAGCATTCACGCCATTGGTGAAGTAGTGCTGGTACAGGTTATATACATATTTGGCGTAGTCCCACGAATTTTCTCCGTTCCCGCACTCATTTTCTGTCTGCATGTAACGAAGCTCTGGGTAGCTGGCAGTGGTGCGTTGGATGGCATTCTTACCTGCCCACTGATAGCCTACGCCTTTAATATATTTGTAGGCCTCCGGGTCACTCAGCACGGTATGGGCATATTCATCGAATCCGGTGGATGTTTTCTTCATTAATTCCTCCCACGGATCGGGCGCATTAATGGTACCCAGCCAAATTTCCGTATCCAGTCCGTACTCCTCGAAGGCAGGGCCCAAGTAGTCGCGGATAAATGCACGCAGCTGTTCTCCGGTCCATACACAGGAAGGGAATTTTTGATCGGCAATGACTTCATTTTGAACATGGACCTGATGAATTGTAATGCCTGCCTCGCGGTAAGCCTGTACAAATTTAACGAAGTACAATGCATACGCTTTCAAAATATCTTTTTCCCAGCGCAATGTGCCGTAATTGTAAGCCTTGGGCGATTTCATCCATGTCGGTGGGCTCCAGGGTGAAGCGAACAGCTTCAAGTCCGGGTTAAGCTGTAACGCTTCCCGAATGAAAGGAATGAGATACTGCTGATCACGCTCAATGGAAAAATGCTTCATTTCCACATCGCCATCCGTTTCATTGTGGCTGTACCATTCGAGCGCGTAGTCACTGGCTCCAATAGGGAGTCGGCAAATCGTGAATTTGTGCTCACCCTCCGGGTGGAAGAGAGAATGAAGCACCTGCTCCCGTTCGTCGCTCTCCAAATGGTTCAAGGCCACATAGCCCAGTTCATTAAAACAGCCGCCAAAGCCTTCGACGAGCTGATGCGTTTCCCCCGTGATGGTCAGGTTGGCCTGTGCTTGAGTTTCGCTAAGATGATGAGATCGGGATTGCCAAGCTTGAGCTTTGGAAGTGGAAAACCACTGAATGGTCTGATTGGTCATGTATTACCCTCCTGTGAACGCTTTTTGTATCTCTTCTTATTATAGGGTAGGATCATAGGAGGTGAGATGGTCTGAGCCAAGACAAATTTGCCCTAATCCAAGCTGTATTCTGCTGATCCGAAGTGCCAAGAACACATTAAGAACACATGTCTTTGGTATGCTGATGTCCTAGAATGACCGAAAGAGGTAAATCAATTGAAAAAAAGGGTTCTTCTCGCGGAGGATGAAATTCGAATCCGTGAAGTCATTGCGGATTATTTTAAACAGAATAATTGGGAAGTCTATGAAGCAGGCAATGGAAAAGATGCGCTAATTTGGTTTGATTCGGTGCAGCCCGACCTGATCATACTCGATATTATGATGCCGGAGCTGGATGGTTGGGAGGTATGCCGTCAGGTTCGCAGCCGTTCCGGGGTGCCGATCATTTTGCTGACCGCCAAATCCGGTGATGATGATAAAATACTGGGCTTTGAGCTGGGAGCAGATGACTACGTTACCAAGCCTTTTAGCCCCAAGGTGCTAATCGCCCGCGCGAACGCGCTGATGAAAAGGGTGGAGGGCCATGTGCTGCCTGAGTCGCATGTCCTGCGGTTCGGCACAGCCATTCTCAATACGATGGCTCATCGGCTTGAGGTAGATCAGGCGGCAGTCGAGCTGACGCCCAAGGAGTATGAACTGCTGCGGTTGCTTATACATAACAAAGGTATGGTCATTTCACGGGATGCGATACTTAGCCGGGTGTGGGGAATCGACTTTGAAGGAGACACGCGGGTCGTGGATACGCATATCAAAAAGCTGAGAAGCAAGCTGGGCCGTGAATCACGCCATATCCGGACTGTTTTTGGTACAGGCTACAGATTTGAGGAGGAAGAATGAACAAACGGGGAGTTACCTTTAAGTTGTTCATTATGACCGTTGCATTTTTTCTTTGTTTTTACGGCATGGTGATTTTGTGCCAATTGCTGTTTTTTGAAAAATTTTATCAGCAGCAGAAGATTGGACGTGTGGAAAGCCGTTTGCAAAGCTTCAGTCAGAGCTATGTCAGGGAAGCTTGGGGCTCGGACAGGGTTTCGCGGGAGGCAGCTCGCTTTATGCTTCAGAATAAGAACCAGCTAGCTATTGTCACGCTGGACGGCAAAGTAAAGCTGGATGACCCATTCCACATCAATCTCAGAAAAGCAGACGGGCAGATCGTTAAAATATCGCTGTCTCTGTTTATGAGCCAATTTGGAGATGAGCTGAGGGCAGCCCGGATTCAGTCGGGTGACTCATTAACCGTTGAAGGTGAAGTGTTGGAAACTGACGGCATCTCTTCTGCCTATTTCATTTATCCGGCAGGCATTCAAAAGCCTGGCTCCAAACATATAGGAACCACCTCGGAAGCGTCGAGCACAGAGGGGAGAGTAAGGCTGTCCGGTACGGTGACCGAAATTGTGCTGCCGGATCTGAAAACCTGGAGCCAGCGGCAAGGCTTGCTGTTTAGTGCGCTGGAGGAATGGTTTCCTTTGTCGCAGACTCATTTGGAGAAGCTCAAGAATTTTGAAGTGCTGGAGGAAGAGTGGACGGAGCCTTGGACGGGTGTGCGTAATGCGGTCATTGTCCATCCTGTGCGACAAAGCACCGGAGAGATCGACCTGCTATTCACAGTGACATCGTTGCAGGAAATCAGCGAGACGAATGAAGCTCTGCGCTGGTTCTATCTGTACCTGGGCATCGGGGGTTTTGCGCTGATTCTTATTTTGTCCTTGTTCTATTCCCGAATGGTGACCCGCCCGCTCATTGCCTTGAACAAAACCGCCAAGCGGATGGCTAAGCTCGATTTTACAGCCCATACACCGATAAGGCAAAATGATGAGCTGGGCAGCCTGTCCTACAGCATGTATACCCTGTCCCAGAACCTGGACACCGCGTTGCGCGAGCTTCAGGAGGCTAACCAGCAACTGGTTGAGGACATGGAGCAGAAACAGAGGATGGAGGCTGTGCAGCAGGACTTTTTTTCCAGTGCCTCTCATGAACTGAAGACCCCGCTTAGTATTGTTAAAGGCTTCGCCGAAGGGCTACAGGATGGCGTTAGTGCCGGGAAGCAGGACCACTATATCAAGGTGATTGTGGAGGAAGCGGACAAAATGGAGCGACTGGTCAAGGATATGCTGGACCTCGCCAAGCTGGAATCCGGTACCCTCAAGCTTCGCAAAACGACCTTTATACTGAGCGAGCTGGTGGAGGAAGTCGTGGACAAGCTGTTCCATCTGCTAAAGGAAAAGCATCTGGAAGCAGTCATTATCCCTGCTAATGAGCTGCCGATTCATGCCGATGCCGGATGGCTGGAGCAGGTGATTTTCAACTTCGTCATCAATGCCATCCGGCATGCCGAGGAAGGAAGCTCGATTACGATCCGTATCGAAGGCTCCGGGGAAATCAATACCTTTTCCATTGAAAATAAAGGAGAAACGATTCCCGACGATCAGCTGGAGCAGATTTGGGAACGGTTTCACCGGGCCGAGCTTTCACGCAGCCGTCAGACAGGGGGAACCGGACTGGGACTGTCGATCGTCAAACGGATTTTGGATTTGCACGATTTTCGCTATAGGGCGGAGAATACCAGGGATGGTGTTCGTTTTGTCGTCATATTCGGAGGTTAAGCTATGGCAAAGGAGTCAAGCACTATGAAATGGAATTGGTTGCCCTCACTATGCACGATGGCAAAACTGGGGGCAGGGGTACTATCCCTGTTTTACACGATTCATGAACAATATATGACCGCTTTTATTCTAATTATGGTGGCTGCTTTGTGGGATGTGCTAGACGGCTTGCTGGCAAGGCTGCTGCATTGCTCCAGTGATTTTGGCAAGCAGCTCGATTCGCTGGCAGATGTGGTCTCATTTGGCGTTGCTCCTGCTTTCTTGACCTTGTTCTACCAACTGGGAGGTACACATTGGATGGGGCCGCTTGTGGCTGTTTTGTTTGTGATATGCGGTGCAGTGAGGCTGGCAAGATTCAACTTGATGGCTTTTAGTACAGGCTTCGTAGGCATGCCCATTACGGCTGCGGGCGTTATTTTATCCTTTATGTTTTTATGGAGTGAGCATTTGCGACCCGAATTATTGCTTGGGCTCATGGTAGTGCTGTCTTTCTTGATGATTAGCCGTATTCCGTTCCCGTCCTTCAAAAAAAAACCGATCAGGAGGTAGCACCCTATGGAGTGGGCCATGAGCATGATTACACAATACGGGTACATTGCTATTTTTGCACTTCTTGCTCTCGGGATTATCGGTCTTCCAGTTCCTGATGAAATTATTATGGTCTTTGTCGGCTATCTGTCCTCTATTATGGTACTGAATTATTCAATGTCTGTACTGGTCAGCTTTATGGGGGCCATGACAGGCATGATGATCAGCTACACGCTCGGCAAAAAGCTGGGACAGCCATTAGTGGATAAGCACGGCAAGTGGGTCGGGCTGACACCGAAGCGGTTTGCAAGGGTGAAGGGGTGGTTTGCACGCTTCGGGCTGTGGACCCTTCTGGTCGGTTATTTCATTCCGGGCGTCAGGCATGTGACAAGCTACTTGTCTGGAATTAGCGCAATGCCTGTTCGAAAATATATACTGGTCGCAAGCGCGGGCTCTCTCGTATGGACCCTTATTTTTATCTCGATTGGTTATATTACCGGAGCGAATATACACTTTCAATAAGGTTATACCAAAAGTAATGTAGCATTTTTCATGTATTCCACCGATAATATAATAAAGAAACATGGTCCATTTTACTTTACGTTATTTCATTTATATTGGCATTACGGCTGTCATCAGGCTCATTATTGTAGATCACGATGATGCCAAGAATACATTTTGGTGGTCCATTGCCATCCTGGTCATGGTAGGTTCTCTATTGATCGCTAACAGTAAATGGTTAAAAAGAGAAAGCTAATCGTTAGGACAGATTACAAGGTTGACAGTCAAGAAGGAGAGAGGGAATAAAGACGAATGGTAAGAAATTGGATGAATCATGCGGGTGTTAGACGGGTAGCCGTCCTTGCAATAATCATTTTGGCGTTGTTTTTATTAAGAAGCATGATGAATATTATTTTGTTAACGCTGCTGCTTACGATCCTGATCGGCAGTATATATAACGGAGTGAGCAAGCTGATTAAGCGGTTCGCCAATGTGCCGCCTACGATTGTGCTGCTACTGGTGTACGTATTGCTGATTCTGATCATCATATGGGGAGTTTATCGGATGGTGCCGCTGATTAGCGTGCAGGTCAAGCAGGTGTACCTCATGATTCAGCAAGCATATATGTACCCGGATCGTAACCAATGGAACGAAACGATTATTGAATTTATGGATACGCTGAATGTTCAACGGCTATTTGAGCCTGGCTTGAATGCAGTCATGAAAGTAAGTCAACTGGGCACACAACTGCTGGTGTCGATAATTTTGAGCTTATTCTTCCTGATGGAAAAATCCTATATTACACGCTTTACAGCTACGTTTAAGCATAGCAAGCTGGGGTGGTTTTTTGAAGAAGTGGGTCACTTTGGCCGCATGTTCCTGGGTACGTTCGGGAAGGTGCTGGAGGCTCAACTGCTGATTTCACTGATTAACTGTATATTGACCACGATTGCGCTCTGGATTATGGGTTTTCCCAATCTGCTCGGTCTTGCATTGATCATCTTCGTATTGGGTCTGATTCCGGTGGCAGGTGTGTTCATCTCACTGTTGCCGCTCGGTCTGATTGCCTTTAGCGTCGGAGGCATTCATTATGTCATCTACCTGATTATTCTGATTGTGGTGATCCATGCGATTGAAGCCTACTACTTGAATCCGAAGCTGATGTCATCCAAAACCAATTTACCGATTTTCTTTACCTTTGTCGTCCTAATTTTCTCTGAACATCTGATTGGAATTTGGGGCTTGATTGTTGGTATCCCGCTGTTTGTCTTCTTCCTCGATCTGATCGGGGTACAGCGCAAGCAAGAGAAGGATACCTGATTTGACGAATGCTTGCGAAGCCGCAGGCATTTTTTAATTCTGGGCTATCTGTAGTACACTGAGTACAAAAGATGTTGCGAGTTAAATAAGGAAACGAGATGATATGGGTGGATCAGAAAATCAAGGTACTGGCTATATCGGGGAGCCTTCGTCAAAAGTCCTCCAATACAGCCTTATTAAAGGCTACCATTGGGTTAGCGCCAGAGAATATGATATTTACGATGTATAACGGATTGGGTGAGCTTCCTCATTTTAACCCGGATCTGGATGTAGAAGACGGGCCGGCTTCCGTCAAGGAGCTGCGGGAACAACTGAAAGAAGCGGATGGGGTATTGATCTGTACGCCGGAATATGGGAATGGTGTTCCGGGTACTTTGAAAAATGCATTGGATTGGATCGTTTCTTCGGGCGAATTTGTAAATAAACCTACAGCAGTTATTAGCGCGTCACCTTCTCCTATGGGTGGGAATCTGGCCCATGCCTCTCTGTTGCTAACACTGCAAATGATCAATGCCGAGATTGTGGAAAATGGAAAGGTCATGATTCCGCATATCACATTGAAGCTAAATCAGGAAGGCGTAATTACCGATTCTGAAACCAGGCAGGAGTTACAAGCATTACTTCAAGGGCTTGACCAAACTTGTTCGAGACAGACAGTATAGAGTAAAACAAAAGCAGACCCTTCATGAACACATCATGGAAGGATCTGCTTTTTAACTTAATCAAATGTTAGATAGTATCCAATAAGCTCTCATATACCTTTAATCGGGCATATACCGTTTCAAGTATCGGATATGCATCATTACTGCCAGAAGCCAATGCAAGAAGTGAACCATGCAGGTGACTCGCTTCAATCGGAAGCTTTTTATGCATATCACGTTGCATGGATGACATCATCTCTGGTCGTAAGGACTCCATCGTTTTCAATGTATGAGCTTCCATCTCTGAATCAATCGGTATCCCTGCGTTGCGAGCAAGTGTGACCATCTCATGCAGCAGCTTTTCGTATATAGCACGTGACTCTGCCGTGGCAAGTATAGTCCCGACAGAGGTATCCATTAGTGTTGTGATTCCGCTCAAGCTGGCAACAAATATATATTTCTGCCAAACTTCACGCTGGATATCCTGACTTCGTGTGACTATGAAGCCTGCATGATCAAGATGATTCAGCAGTATTTGTGTACGCTCTGATTGCACGCCGTTCCATTCACCGAAGACGATACGGTGGAATGGACTTGTCTGAACGACAGAACCATCATGATCTAGCGTAGTTTCGATATAACAAAGTCCTCCCAGCACTTTTTCCGGACCGAATTGCTTGCGTAAAGAGTCAAAATGTTCGTAACCGTTAAGTAACGGAAGAATCATGGTATGTTCACCGATATAGGGCTCAAGATCGAATTGCAATTGGGGCAGATGATACGCTTTGACCGCAACGATAATGCAGTCGAACGGCTCGACAGCTTCACCATATGTAATAGCACGGATTGGCGTGTGAAAATTCCCATGAACACTTTTAACAATCAGACCGTTTGCTTTCAAACTAGACTTTTTGGAAGGACGTACGAAAAAGGTTACGTCTTCTCCTTTTTGAATAAGACGTCCTCCGAAGTAGCCTCCAATAGCCCCTGCACCTACAATCAAAATTCGCATCATAGGGTCCCTGCCTTTACTTTTGCATTCCCGTACAGTCGTTCTACTATGTTCTCATCTGCCTTAAAAACATGCTCTTCGCCCGGAAAAGAACGGTCCTTCACGTCCTTGACATATTGCCCGATGCTGTCGCGGATCAGAGTACCTATATCCGAATATGTTTTTACGAACTTTTTCTCCCGGTAAGAAGAGGAGTATTGCAGCATGTCATGGCAGACTACACCAGCTACCTCAGCCAAACCAGCAGACGGATAATCATATGCCATAATCATGCTTATAGGTAAACCTTCTCGTTTCATTTTCTTCAATTGCAAAATATTAAGCGCCTTTGGAGTTGCCATGGTTACATTCAATCCTTTCCCTATCTATGTTTTAGATCACAAAAAAAACCTTTCAGCACATGGCCGAAAAGGTCCGAAAGGCAAAAAAAGAGTCAATTTGCGACCGTTCTTTTGTCTCGGTCCTTGCGGATCAGAGCAAAATCCAACGAGTTCACCTCCATAGGCTCACACATCTACATATTGAATTACACTAAACTAGAGTACCGTTCGAAGTTGTCGATACAGCCTCTCACGGAAGTATATCAAAATATAGGGTTCTTGCATAACTTTCTCTGCAATACGAACAGAACAAGCCCTTCCAACTTCCTAATGGGAAGCGAAAGGGCTTCAGCTTGCAGATACAGTATATAAAATATAGTTAAATCTTTAGACCTGCACGAGCTCACGAACTCATGGACGGTCGATAAATTCGTACAGAAAGGATTGACCCTCTCGATAGAAACGTGGATCGTATACGCCCAGACGCTTTCCGTCGTCTACAACGACCACGAAGGGCGACCATTGCACAAGCGTTTGTGCCTTTGGATTGCTGGCAAACAGCGCATCCAGATTAGCCTGGTCCTGGGATGGCAGCTTTGTTACTGTACGAAAGCCTGTCCACAGGGAGCCTTTACTCAGGGTGACTACGGAGTCCTTTTTGCTAATCACAGTGAACACACCCGGGACAAAATCGGCAGATAGCGCTGCCTGCTCATAAGGTGCTTGTGTCTTTTGCTGGTGCAGAATGAGCATGCCTTGGGCAGTCTGGACGGTGAAATGCAGCGCCATCAGCACCCAGACGATCCGGTAGACGGCCATCGAGGAAATTCGAGCAGAACGCCGGAAGCGGACATAGAGGAACCCCGCCAGCATCAACGCCCATAGAACAAGGTCCACAATCGGAATCGTCCCGAAGGTCACTCTCATCTGCGAGAAAGGTTCAAAATACCCCGTGCCCCAAGCGTTAAACAGGTCGCTCGTATCGTGAATGAACACCGCCAGCAGGGATATTCCAAACCACCGCCAGCCGGATTGTCGGAAGAGCAAGCGCACCAGCAGGGCAATACATGCCGCCCACACGGGAACGAGGAACAGTGAATGGGTAAGACCCCTGTGCCACATCTGGTATCGCCCCGACACATCCCACAACGCAGAAATCACATCTATATCAGGGATTTGCGAGCCAACAACGGTGGTGAATAGCAGTGCGCCCTTTTGCCTGCGCGTCATGTCCTCCTTCTTGACTGCGCCGTATAAGGCCAAGCCGAACAGTGTATGTGTAATAGTATCCATAATGACTCTCCTTTTGGCACAGATACTTTAATTGTAGCATGGTCCTGGTGTATTTGGAGAGTGCGGAGGTGATATAATAGGGCACAAATAGCTTCATAGGATGATGACTGAGCAGAGGAGAGAATACTGATGTATGAGAAGATTGTGGCATATGGTCTAGGCAAAAAAGAAGCGATAGAGGATTACCCTTTTGGTCCTGAGCCACTGGCGCTGAAGGTGGGAGGCAAAGTATTTGCTCTCCTGAGAGAAGCGAACGGTATTTGCCAAGTATCTCTGAAATGTGATCCGGTTATTGCGGAAAACCTGCGTGAGCAAAACGAGGCGATAAAGCCGGGATATCATTTAAATAAAAAGCATTGGAACACGGTAACGGTCGATTCTACTTTCCCGCTGGAGGATTTGTACAGCATGATAGACCATTCGTACGAGCTGGTTTTCAAAAGCTTGACCAAAGCGCAACGTGAAGCCATTACAATGAGAATACGGGCAACCGATCTGTGAAAGGTGTGAGGTTAAAGTGTGGGATCAATAAGAGGCTTGAAGATCGAACATTTTTACTTGACAGAAAACACGTAAAGATATATTCTTAATTTAAAGATAATTGATTTAAAAATAATATTAAGGAGTGGAACGGGAACATGGGCGAATTGGTGAATATTATTCAAGAGAGAAGATCAGCTTCTAAATACATTCCTGATGTAACAATAGATCAAAAAGAACTGGAAGAGATATTTCAGCTGGTGAAGTTTGCTCCATCGGCTTTTAATTTACAGCATGCGCGCTATATCGTGGTTCAGGATTCGGATGTGAAACAAAGACTGCATGATGAGGCAAGTAAACAGTATAAAATATTAACGGCTTCGGCGACCATTGTGGTACTGGGGGATACCGAGGCGTATACGAAAGTAGCTGACCTCAATGAAGGGTTTCTGAACCTGGGCGTCCTGAGCAAGCAGGAATATGACAGCACGGTGGAATCGGTAACCCAATTCTATCGCGAACGGGGAACTGTCTTCCAAAGAGAAGAAGCGATTCGTAATGCCAGCCTGTCTGCCATGCAATTTATGTTGATTGCCAAGGACAAAGGCTGGGACACTTGCCCGATGATCGGTTTTGACCCGGAGAAGGTACGGGAAGTATTGAATATTCCTGAAAATTTTGTGCCAGCTATGCTGATTACCTTGGGGAAAGAAGATGTATCTGGTCAGCGTGCACGTGGATACCGTAAGCCAGTTGGGCAATTTGTCAGCTACAACGGATTTTGAAATGTATAAATAAAATCAGATTAGATGAGGAAAAGGAGTGACTGAGATGTCATTGAAAACAGCAGGAATTCATCATATCACGTCCTTTGCAGCAGATCCGCAGGGCAATGTTGATTTTTACGCAGGCGTGCTTGGATTGAGATTAATTAAAAAGACGATTAATTTTGATGCTCCTGAAGTATATCATTTGTATTTTGGTAATGAACAAGGTAGCCCAGGAACGATTATTACCTTTTTTCCGGCGCCGGGTACACGCAGGGGTAAGATTGGGGGCGGACAGGTTGGAATTACGACGTATGTCATACCTTCCGGTGCTTTGGAATACTGGGAAAATCGTCTGCACAGCTTGAAGGTGTCTTTCTCGAAGGCCACTCGTTTTGGAGAGTCATTCATTCAGCTCCGAGACAATGAGGGCTTGCATTTGGAACTGGTGGAGCGGGAAGGAGGCCCGGCGAACACGTGGACAGCAGGCGGCGTGCCTGCGGATAAAGCGATCAAGGGCTTTGGCGGCGCCGTGCTGTTCAGTGCTAATTCCAAGCATACGCAAGGCGTGCTGGAGAACGTTCTGGGCATGACTCCCATCGGAGAAGATGCAGATGCAGGCTACATTCGCTATCAGGCGACTGGCGATTTGGGCAATCTGATCGACATTCCGGTCAAAGATGTACCGTGGGGCAACGGTGGTGCGGGTACGGTTCACCATATCGCCTGGCGTGCGCAGGACGATGCGGAGCATCAGGTGTGGAACGAAACGGTTCGCCAGCATGGCTTTGGGACGAGCGGTATTGTGGATCGCCAATACTTCAATGCAGTATACTTCCGCGAGCAAGGTGGTATTTTGTTCGAGATTGCGACCGATCCGCCCGGCTTCACTGTAGATGAGGAATTGAATGAATTGGGTCACAAGCTGATGCTGCCAGAGTGGTTTGAGTCACAGCGTTCCCTGATTGAGTCTCATCTGGTTCCCGTTGAAGTTAGAGTATTGAAGCAGGATTAATTAGGATAGACCACGACACATCAGGATAAGTAATAAAAGGTCCAATTGCGGGGTGCTTCTACCGCAATTGGACCTTTTCGCTTTTGGATCTTTCCAGTGCGGTCATACTCCATGAGCTGTCTTAAAAGTTCGGCTTCATAGCGGTAAACCTGTCTAGATCATTAACAGCTCACGAATCTCCAGCTCGGTCAGTGCCGAAAGGGTTTCTTGTCCCGGCTGGATGACCTGGTCAATGAGATTTTTCTTTTTTTGCTGTAATTCATACATTTTGTCCTCTACCGTACCTTGCGTGACGAGACGAATCACCTGCACGACTTTTTTCTGGCCCATCCGGTGGGCGCGATTGGCAGCCTGTTCCTCTACAGCGGGATTCCACCACAGATCATACAAGATGACGGTATCTGCCCCGGTGAGATTCAGGCCGGTTCCTCCTGCTTTCAGAGATATCAGGAACAGATCGCGTGCTCCTTCATTAAAACGGCTACACAGCTCCACACGTTCCGAAGCGGGAGTCTGCCCGTCCAGATAAAAGTAGGACACTCCTTCCTGAGCAAGCTCACGTCCGATCATTTGAAGCATCGTCGTGAATTGTGAAAAGATGAGCATCCGCTTGCCTGAACTAAGGCATTCCGTAATGATCTCAAGCAGCTGCTCAAACTTGGCTGAGCTTCCGGTGTAGCCCTCAATGAACAAGCCCGGATGACAACAGAGCTGGCGAAGCCGGGTCAGACCCGCAAGGATCTTGATCCTGTTTTTCTGGAAGCCTTCCTCATTCAGATGCTTTAATGTCTCATGCTTAAGCTTGGCCAGATAGGCGGTATACAGCTTCTTCTGATCCGGCAGGAGCCGCGACACCTGAACGGATTCGATTTTTTCAGGCAGCTCCTTCAGGACGTCGCTCTTGAGGCGGCGCAGCAGAAACGGTCGTACCCGCTTGGCGATCACATTCCGGGTGAGATTGTGAAATGCTCTTTTTCCATCGGGAAATAGCTCGGGAAATACCACATCGAAGATGGACCATAGCTCCTCCAATGTATTTTCCACCGGTGTGCCAGTCAGAGCAAAACGGTAACGGGCTGTTACATCCTTCACAGCCTGTGCTGTTTGGGTGGCATGGTTCTTGAATGCCTGCGCCTCGTCCAAAATCAGCGTGTGGAACGATAGCTTGCCGTACAAGTCCGTATCCCGACGCAGCAGAGGATAGGAGGTGATAATGACATCATACTGCGCTGCGTCCCTAATGATTCGATTACGCTCATCCGCGGTGCCGTCTGCAATAGCGACACGGATATGGGGTGCAAACTTCTCCAGCTCATTCCGCCAGTTGTACACCAGTGACGCAGGAGACACGATGATGGCTGGAAGCTGCTGCTTACGGATTTCCGGCAGCACGGAGACGAGGAAGGCGATGCTTTGCAGCGTTTTGCCCAGTCCCATATCATCTGCCAAAATGCCCCCGAAACGGTAATGCGCCAGCGTCTTGAGCCATTGAAAGCCGTAAACCTGATAATCTCTGAGGATCGGTGCAAGTGTGTCGGGTACTGGAAAGTCGAGATGATCTGGATTACGAATATTCTCCAGCAGTTGGCGAAACGTTTTGCCCAGCGTCAGGTTCTTCCCTTGGTCATGGGGATCTATTAAATACAGTCCTTGCGTAACGGGGATGCGAATTTGTGCGGCATCCAGGTCGCTTTTGCGAATTCCCGTTTCGTTCATGAACCGGATCAGTTCCATGTATTCCTCTGTTTCCAGCGGTAGCAAAGCGCCATTCGGCAAGCGGTGATATCTTCGCTTTTCCTCCAATGATTTTAGCAGCTGGCGGATTTCGGATTCCGGAATGCCCTCGATATCAAATTTAAATTCAAGCCAATCGGTGCGTTCGTCCAGCTCTACTCGTACCTTCGGGGTGGGCAGGGTATTGTTTATTTTCGATTTAACAGCACCTGTGGCATATACCTCTACCAGCTTTTCCAGCTGTGGCACTGTATGATATAGAAAATCATATTCCGCATCCTCATCTTCCATAACATATCCACTGTCAGTTTTGGCGAAGGAGCTATGCTCCATCAGATCCAAAATTTGTTGTTCCTGCTCCCCGTCCCGTATCAGAATACGGTCGTTGTCGGGCTTCCGCTCGTCGGTTTCCAGTGGGTTCACGATGATCTCCCCGTATTGGAACTCCAGTCCAGCCAGCAGCTTGTCTCTTACCCGATCCAGATATAGCTTCGCCTTTAAAGGCTGCTGTGTAACCCGCTCAGAGACAGAACGTGTCATGTGGACACGTCCAAGCTTCATCAGCCCGGGAACAACCTTATCCATAAAGGACTCCATCTGTTCCGCTGCAATCTGAATCCTCCGCTTATGATGGACTTCGACCATCCGTTTTAGCTCGGACAGACGTTGCAGCGGATCATTCTTTTGCTTTACGAGCTTGCCATCGGCAATGACGATGCCGTAGTCCTCCATAATGGTCAGATCATCCAGCCCTTGAATGCTTAGCTGGTAGCCCTCGGTGTCAGTCTCGGCTCTATCGAATTCGAATTGCAGCGGAAGCATGCTGTCCGACTGAGGAATACCCTCGGTTGTGTTTCCGTGAATTTCAAACTGGACGCCCTGTGCTGCTGCCAGCAAGGGGAGCAGCTTTTCCCAGGCCGCAGGTGGAATGAGCAGCATCCGTTCTCCACTCATATGGCTGCCAGAGGACGAATACGTACCCGAGGTTTCCCGGATCATTCTCTCATTACGACGAACCTGAACCAACTGTTGAAGAATAGCGTCATGCTCGAGTCGAAATCGGTACAACTGAGGCTCGTATGAAAAGTTTCTCGTAAACATGTAGCTGTCGCCACGATCAATACTGTCGAGAAACGGACGGATTTTCTGGACGATATACAATCGTTTGGGCCCGGCTTTCATTTCTATACCAAACATGTACTTTTGGTAACCATAGGCAAAGGGACGAATCACAAACTGAAAATCCAGAATAGCGCGGGTATCCAGCAGGGTAAGGGTGCTGCGAAGCGGCTTCTTGCTGCTGAATAGCTTTAGCATACTGTCCGTCAGCTGGAGGTCGCTCTGCGTGATACCGGAGAATCGTGCCGTCCGGGCGTGATCATACGGAGCAGCGGCAGCAGTATAGATTCCGTCTGCTTCAGTTCCTTCTACTGAGTCTGGGGTCATGTCCGAATGGAGTTTGGAAGCATAAGAACGCACAGACAGACTTTTTCCGCTCAGCATTTCATAGACGTTAATAAGAACAGCAGTAATATGCTTACAATACCGTCCGGTGGTTTGAAATGTGCTACAGGTGCATTCTGCGCGGATATTGCCGTTAGGACGGATCATAGCGGCAACGGCATAGAAGCGATTTCCTTTGATCGTAGCCTCATACACACCATCATCATGATCTATTTGGGTGAAGGCCACTCTTTTGGCCCGATAATAGGCGTCCCCGTCGTCATAAGCGGCTTGACTGCATAGCTGTCTAATGACCCGCCGGGTAAGTTCAAAGCTCATGGTTCGCAATCCTCTCTTGAGTCGTTCCGTTTTCTTTTATGATAACAGAACAGGCGTGATCGTGGACACATGCGGATGGTTATTTGGGCGCTGTTTGGAATATTTTGATATTGTTTTTACAAGCTGTACATAGCAGGATACAATGGAAGTGTATAGAAAGGAGGCGGACGCTTTTGCAAGAAGAAGATAAAAAGGCTAATTCCAAATCCGGCTCATCCAAATGGTATCTAGGCAGTGCGGCGGCGCTGCTTCTTTTGAAGGGGAAGTCGTTGCTGGCTCTATTGAAATTCGGTAAATTCGGCGGTGCGCTGTTATCTATGGCGACGACGATTGGCTTCTACGCGCTGCTGTACCCGTGGGGCTTTGCGGTTGGTTTTGTGCTGCTGCTGTTCGTGCATGAGCTGGGGCATGTATGGGCTGCCAAGCGGAAAGGACTTCCGGTATCGGCACCGTTGTTTATCCCTTTTCTGGGTGCGCTGATTACGATGAAACGGCATCCCCTGGATGCGCAAACAGAGGCGTATGTGGCGATGGGCGGCCCGCTACTGGGCACGGTTGGGGCTATGGTGGTATACGCGGGAGCCTACGCAACGGACAGTCCGCTATTGTATGCACTGGCGTATATTGGTTTTTTTCTGAATCTGATCAATCTGCTGCCGATTCACCCGCTCGACGGCGGACGAATTTCCACGGCAGTAACGCGGTGGTTGTGGCTAGTAGGCTTGTTGGGTGGAATCGTCGTCATTGTGTATTTAAAATCCTTTTTATTTTTCCTGATATGGGCGCTCTTTGCCTACGATTTGTACAAAAAATATGTTAAACGCAATAAAGGAGAGGTCAAGCTCCTATCTTCATTGCAAAAGCCGCTAGTTAACGTACAGCATCTGTATGAGCAAGGATACCCGCTACCCGGACCGGAGCATACCCGTAGACTATCCTTTAATACCTACTCGGATCTGGAAGGACAGCAATATGTGACGGTGTATATGGAAAGTCTGGATGTGGAGCAGACGCTTTTGCTGCCACAGCAGTGTCTTGTCCAGGATGTAAGGCTGAATGGTGTGGAGCATATCCCGACACCGGATGCGTATCAGCTTAAACTGCTGTGTGAGATTGACTACCTTCCGTTTGAAAATGATAAATATTATGAGGTACCCACGTCATCACGCTGGAAATTCGGGATGGGTTATTTGGGACTGGCCTTGTTCTTGATGGGGATGATGTATGTGGTGCATCAGCATATAGGGGATGTAAGGCTGTAATGAAAAAAGGCGCGGAATTTTGCTATTTTTAACCTGCGCCTTTTACAATTTTATTAGATAAGGGATATCTTATATTTTTATTATTTAAAATCAGAAGCTTCTACGGGTACCTTTCCTTTAATTAGGAACCACCTGTTATTTTTGTGATTTTGAATGATCCCAATATCAAAAGTGATTGAATCCACATTGTTTTCCAGAAGAATATCGTGGGATATATTGGCTTCCAACGTATACTGAACGGAGTTATGATCTGTTTTATGATGAGAGAACTTTAAATCAGACGCATACTTTCTAATGTGAGAAGGAAGCAGATATTCTATTTTGGAGTTGTTATCTTGAGGAAGTATGATATCTACCAGCAAGTGTCCGTTTTTGAATTTCAAATGAAAATTCTTAACTTCAAGAATTTGTTTCTCAAAATCATTTAAATTTTCCTCCTTGAATTTTTCGAAGTAGTATTGACCAGGATTTAATCGTACAATTCTCCCATCCTCAAGAAGGGCCTCAATGGCATTAAATTCAGGAATGAAATTGATATTTGCAGTCAATTCATTTTCATTGATCATAGTTATTTTGACATTATCTAATACAACTTCATTATTTAATAATAAAGATGCCTTTTTAATGTTTAGGTCTTCTATTCTGTAGGGGAAACTAATCTTAATTTTTTGAGGGCTATCATCATGAGAATTGAAAATAAAATAACTATTCTCACGTACACGTACTTGTCGTATATATTCCAATTGAGTGTTTATAGTTTCATCTGATTTATTTATAACTTTTTCTTGGCTAGTGTTGGTACATCCAAATAAAAAAATAGAATGAGTCAGCACCAACATGGTGATTAGAATAAAACGTAGTCTCAATATGTATTCACCTCTTTTTGTAATTGGTAAACCCTCCTCATTTCGAGGAGGGTATGTAATCAGATTATTTTAAATTAGCGTGGATTATCATAGAGCCAGTATTCTACACCGCCGTTGTTATCATAACTTGAAGCTGTGTATTTGGTATCTCCGAACCATCCCGTATCTGTATACTCATAATTTCTTTTTATACCTCTTGCAGCGCTTTTTAATTCAGCAGTATGCCAAGGTTTAATGGTCACGTCAATGGAAACTTTCTTTCTATATTCCTGACCGATCTTTAAACTCATCTCACCTTCTGCAACTGCTGAAAAACCATATTTTATAGTTCCAGTTACTTCGCCAGTCATTTTTGATTCCGTTTCCAAATTCATTTTTACACTTTGATTACTTCCATTGTTGAATCTGTCGTAAGCTCTTGAACAATTAAGAGCTTACGACATTTTTTAGAACATTTTATTCTGTAAATCCCTTTGAAGAGACTTTTGTACTCCAACTGTAATCACCTTAATCCTGCTCAGTAACCGGGCCTAGTGTTTGGCGGTATTTGAGCGGACTGGTGCCGGTCCAGCGCTTGAACTGTCTGCTGAAATGAGCCAAGCTGGAGTATCCGAGCAGGGAGGCTATCTTGTTCAGCGGCAGATTGGGCTGCTGGATCAGCACTTTCGCCTCGTGCAGCTTCGTCTCCGACAGGTAGTGACGCGGCGAATAGCCGTATACCTTGCGGAATACCTCCTGTGCATATCCGGGACTGATTCCGAGGGAGGCTGCCACATATTCAATGCGGAACGTCGGCTCGGCAGATTCATCATCCCGATAAGGCTTGAACCTGGATTGGATGGCCTCCATAATGGCCTTGGCATACTGAACGGATGAGGGCGAAAGCGTAGGCTCCATCCCGGTAGAAATCATTTGCGAGAATATCCCGAACAGCTCAAACAAGGCAATTTGCATGCGAAAACGATCCGCTGTCGTATATGTTCCGTTCTCCTGCATCATGCCAATCCAGCTGTGCACGATCTTTTGCAGCTTTATGTTCGTTTCAGTACCGGCTGGAAAAAAAAGCTGGTTGCTCTTAATCATCTCCTGACGGAATAACGGATCATCTATATTAAAATGGGTACTGAAATAATACATCCCGTCCGGGGAAGCACATTGACTCACATGCTTGAATCCCGGTGGAATGATCAGAATATCCCCGACACCAACCGAATACACATTATTCTCCATGATCGTCTCCTGACGACCCTCCAAAATCAGTACAATTTCAAAACCGATATGTGACTCTTCTGGCATACACCAGTTTGCTTTTACCCGGTGAATATGAGCGCCAAAAAACTTTACATTCCAGTCAATGTTAGGAAGCCAATGGCAATTTTCGAACAGAGCTGGGTCTACTCCAGAATTCAATATCATCAGATCACCTTCGATTAGGGCAAATTTTACACCGCTTAGACAATCTTATTGTACCTAACATGTAATTATAATAAAAGAGCGTTTACAAATCCTATAATATAAGCTTTTATATAAAAGAGAGCACTTATATAAGGATTGATTGAAAACGATTCCATTTCGAAATCAGGAGTAACTATGGAAACAACATCAATCCGCATAGGGTATGCGCTGGCCTTTGCAGGCTATATCCCGAATGTACCGCAGAGCGGACAGGTTCGCATGACTGGCAATGACCCTTAGCACACGACACTCTACTACGAACATATTGGAGGACGACCTGATGAAAAAGCTGCTGTACGGCGTTGCTTATTATGATGAATATATGCCTTATGACCGTCTGGACCAAGATATTCAAATGATGAAGGATGCGGGCATCAACGTGGTTCGAATTGCCGAATCCACCTGGAGTACGCATGAACCGCAAAACGGAGTGTTTGATTTTACCTCCGTGGATCGGGTGCTGGATGCAATGCATAAGGCGGGCATTGAGGTCATTGTAGGCACGCCAACCTATGCTGTACCGACATGGCTGGTCAAGGAGCATCCTGACGTATTGGCGACAACACCACAAGGCCCGGGCAAATACGGGGCCCGTCAGATTATGGACATTACGAACCCGGTGTACCTGTTCCATGCCGAGCGGATCATACGCAAGCTGATTGGACCGGTGAGTCAGCATCCGGCGGTAATCGGTTTTCAGACGGATAACGAAACGAAGCATTACAACACAAGCGGGCCGAATGTGCAATTGCGATTTGTGAAGCATTTGCGTGAGCAGTTTGAATCACTGGAAGAGCTGAACCACAAATTCGGCCTTGATTACTGGAGCAATCGGATCAATAGCTGGGAGGATTTCCCTTCCGTGGTCGGGACGATTAATGGAAGCCTGGGCGCAGCCTTTTCCCAATTCCAGCGCAAGCTGGTCACGGATTTCCTCGCCTGGCAGGTCGCGCTCGTGAATGAATACAAGCGGGAGGATCAGTTTGTTACGCAAAACTTTGATTTTGAGTGGAGAGGCCATTCCTTCGGCATTCAGCCGGATGTGGATCATTTTGCGGCATCTCAGGCATTTGATGTGACGGGGGTGGATATTTACCATCCAACACAGGATGATTTGACCGGGATTGAAATTTCCTTTGGTGGTGATGTGGCGCGCTCCACGAAGAATAATAATTATCTGGTGCTGGAAACGGAAGCGCAGGCTTTTACCCATTGGGTTCCCTATCCGGGGCAATTGCGACTGCAAGCGTTCAGTCATCTGGCTTCCGGGGCCAATATGGTGGCCTACTGGCATTGGCATTCCATCCATAATTCCTTCGAAACATACTGGAAGGGTCTGCTGAGTCATGATTTTGAACCCAATCCTGTCTATGAGGAAGCACAGACCATCGGGAAGGATTTTGCGAGATTGTCTCCGCATCTGGTCAACCTGAAAAAGAAAAACAAAACAGCCATCCTGGTCAGCAATGAAGCGTTGACATCAATTAACTGGTTCAAGTTCAATATGAATAGTTCGCTGAATTACAATGACATTGTACGTCGCTTGTATGACGAGCTGTATAAGCTGAATATCGGTACGGATATCGTTCATCCGGGTACGGAGTCATTTGACGATTATGATCTCTTGATCGTACCCGTTCTCTACTCTGCACCGAATGCGTTACTGGAAAAGCTGAACCGTTATGTGGAAAACGGCGGTCATGTGGTATACACGTTCCGAAGCGGGTTTACCGATGAGCATGTGCAGGTGAGAACCTCCCGGCAGCCGGGCGTGATTAGCGAAGCCTGCGGCATTCATTACAGCCTGTTCGTGGAGCCGAAGAATGTAACGCTCAAGGATAATCCTTTTGAAGTGGCAGCAGAGGAGAATCAGGTGGATACGTGGATGGAGCTGATTACACCGACAACTGCCGAGGTGTTGGCCTATTACGACCATCCGCATTGGGGTAAATATGCCGCAATTACGCAAAACCGTTATGGTCAGGGAACGGCGACCTACATTGGCTGTGTCGTAAGCCCGGCGGTCATTCGTGAGCTATTCCGTTCTGTCGCGAAGCAGGCGGGAGTGTGGGGAGTAGATCAGGAAGTCTCGTATCCGATCATTGTTAAATCCGGTACGAATGAGCTGGAACGGACGATCCGGTACTATTTTAACTATTCCGAACAAGCAGGCTCAGTTGTGTATCCGCATGGAGACGGCAAGGAGCTGATCGGACAGCAGACAGTTGTTCAAGGACAAACGCTTCAATTAGAGCCTTGGAGTGTTATAATTATCGAAGAAGCGTAAATGATGAGTAATGAGCTGAAATCGACATATAAATGAAATTATATATGTGTCCAGCCGGGAATACCCGGAAAATGAGCGCCCCTGCGTATAGCGGGGCGTTTTCGCATATAGCTGAACAGAGGGGAGCATCGCTATGCCAACCCGAGTAGTTCGCTGGTTTCGGGCACTGACAGCCCCGTATCGACGCAGCATTCAACTCAAGCTGATTTTGACGATGATCGTCCTTTCTGTGCTGCCGGTTATTGCCGTCACGGCGCTGGCTGCGGAAAAAAGCAGAGCGTCGATGGAAACCGAAGTGGTGGAGACGAATATGTCCAATATGAAATGGACGGGAATCTATGTTAGTGACCAGTTAGATCGTCTGAACCACCTGATTTACAGCATTCAGATCAGCCCCGATCTGAGTGATTATTTGAATGAGCGTGAGCCGGGCAATCTTTCCAGTCAATTTAATGCGCAGCGAAAAATGCTCAATACGCTGGCGAATGTATATTATTCGGCCGGGAGCCATGTGATCGGCATCCAGCTCTATTTGAAGCAGCCGCAAACGCTGTTTACCTTCAATGGGATGCAAAATGCCATTACGACGGTGAACGGTATCCCCCCTCAGTATGCCGAGATGTGGAAAGCGAATAAGGATTATTCGATTCGCATAAGCCCCGCTGCCCCGGAACGATTTACACTGACCCGCAGTATTCGCCGTTTTGAGGATCAGAAGCAGACGGGTGCTATTTCACTGGATGTGCTGTGGTCCCAATTCGATCAGACGCTGGGTTTGCTGGGTCGGGGGGATCAGCATCAGGTTTTTATTACAGGTTCAGATGGAAAGGTGATGTATCCGTCGCAGATTCGCCAGTCCCCTCCTGCGGAGGTACTGACAGCACTTCGGGATGTTCAGCCGGGGCCGGGAATGATTAAGACTGCCGGTAATTATGTATTTTATAATGAGTTGGATGTGGTAGGGCTGAGGCTGGTCAAAATCGTACCCACTTCCTCCATTAACCACAGCGCTTTTTCGACCATGCTGTACGGGATTATTATAGGCGGGATCTCCATATTGGTTTCGATCTGCATGGCTGTTTTCATCGCATGGCGTACCGCACGCCCGATTGTCCATTTGGCCCGGTCGGTGCAGGAACTGGAGATGATCAAGGGACCTGCTGGAGAACCCAGTACACGCCCGGATGAGATTGGAATGCTGGAAAGAAGTCTGCATGGCATGGCAGGACGAATCCGCGAGCATATCCAGACGGAATATAGTATGAATTTACAAAAAAAGACGGCCGAGCTAAAAGCGCTTCAGGCGCAGATTCATCCCCATTTTCTGCAAAATACGCTGCAAATGATCGGCAGCATGGTATTTTCCCAAAAGCCAGAGGACACGTATGAGGTCATTCGGTCGCTGAGTGAGATGTTCCGCTACGTGGTACGGGAGCCGCAGGATATGGCCTCCTTACGCGCGGAAATTGACCATGTAGGTCACTATATGCGCATCCAGCAGCGGCGGTTTCCGCGACGACTGGTGTTTCAGGTGGAGACGGATGAACAGGCGCTGGATGTTCGTCTGCCCAAGCTGTCGCTTCAGCCATTGCTGGAAAATGCGTTTCAGCACGGACTGGATCGTAAGGCGGGAGCATGGCGGGTGGGAATCCGAGTGGAGCTTATGGAAGCAGACCTATGCATTACAGTCTGCGATAATGGTAGCGGCATGGCTCACGACAGGCTGGAAGAAGTAAGGGCACGACTGGAAAATCCATCGCAGGAGCCGATCTGGGCGCAGGGTAGCCATATCGGATTAAGCAATGTGGCTTCACGCATACGGATGAATTTTGGAGTGAATTACGGGGTGACGATAGACAGTGAGCCGGGAAGCGGTACACATGTCACCATCCGTATTCCATTCACATTAGCAGGGGAGGAAAATGGATGATCCGGGTATTAATCGTCGATGATGAGCCGTGGAACCGGGATATTCTAAAGACATTTGGCGCATGGGAAAGGCTTGGCATGTCGGTGGTTGGCGAAGCTGAGGACGGAGATGAGGCGTTCAGGCTGGCCGGGGAATTATCCCCGCAGATTGTGATTACCGACATGCGTATGCCGGGTGCGGACGGAGTGGAGCTGCTGCAAGCGCTGAATCACCATTTTCCCGATATGAAAATCATTGTCGTGAGCGGCTATGACGACTTCGCGTATGCCAAACATGCCATTCGGTACAAGGCCGTCGATTACTTGCTGAAGCCCGTCAATCCCGTCGAGCTGAATGCAGTATTGCTTAAATGCAAAGACGATCTGGAGGCCAAGGCAGCGGAACAGCAGCAGGAGGCGGCGGAGCTGGACTATGAGTACTTCCACAAGCTGTCCCGGTATAAGCAACTGCTGCGACTTTATTTTAATGAGCTGAATCGGGAGGGCGTACAAATGACCTGCAAGCAGGTTTGGCAGGAGCTGGAGAGCTACGGGGAATCCAGTCCACATATGCTGGGCAGGCTGGTGCAGGAGCTTCTTTCCCAGCTTAAGGAGCTGGCAGCGTCCAACGGGCTGGATACGCCCACTGCCAAGGCTGGATTTCCACTCTCGCAGGACACGCTATCCTCTGCGGATCGTGCGCTGGAGTTTGTGTCGGCATGTTATGTGCAGGAGCTGGAGCAGCTCATTCGGCAACGGAAGTATAAGAACAAGCTGAATCTGGAGGAGGTTCGGCACTATATGGACAGCCACTTTGCCGAGCCGATTACACTGGAGCAGCTGGCGAAAAACTTTTTTGTCAGCAAGGAGTATATGAGCAAGGTATTCAAGCAGGAGTATGGTCAAAATGTAACGGACTATATCGTGCAGCGGAGAATGGAAAAAGCGCGCGAGTGGCTGGCAGATAAACAAATTTCGATTAAAGCGGTGGCGGAGATGGCGGGATATGAGGACGTATCGTATTTCTACCGGGTGTTTAAAAAGCATTTTGGCATGGCGCCCGGTGAAATGAGGAAGGAGCAATGATGTAGAGAGATAACAGCCGTAGTTTAAAAAAATCCAACCCAACAGGCTAATGATGTCCAATGGCAGAAGTGACCTCCCATCCTATAATGAAAGCGTATACAAAACAAGTAGTACAAAGGAATTAGCAGCCAGTGGGTCACAGTTATTTTCAACTTAGGGGAGGTCATTTTGCATGAAGATGTGGAAAGGTGTATTGAGCACAATGCTGGTTGGCACGTTGTTGGCCGGGTGTGGAGCGAATTCTTCAGGTAGTGACAGCAGCGGTTCCGGTGGAGACGGTAAAACGGTTAATCTCAAAATGTTTATCGCACAGCCCCGTTTGAAGGAGCATTACGATAAATATATTAACGCATTCGTAGCGAAGGAAAAGAAAGATAAAAATATCGACGTTACGGTGCAATTGGAGATGCCGCCTTCCGACAATGCCGCACAAATTTTGAAGACGAGACTTGCATCCAACGATGCGCCGGATGTGTTCGCTCTGCATGCAGTGAATGAAATTCCTCCGTTTTATAAAGCGGGCTATTTGGAGGACCTGTCCGGGCAGCCATTTGTCAGCAAATTGATGGATAGTGTGAAGCCCTCGGTGACGACGAAAGACGGCAAGGTCGTGGCAGTTCCTTTGGAAACGATTTCATGGGGCTACTTGTACAATAAAAAGATATTTAAGGACCTGAACTTGAAGCCACCGGGAACGCTGACCGAAATGAAGGCTGTGGTCGAGAAGCTCAAAGCGAATCATGTGAAGCCGTTCCTGCTGTCCTACAAGGAATCCTGGATTCCACAGTTATTCGTGCCGCTGACAGCGGGTGCGATGATGAACACACAGGACAAGGATTTTATCGAACGGATGAATCAGGACAAGGGCTCTTTTTCCGAAATGAAGAGTATGTTCGACATTATTGATCTGGTGAACAGCAACGGTACAGACAAGGCGCTGGAAGTCGGCGGGGATGATGGATCGGCGGCCTTTGCTGCGGGGAAAGCGGCAATGTGGATTCAGGGGCCGTGGTTTGCGGAAACGATTTTGAAATCTGATCCAAAAATGGATTTTGGGGTAGCTCCGTTGCCGATTAATGACGATCCGAATGCGACATTGATCAATCTGTCGACTTCGACTTCGCTGGCTGTATCCTCTACAAGCAAAAATAAAGAGGTTGCGCTCGATTTTGTCAACTATGTGTTGGACGATAAGGATTCCAGCGCATTCTATGAAGCATTGAAATTCAACCCGATCTCTAAAGTGCATACGTTCAAAAGCTACCCTTGGGTCAATGACGCTACCGAATATGTGAAAGCAGGTAAGTCGTATCAAGATCCGTCCATTCCGCAAGCGGTCAAGGATGAGGCAGGCAAATCGCTGCAATCCTACTATGCAGGCCAGCTCTCGCAGGATGACGTGATTAAGGCGCTGGATAAGGCATGGAAATCATATAACAAAGTAAACAAGTAACGGAAACCTATAGAATTACATCAGGAGGGGGGAGACTCCATGCCCTTTAAAATCTATAAAAAATACGTGATGCTGCTGGCGTTTACCGCCCCGGCGCTGATCTTTTACGCCATCTTCCTGCTTATTCCAACGATCAGCGGTATGTACTACAGCTTTACAGACTGGAACGGATTGAATCCGAATTACAGCTTTATCGGCTTGGGGAACTTTGTGGAGGCGCTGAAGGAGGACCCGGATTTTCTCAATTCCCTCTGGTTCACGCTCAAATATGTACTGGTCATGATTGTGCTGCAAAATGTGCTGGCGTTAGCTCTGGCGGTGCTGATTGAATCACGTACACGTACCAAAGGATTTTTTCGGACGATATTTTTTATGCCGAATATGATCAGTACCATTATTAGCGCATTTATGTGGACGTTCGTGTTTTCCTCCGTGCTGCCGCAGATTGCCGAAAAGACAGCTATCGCCTTTTTGGGCCAATCGTGGCTGGGCGATCCGAAGGTATCCTTCTTTTCCATCATTATTGTATCGCTCTGGAATGGTGTCGGCTATATGATGATCATTTATCTGGCTGCGCTTCAGGGTGTACCGCAAAGCTTGAAGGAGGCCGCTATTATTGACGGGGCGAACGCGTTCCAGACGTTAAGAAGTGTGACGCTGCCGATGATTACCCATGCGATTACCATCTGTTTCTTCCTGACCCTGAACGGTGCCTTCAAAGTCTACGAGGTCGTCTATGGACTGACTGGCGGAGGGCCGGGGCGCAGTACGCAGGTAATTACGATGAACATTTATGAGGAGGCGTTTTCCAACAACTTCCGTTATGGTTACGCAAGCGCTAAATCCGTTATTTTGTTCGCCATCGTGCTGATCTTCACGCTGATCCAGTTACGTGTGATGAAGAAGAGGGAGGTGGAGGCATGAGTCTGAAAAAAGCCAACTCCTTGTTGATTACCCTGATCCTCTGCGTGGGCGCTGTGGTGTCCTTCTTCCCGATCTACATGGCGGTAATTAATTCCTTTAAAACGCAGGGTGAGATGTTCGCATCCTTTACGGCGCTGCCAACGAAGCTTCATTTTGAAAATTACAGTCAGGCTTTTCAACAGACCCATTTGCTGAACAGTGCTCTTAATTCCACGATTATTTCTTTTATTGGAATAGGCGGCATCGTGATCTGTTCGGCGCTGGCGGGCTACAAGCTCTCTCGTACACGGGGAAAAATGAGCAGTGCGATCTTCTCCCTGTTTGTTGCATCCATGCTGGTACCGTTTCACTCCATTATGATACCGCTTACAAGAATGGCAAAGGATTTGTCCGTCCAAGGCAGTACGTATGGTCTGGCGCTGATCTATATCGGCTTGGGTGTGAATATGGCGATCTTTTTGTATCATGGATTCGTCAAATCCATCCCGCGTGAGCTGGAGGAATCGGCACAGATGGATGGCTGTAATGAGTTCCAAACATTCTTTCGGATTATATTTCCTTTGCTGCTGCCGATCACTGTCACGATTGCGATTTTGGATTTCCTGTGGATTTGGAACGACTTTTTACTCCCGCTGTTGATGCTGACGGATGTGAACCACTACACCCTGATTCTTTCGACAAACATGCTGTTCGGGGAGTATAACAAGGAATGGTCGCTCATTCTGGCCGCACTTGTACTGACCTCCATCCCGGTTATCCTGATCTATTCGTTCTTCCAAAAATTCATTATGGAGGGAATTGCGGAGGGAGCAATTAAGGGGTAAAATGGAAAGCCTTCCTATCAACAAGGAAGGCTTTTTTTCTGATTCAGCTTTTTTCGCGCCAACGTTTCAATAAAAAGATAGGAAGGGTTACAAACAAAATTGCAAAGGCTACAATGATCCACCACTGAGGGTCAATGATATACAACACGACTCCGATCAGCAGAACTGTTGTTATTATGGAAATTCTCACTTTTAACATTGTTCTCTTACTCACCCTAGCTTCTAATTTTGGCAGCGTTATGAGGGTGATTGCAGTTAACGCAGCAAAAAATATTGAGGTAAATGAATTATACATAATATCAGCTCCTATAGGACTTACAATAGTTCAACGTTTTATTGTGGAGGCACGTGTAGGTTATTGACCACCCATAGGTTTAAAAAGAAACAGAGAATAAAGATTGCTAAAATGGCTCCGACAATGATTAAAATAGTTTTCATTTTCCAAGTTAGATTCTAAAAACTCGATTCCCACAGTATCTATCATTTTAAAATCCCCCTTCAATGCACAGTAAGTACGATTATAGAGCAAAGTCAACTATCCCTCAGCCATTTTTTGAGTGACTTCTATTTTTACTCCAGCTATACAGGATACGAACGATAACGACTGCACATCCAACAATAAGGACTGTTGTATGCCATGTCCACGCCTGTAGTCCGCTAAGAAAAACAGGAGTTACACCCAAAGCGACTGCAAAAACAAGTCCTATAATGGTTACTATATCTGGAGCTTTGCTGTCCTTTCCCATGGAGCTTTTAAAGATGTTAAACAGTAGGCTACCAGCAAGGATTAACACAAGGATCACAAACAAATAGACATTCATGAAATCACCCCTTAGTTACTTGTAATATCGTAGTAACCGACATGTAAATTGAGGGTTACACCTCGTCCCTGGTTGTTGGCTTCGATGATAGCGGCTGGCAAAGTCGTTCCTTGTAATCCAGGCACTGCCGTCATTAAAGCAAAGACCAGAGACGATGTGGACTGTATATTTTTAGCTTATAATTAAAAATAAAAGCGTAACTGTTATCAGAGTTAGATATATACTATATAAGTTGAACTAAAG
>NZ_JBITPH010000020.1:0-97480 GCF_050467685.1 Paenibacillus sp. NRS-1782
CATCCAGTAGAGCGAAGAGCCTCTTTTTGTACAGGCATAAAGATGTAGTTTACTTATAACAATTAGGAATTGAGAAGGTTTTCTATGAATTTGAATAATGATATCATGTCATAACGAACTTGAACCGAGGTAAATTATGACAACCATTAAAGTGACACCGGAACAACTGATGTCTGTCTCCAATCAATTTGAGCTTGCACAGAAAACGCGACTCAGATGAATAATCAATTGACACAGCGCGGATAAATTCAGATTAGCGGATATGATGGAAGCGGGGAATATAGATGCAAGCTGCTTACCGCCTCCATCTAATTCATGTGCCGTTCCCGCTCCAGATACACGAAATGCGTTCCAGAAATCGGCGGATAGTTTGGCCGAGCTGGGGAATGCGTTTATGGAGGCTGCTGAGGACAGGTATGAAAAACGTTACGATGGCGTGGGCAGTTTTTTGGATTATTGGACGTTTGGTATTCCAAAAGGAATGTATCAGGGCTATATGGAACGTGCAGCTAAACAAGGGGATTCTTTTAATGATTTATTGAATTTCGGTACATGTGGCATAACAGGAACCATCCAGGGGGCGTTTGCTCCTACCAATGCCTAGTCGACGGAACATTGGGCCAATATGATTGGTGTAGCCGGGATGACCGGGGGAGTCAGTTCATTAATTAAGCCTAAAGTTGGATTGGGTACAACGGTTAAGTATGAAGGGGCAGTTGACCTACCGCAAATATCTTCGGATGGTTTACGTAATGAGTTGCCGCTCACTGATCTACAGAAAATAGAAATTATTCAGTATACTAAATCGTTAGATTTTCCCGAAGATAATATAATAATGAGTAGAACTGGTTTTTATGATGATTGGAATACAGGTATGATGTACGATAGATTTATTGTAAATACGGATGTATTACCAGCAGAAAATTCAGGAATTGGAACCTTGAGTGCTAATTCACATGTTTCAGCCAAGGCAACGATTGCCCATGAAATTGTGGGTCATTATGAGGCTTATAAGGCAGGAAGAGCATTTGATTTATATGATGTTACTACAGATACATTTAAGAGAAATTTTGCACTGGATGAAGCTCAAGCTAGTATAAGAGCAGCAAGATTTGCACCTGATTTAACATCCATAGAAAGAATGACACTACTGTGAGATGCTATTACCAGATTAAAAAGTGCCAATCTACGTATACGTGATGTAAAGGGTGACTCTTGATGCCCAAAATGAAGGCACAATTATAATGGGAACTAGTAAAGAATTAGATCATTTAACTCATCCAGAGATAAAAAAGATCATTGGTAATCAAATTCTCATCAAAAACACAGATCAAAATGAGATGGTTTTACGTGTTAGTTCTGTTCAAATTTCAACTTCAATGGCTGAAAGGAAAAATATTGGTATATGTATTGGTAAATTAGAATCCTCTAATCTTATTCAAGCAGGGGCAACTGTGTATAGATTGGAAGACAGATGAGTTTGAATTTTATTTTCATCGTATGGAGATCATAAAATAGAACTACTCAATTTATCTAAAGAAGAAATACGAGAGGGAAAAATAAGTGATGATCAATTGGTGGAATGTTTGGATATCCAGCATAATCAGGTACAGTGGAATGCTATAAGTCAGATCGATAAAAAAAGCTGTGTAATGCAAAATAATCGAAAAATTGAGATATATTAGCCAGTTCAGAGATCCCAAGATAAACAAGCTTTTGTTGAAAGGATTTCAGAGGGGATAAGTTAACATTTATGCGAAAAGCCCATTGGTGGGCTTCTCTTTTTATATAGGTGTACGCAATCATGAAAGCCGTTCTCTACCGACTCTCCGCGGCACCGTAGTCGTGTCCACCAGCATGGATCGGGCGCAAAGGGGGCAAGCTAAGCAAGCAATCAAGTGGATTTTTGAAAATGAACTGCTTATTTTGACAACACAATATTATGATGATGAGAGGGGTGTTTCTTGATGACAAATAGTAGAATGAATCCTAAGGTTGATGAATATTTAAGTAAAGCTAAAAAGTGGAAGGAAGAATTTGAAAAATTGAGAATGATCATTCTTGACTGTCAGCTGACCGAAGAATTGAAGTGGGGTGTTCCTTGTTACACCTCTCAGAAGAGGAACATAGTTTTAATACATGGATTTAAGGAATACTGTGCGCTTCTGTTTTTCAAAGGTGCCTTGTTACATGATGTCCATGGTGTTCTAATCCAACAAACGGAGAATGTACAGGCGGGGCGCCAGATTCGGTTCACCAATGTTCAAGAAATAGTTGCAATGGAAACCATCTTGAAAGCCTATATTTATGAAGCCATTGAAGTTGAAAAAACCGGTTTGAAAGTGGATTTAAAAAAGAATACAGAATTCATAATTCCTGAAGAATTTCAAAATAAATTTGATGAAATCCCTGCCTTGAAAACTGCTTTTGAAGCATTGACGCCCGGACGGCAAAGAGCATACATTCTTTATTTTTCTGAACCCAAACAATCCAAAACTCGAGAGTCAAGGGTTGAAAAATATATGCAGCAAATTCTCAATGGAAAGGGATTAAATGATAGAACATAGCTCGGGACTATCAAGAAAAATATAAGTTATATGCAGTAATCTGAACTTGCTCCTCAATTATAAAAAGGGTGGGCTTTTTTCGCGTGTCAGCATCTTGTGCGAAAATATTTCATACCTAATAAAAGAGGAACCCTAAGCTGATAAAGATCTTATCAGTCCAGAGTTCCTCTTTTTAAAATCAATTCAATGCTGCTTTTGAGGAGAGTGTAATTCCTCCAGTGCTTCCTTCAGTGAAGGATATTTAAACTGAAATCCGTGCTCCAGCGCCTTGCGCGGGATTACTTTTTGACCATCCAATACAAGGGTACTCATCTCTCCGACTAGCTTTTGTACGAGAACGCCGGGAACGGGAAACCAGTGTGGGCGATGATATACCTCAGCCACGGTTCTACCAAACTGGTCGTTTGTCAACGGATGTGGTGATGAAGCGTTCACAGCCCCGGTGATATCCGGCGTATGGATGCAGTGGGTGATCAGGTGGACGATATCCTTAATATGAATCCAGCTCATCCATTGATGGCCGTTGCCTATTTTACCGCCGAATCCGAAGCTGTAAGGCAGCTTCATCAGTGGAAATGCTCCGCGTTTGCTGTCCAGCACAAGGCTGATACGCAGCTTGATTAACCGAGCTTCGGAAGGATAAGCGTTGGCGGCTTCTTCCCACTGCTCGACCACTTGAGACAGAAAGTCTTCCGAACGGCGCGGGCTGGTTTCATCGAACGTTTCAGTAAGAGATGTGCCGTAGGCGGCGACAGCCGAAGCCTGAATGATGACTTCCGGCTTTTTTTGCAGAGCATTTAGCGCTTGGGCCAATTTGGCAACAGGCAACAGGCGTGATTGGAGAATTCTTTGTCTGGACTTGTCCGTCCAGCGCTGATTCAGTGTTTCGCCTGCCAAATTAACGGCCACATCTGTGCCCTCTAATGCTTCCGGCTTTTGTTTCAGTTCGTTCCAGCTCATATATTGCAAGCGTGGGCTCGCTTCGTGACCTGCCATGGGTTTACGGGTGATTACCTTCACCGTATGCCCGTCGTTGAGCAGGCTTTTGGTCAGCGCACACCCTACTAATCCAGTACCTCCGCATATGACGATGTTCATGGAGTTCGACTCTCCTTCCGATTCGCAAAAAAATATGTATGTTATAGAATATAACCCTTTTCAAGAAAAAAACCTCATTCGAATGTACCTGTATATGCTAAAGGATGTCAATCCATGCTTTCATTTACCTCGTTTCCCTTCGTGTAATCCTGATTTGTGTGTGCACTACCATAAAAGCCATGTTGTTTGATTTCAATAATCACGTTAAAATGATTAAATCAAAATAAGATAAGCATAACAGAATAACAAGGATAAGGGGATGAAACCGAATCATGCTGAAAATTGGTTCTCATGTGTCCTTTTCGGACAAGGGTCTGCTCAGCGCTACAAAAGAAGCGTCTTCATACGGGTCCAGCTCGTTCATGATATACACGGGGGCACCGCAAAACACGCGTCGTAAGCCGATGGAATCCATGTATCTGGAGGAAGGCAAGCAGTTGATGGCTGAAAAAGGGATGGATGATATCGTGGTGCATGCCCCATATATTATCAATCTCGGCTCTTACAAGGAAAATACCTATGAGCTGGCAGTTAGCTTTCTTCAGGAGGAAATTCGTCGCACCCATGCGATTGGCGTGAAAAATATTGTGCTTCATCCGGGCGCTTTTACCGATAAGGATGCAGAGTACGGCATTCAGCGTATTGCTGATGGCTTGAACGAGGTACTGCACGGTGTGAGGGAGACGAATGTTAACATTGCGCTGGAAACGATGGCAGGCAAAGGCACCGAAATGGGACGTAGCTTCGAGGAAATTGCCTCCATTATAGATAAAGTAGAGCATAACGAGCGTCTTACTGTCTGTATGGATACCTGTCACATTCACGATGCGGGCTATGATATTGTGAATGATCTGGACGGTGTGCTGGAGCAATTTGATCGTATTGTCGGGCTGGATCGCATCGCAGTCGTTCACGTCAATGACAGTAAAAATCCGGTTGGCGCTCATAAAGATCGTCATACTCCGATTGGATCGGGCTGGATTGGCTATCAGACCATTCATAATGTGGTGCATCATGAAGCACTTCAAGGACGTCCATTTATTTTGGAAACGCCATGGATCGGAAAGGAAGCCAAAACTCAGCGTCCCATGTATGAGGTTGAAATCGCTTTGCTTCGCGGGAATGTGAAGGAGCGTTTTGGTGATGAATTTTTGGGTCAGGTAGAGCAATTGAATTCATTTTTCAAAAAGCAGGATGTGGATGTGCGAAAATTTGTGCTAGACACCTGGACGCTGCTGAAAAATGATGCCAAAGCGAAAAAGGCCGATCCGCGCGAGCCGCTGGAGCGTCTGTATGACATGATAACGGAAGCAGCACTGTTTCCAGAGTTGACCGAAGAACATATTAATCATCGTCTGATTGCCTGGTTTGCCAGCAGTCATTTGCCAGTGACGGTATAAGCCAAGGAGGATTTGTAGCCACATGGAACTTCACGTAAAACATCAGCCAAACAGTACTCAATCTGTGCATGAAAACCGTGCGCGTATGCTCGTATCCTGTCCTGATGGCCCGGGTATTGTAGCGGCCGTGTCTCGCTTTTTGTACGAGCATGGCGCCAATATTGTTCAATCTGATCAATACACGATGGACCCGTCCGGCGGTATGTTTTTTATGCGGGTTGAATTTGATCTGCCATACTTGAGTGAAGCCCAGCCCCAACTGGAGCAGGATTTTGCCGCGGTTGCAGAACAATTCCGGATGGAGTGGACGATTTCAGCGGTCAGCCGCAAGAAAAAGCTCGCTATTTTCGTTTCCAAAGAAGATCATTGTCTGGTGGAGCTATTGTGGCAATGGCAGGCAGGGGATCTGGACGCGGATATTTCTCTGGTGGTCAGCAATCATCCGGATATGAAGGAGTACGTGGAATCGTTCGGCATTCCGTATCACCATATTCCGGTGACCGCCGATACCAAACCGGAGGCAGAACGCCGTCAACTGGAGGTTATTGGTGAGGATATCGACGTCATTATTTTGGCCAGGTACATGCAGATTATTTCACCCAAGTTTATTGAGCATTATCGCAACCGGATCATTAATATTCATCATTCGTTCCTGCCTGCATTCGTGGGTGGGAAGCCATATGCCCAAGCCTATAATCGCGGTGTGAAAATTATTGGCGCTACCGCGCATTATGTAACTGAGGAACTGGACGGTGGCCCGATCATCGAGCAGGATGTGCAGCGGGTAAGCCACGGTGATGATGTCAATGAGTTAAAACGGATCGGTCGCACCATTGAGCGGGTCGTTTTGGCAAGAGCCGTGAAGTGGCATGCGGAGAACCGAATTTTGGTTCATGAAAATAAAACGGTCGTTTTCAACTGATTTTATATTTTTTAAAATGTAAAAGTTCATACTTCTTACAAGCAAAGCCCGTCGAAATGACGGGTTTTTTGCTTTTTTTCTATGGAAAACGGGTGTCAAAACCGGACAAAATACGTTATTTTTCGCGATTCTATGATTTTTTAAATGAGTTTAATACTTTGCGGGTATATTTAAATGAGGACCTGGTACGATTTTTCGACAACCATCTGTATAAACGATCTGGCAAACCTGCACGGCAAATGGTACAATATTTAAGGATGTATAAGTCATATTGAAACATTCAAGCAGATTTACTCACTTCAATGGGCGTCGTTTCTATATCGGACGGCGGTATTGGAGAGCATGACCGAATGCAATTGGCATACTTTTTACAATATGAGGAGGCAAACCATGACCGACCAGAATCAAGCGATTCAAAAGGATGAAAACTCCACGATCGACAATTTGTCCATTACGACAATCCGTACGCTGGCAATTGATGCCATCGAGAAAGCAAACTCAGGACATCCCGGCATGCCGATGGGTTCCGCGCCGATGGGCTACCAACTTTTTGCTAAAACGATGAATCATAACCCGAACCACCCTACATGGATTAACCGTGACCGTTTTGTACTGTCCGCAGGACACGGCTCTATGCTGCTGTACAGCCTGCTGCACCTGAGCGGCTATGATCTGCCTATGGAAGAACTGAAACAATTCCGCCAATGGGGCAGCCTTACACCAGGTCATCCTGAGTTTGGACATACCGCTGGTGTAGACGCTACGACCGGACCTCTGGGACAAGGTGTAGCTATGGCCGTTGGTATGGCAATGGCTGAAGCTCAACTGGGCGCAACCTATAATAAAGATCAATTTAAAGTTGTGGATCACTTCACATATGCAGTCTGCGGCGACGGCGATCTGATGGAAGGTCTGTCTCACGAAGCGGCTTCACTGGCTGGGCGTCTGCAATTGGGCAAATTGATCGTATTGTTTGATTCCAACGACATTACACTGGACGGCAAGCTGAACCTGTCCTCTTCCGAAAGTGTTGCAAAACGCTTTGAAGCTTACAACTGGCAAGTACTGCGCGTAGAGGATGGTAACGATCTTCCTGCGATCCAAAAAGCGATTGAGGAAGCACGAGGAGACTCCACACGTCCTACGTTGATTGAAGTGAAAACAGTCATCGGCTACGGAAGCCCGAACAAACAAGGTAAAGGCGGACATGGCGGTACTCACGGTTCCCCACTGGGTGCAGACGAAGCCAAGCTGACTAAAGAATTTTACAAATGGGTGTACGAAGAGGACTTCCATGTACCGCAAGAGGTTCGTGAGCATTTTGCTACAGTAAAAGAGCGCGGTATCGCAGCTAACAAAGCATGGGATGAGCAGTTCGCGAAATACAAAGCGGCTCACCCTGACCTGGCAGCTCAGTTCGAGACAGCCGTAAACGGCGACCTTCCAGAAGGATGGGACCGTGATCTTCCGAAATACACGACCGAAGATAAAGCAGTTTCGACTCGTGTGGCTTCAGGTAATGCACTGAACGGATTGGCTCCAAACGTACCGTTCCTGACTGGCGGATCTGCCGATCTGGAAAGCTCCACGATGACACACTTGAACAACCTGACGAACTTTACACCAGAAGACTATGCTGGCCGTAACATCTATTTCGGTATCCGTGAGTTTGGTATGGCTGCTGCAATGAATGGTATGACATTGCACCAAGGGGTAAAAGTATTCGGCGGTACATTCTTCGTGTTTACGGATTACCTGCGTCCGGCTGTTCGTTTGGCAGCTCTGATGGGATTGCCTGTTACTTACGTTCTGACTCACGACAGTATTGCTGTTGGTGAAGATGGCCCGACTCATGAGCCGATCGAACAATTGGCTTCCCTGCGTATTATCCCGAACCTGACGGTTATTCGTCCAGCGGACGGCAATGAAACTTCCGCTGCTTGGGCTTACACGCTGGAAAACAAGAAAAATCCGGTTGCTCTGGTATTGACTCGTCAAAACCTGCCAATTCTGGCTGCTACTGCTGAGCATGCACGCGAAGGTATCAAACGCGGTGCTTATGTCGTTGCAGATGCGACAGACGGCAAGCCGGTTGCTCAAATTCTGGCTACGGGTTCTGAAGTACAACTGGCTGTTAAAGCCCAAGAAGCACTGGCAGAACAAGGTATCCAAGTACGCGTTATCAGCTTCCCAAGCTGGGATCTGTTCGAAAAACAAGACAAAGCATACAAAGATTCCGTTCTACTGCCTGAAGTAAAAGCTCGTTTGGCTGTAGAAATGGCTTATCCACTGGGCTGGGAAAAATATGTCGGCGACCAAGGCGACATTCTCGGTATCAGCACATTTGGTGCATCCGCACCTGGCGACCGCGTCATTAAGGAATATGGCTTTACAGTTGAGAACGTTGTTAATCGTGTAAAAGCTTTGTTGAAATAAAACAATTTTTAAACAGACAGTCGTAACCTGAGCAAGGCTTACGGCTGTTTGTTTCATATATTAAGGGAATTTGCAGCCCTGTGTATTTTCATACTGAGGCTTGGAACAAATGTATGTTATGATCCATAAATATTCATTCAACCATTGATGAGCAGATGAGGGGATAACGAATGACACAGTTTGATGGAGTCAGCGTAGTTAAAAAAGCAAATGTATATTACGACGGTCAGGTCACAAGCCGTACAGCTATTTTGGGTGACGGCAGTAAGGTTACATTGGGGATTATGCTGCCGGGAACGTATGAATTCGGCACGGATTCTCGTGAGATCATGGAGATTTTGGCAGGGGATTTGAAGGTGCTGCTTCCGGATACTGAGGAATGGCTGGAAATACAGGGAACGGCAACGTTCCACGTGCCTGCGCAGTCTTCCTTCAAGCTGGAAGTACGAAGCGTAACAGATTACTGCTGCTCTTACCCAGAATAAGTAGTAAAAAGAGGGTAAGCACACTCGACTCTAAGTCAAGTGTGCTTACCCTATAAGCTATGCGATATGTACAAAAGCACAGCAACATGGTTAAAAGAAGAATGCGGCTTATTCGAGTGGCTTACCGCCAATAGTGTGGCCGATCCACGATTCATAGGTCTTCACGACAGCGGACAAGTCCTCGTCGCCGTAGCCTTGCGTTTGCCCGGCTTGAAACAGGCTTTTAGCAATGGACAGCATAGGTGTCGGGATGGACAAGCTATCCGTCAGCGAGGCAGCGAGCTTCAAGTCTTTGAGCATCAAGGCCAGTGAGAACTGGTTGCTGAAATCATGCTCGATGATTTTGCGTCCTTTCAGGTCAGCAGCCTTGCTGCCTGCCGATCCGAGCTGTACCAGCTCAAGGAAGCTTTCCGCCGGAATGCCGGACTTAGCAGCGATGGCGAAGCCCTCAGCCAGAGCGAGGTTGTTAATACCCACCATCGTGTTATGAGCAAGCTTGGCGATGGCTCCGCTGCCATTCGGTCCCATGTGAAGCACCTTTTTGCCCAGCGTATCAAAAACGTCCGACTGTGCGGCAATGGCCTCCGCGTCACCGCCAACCATGAACACAAGCGTGCCGTCTACAGCAGCAGGCTTACTGCCCGTTACTGGAGCATCAATGAAGGAACAGCCCAGCTTGTCCGCTTCGGTAGCTAGTTGTTTGACCAGCTCAGGTGAAATGGTGCTGTTGTCCATCACAGTTACACCAGACGTAAGACCGGCAAACACGCCGTCCTCGCCGTAGTAGATATCACGGATCGAGTGATCATCGCTGACCATGGTAATGACCAGCTGCTGGCCTTCAGCCGCCTCACGGGGCGTTGAAGCCGTATGCGCGCCTTGCTCTCCCAGCGGCTCGCAGCGTGAGGCGGTGCGGTTGTAGACCGTGACTCCATATCCCTGCTTCAGCAGGTTGGATGCCATCGGGGCGCCCATGGTGCCCAATCCGATAAATCCGATGTTCTTCATAGCTAATCACCTTTCTTGTTGGAGGTTGCCGTCCGATGCAGATGCGAGTTTGGCTAGATTTGACGGTTTAAATCAGTTGATCTCCGTTTATTGTAGCATGGGTATGCCACCCCATCTACTACACTAGGGTCTGGCAAGGCACCGGACATACAGGTAACGCAAGCTTGTCAGGCCCTGCAAATTAAAGTATCCTATTCCTAAGTCCTTATGTTCGTATTCATGGTCTTAGCAATACAAAACAGGAGGTTCCAAACATGTCTAAAAAAGTTATTTTTGATTACACCAAAGCGCTCTCCTTTGTAGGACAGCACGAAATTGATTATTTTGCAGAACCCATCAAGCTGGCTCATGAGCAGCTGCATAACCAAACCGGTGTAGGTTCCGATTTCCTGGGTTGGATTGACTTGCCTACCAATTATGATAAAGAAGAGTTTGCACGCATCCAAAAGGCTGCTGCTAAAATCCAAAGTGATTCCGAAGTGCTGATTGTCATCGGCATCGGCGGTTCTTACCTTGGCGCACGCGCTGCGATTGAAATGCTGTCGCATTCCTTCCACAATGCACTGCCTAAGGACAAGCGCAAAGGCCCGGCTGTTTATTTTGCAGGCAATAACATCAGCTCTACATATGTGAATCATCTGTTGGAACTGATTGAAGGAAAAGACTTCTCCGTGAATGTCATTTCCAAATCAGGTACAACAACAGAGCCAGCTATCGCTTTCCGCGTATTCCGTGCGGCTCTGGAGAAAAAATACGGTAAAGAAGAAGCGCGCAAACGCATTTATGCAACAACAGATAAAGAACGCGGCGCTCTGAAAAAACTGGCTAACGAGGAAGGCTACGAATCCTTCATTATCCCTGATGATGTAGGCGGCCGTTACTCCGTGCTGACAGCAGTAGGCTTGCTGCCGATTGCTACAGCTGGTATTAACATTGAGGAAATGCTCCAAGGGGCGGCAGACGCTTCCAAGGAATACAGCAATCCGAATGTAGCTGAGAACGAGGCTTACCAATATGCAGCCGTTCGTAACGCGTTGTACCGCAAAGGTAAAGCTATTGAAATTCTCGTGAACTATGAGCCGTCCCTGCATTTCGTTTCCGAGTGGTGGAAACAATTGTACGGCGAAAGCGAAGGCAAGGATTACAAAGGTATCTACCCTGCTTCCGTTGACTTCTCGACTGACCTGCACTCCATGGGACAATTCATCCAGGAAGGTAGCCGTAACATTTTCGAAACAGTTATCCAAGTAGAAAATGTACCTAGCCACATCACCATCGAAGCAGATGAGGATGATCTGGATGGACTGAACTTCCTGGCAGGCAAAACGGTGGATTTTGTAAATAAAAAAGCATTCCAGGGTACATTGCTGGCTCACACAGATGGACAAGTACCGAATCTGATCGTGAACATTCCTGACCTGAGCCCTTATTCCTTCGGGTACCTGGCTTATTTCTTCGAAAAAGCTTGCGGCATCAGCGGCTACCTGTTGGGTGTGAATCCGTTCGATCAACCGGGCGTAGAAGCTTACAAGAAAAACATGTTTGCTCTGCTGGGTAAACCAGGCTTCGAAGAGCAAAAAGCGGAGCTTGAAGCGAGATTGTCCGAATAAGGAAGCTGTAAACTCCTGACTGAAACAGTTTCAGATAGGAGCGTTATAGGCGTATAGCAAGAAATTAAGTACAGGAAAGCAGTTCACCGGCTGCCAGAAGCGGGGGGACTGCTTTCTTGTAAAATGAAGTAAGGAAGGTTATTTGTGATATGTTGGAACAATACCGAACTGTACGCGGCTCCGGCAGCAAGGAAATTGTGATCCGGAAATCCCGTTTTATCGGTCACATCCAGCCTGTTCAGACCGAGGAAGAAGCGGCTGCTTTTATCGAGCGCATTAAAAAAGATCATTGGAACGCAACCCATAATTGTTCTGCCTACATGATCGGGGAACGAGACGAGATCCAGAAGCAATCGGATGACGGTGAACCGAGTGGTACGGCGGGCAAGCCCATTTTGGAGGTTATCCGTAACCAGAAGCTGAAAAATGTGGCAATTGTCGTTACCCGTTACTTTGGGGGGATTTTGCTGGGAGCAGGCGGTCTGATTCGTGCATATTCAGACGGTGCTGTTGCAGCCATTGAGGCAGGGGATGCGATTACGCGTGTGCTGCATCGTGAAATTTTTGTGGAATTGGATTACACCTGGTTGGGCAAAGTGGAAAATGAATTGCGAAATCGCAGCATCCGTACAGGAGAAACCCTGTTTACGGATAAAGTTACCTTAACCTGTCTGCCGCTGGCTGGTGATGCGGAATCCTTCAGCAACTGGATAACAGACTTGACACAGGGGCAATCGCTTGTGTCGGAGGGAGAGCAGCTTTACTTTATTGAAGGGGAATAAAAAATATGGCTAGAAGAGCAGTGGAACAGGAGTTGTCAAGAGGGCGGATTCTGGAAGCGGCCAGGCACTTGTTTATTACCAAGGGCTACCGTGCTATTTCAATGCGCAGCATTGGCCAGCATCTGGGTTACAGTCACGGTTCATTATATTATCATTTTAAAGAGAAGGCTGAACTGTTCTACGCCATTGTGATTGAGGATTTTAATACGTTACGCGGAATTCTACTACAAGGAGCAACAGGTACTCCGAAGGATGGTCTGAACAGACTGGAGCACTTGATGCTGGAGTTTATCCGTTTTGGCTTGGAAAATCCTTATCAATACGAAATTATGTTCATGATGCACGATGAAGAACTGTTCGCATATTGTCGCACAGAGCAAAACCGTTGTGTAGAATTATTCGCGTCCATGATCCGTCAGGAATTAAGTGATCAGGGACATTCGGAGGAAGATTCTTCACGAGTACCGCAAAGTCTGTTTTTGTCTATGCACGGCTTTGTGTCCTTTTATATTCAGGATGGTTTGACATTTGAAGAAATCAGGCCCGCTGCTTTGGCACATGTAAAGCTGCTGTGCAGAAACCTATGAGCGTACCTGCAATCACATGCCTCGGTTATGAATCTGTAGGGCGCTTTTCTGGATATATTCACTTCATGACGGTGCCTTATCATTACGGTACTTTGCGAAAGCGACTAAGATTGTAACAGACGATGATGCATCCAGCAGGAGAACATCATGGTCTGTTTTTTTGCATGGTCAGTCCATCATGAATAATGACAGTCTGAGAGGGACCTGTGGTGATAGATTTAAGGTGGGATGCCGTATTCCCTTCCATATGGCGATATTGGGGATGCTTCCACGGATAAGCTTCATCCAGCCTTAAAATCACATCATGTTTGACGTCCGGGTCTGCATTTTCATTAATGGCTATTTCGGCCGTTGTGTGTGGACAATAGATCAGTGCGGTTCCTTCCTGGACTCCGCTTTTTTCGATCAATGAAGCGACCTCGCGTGTAATATCACGCATCTCATCTCGTCCGCTAGTGGATAATTCTAAAGTATGCAACATTATTACACTCTCCCTTCTTCTTATTACTTTACCCATTTTACACCTGACGTAATATATAGAGTTGACGACGAAAGCTTTCCTTTGATAAAGTATCACATAAGAAAAACATAGTATATACATTGGAATAATAACATGATTTCAAATGAGGTACGCGCTTTGCGGTAAGCAAGGCTGCTGCTGTTCCTGCACAGGTTCAGAAGCGGAAAGGAAGTGTACGGTTATGCATGTGGAAGTAAGGGGTTTAAACAAGCATTTCGGTAATTTTCATGCGGTTAAGGACGTATCCTTTGATATTCAAGCGGGTCATCTGATTGGTTTACTCGGTCCGAGCGGTGGCGGTAAAACGTCCATTCTTCGGATTTTGGCGGGTCTGGAGCAACCGGATGCGGGAGAAATTCATTTTCACGGAAAAAGGGTAAACGAGCTGGCCCCGCAGGAACGCGGAATCGGATTTGTATTTCAAAACTATGCTTTGTTCAAGCACATGAGCGTGTATGACAATATTGCCTTTGGTCTAAAAGTGAAAAAAAGCTCCAAGGCCCGCATCAAGGAACGTGTCACAGAGCTGGTCGAGCTGACAGGACTCAAAGGCTTCGAGCATCGTTATCCGCATCAGTTATCTGGTGGACAACGGCAGCGGGTTGCTTTTGCACGCGCCTTGGCACCGGAGCCTCAATTACTGCTGCTGGATGAGCCTTTTGCAGCCATTGACGCCAAGATTCGCCAGGAGCTGCGTACCTGGCTGCGGGAGTTGATTGAGCGAGTGGGGATCACTTCGATTTTCGTCACGCATGATCAGGATGAGGCTATTGAAGTAGCCGATGAAATTATGGTGATTAATCAGGGACGGCTGGAGCAGAAGGGAACACCTTGGGATATTTATAAAAAGCCGGGGACGCCGTTCGTAGCTTCCTTTATTGGGGAATCGACGGTGATCGAGCAGGCGGGCCGTCTCAAAGGCTTTGAGACGGCTGCTGGAACGGGAGCACGTGCCTTGATCCGTCCGGAGTATATTGATGTCGGGCCAAGCGAGGAGTTTGCGCTTTTGTCAGCGACCGAGGAAGGCATTGTGAAGCATTTGCATTTTCGGGGGAGTGAATGGATGGTTGAAGTACAGGTCGGGGATCATCGACTCATGACCTACCGTTCGCTGGAGAAGTCCACGCTGGAGCCTGGTCAGCAGGTGCGCGTACTAGTGCATCGGGCTTATCTGTATAACGACCAGTCCAGTTGGATGGTGGAAAACCGTCTCAAGAAAGATCCAATGCCCATTATGATTTAAAATTATAACGCGATCATACATGAGGGGATGTCCGGCCTGTATTCAGGGTTTTGGGGCATGCTCCTTTTGGCGTTGGGCGCTGGAAGGATTTACGCAGATATGATGTGTTCGTTATAATAGTAGTAAAAACACCCAGATAGATAGGAGTTAAACCATGAATCGGCTTATTTTTCTTGGCACGGGGGATGCGATGGGTGTTCCGCGTGTGTATTGTGATTGTCTCGTATGTACGGAGGCCCGCACGACAGGGGCAAATGTGAGGCTGAGGTCGTCTGTGCTGATCGAAAGCGAGACGGAGGACTTTATGATTGATTGCGGCCCGGACTGGCGCAAGCAGATGGAAATACGCGGGCTTCGCTTCATCGGTACGATCCTCGTGACGCACGCACATTTTGACCATATTGGAGGACTGCCGGAATGGGCAGATGCCTGTCGCTGGACCGGGAACAGAGGTCGTTTGTACGCTCCACAGGAGGTGATCGACACGATCCTGCGTCAATTTTCTTGGCTTCCGGGGCATATTGACCTTATCCCTGTCGATCAGGGGGCCTTGCTTGGAGGGTGGAATATCCGGGGATGGCGTGTGAATCACGGGAAGAACGGTTATGCTTACGCTTATCGACTGGAAAAAGACGACTTCTCGTGGGCCTACTGCTCGGATTCGATTGGGCTAAATGATGCGGAAATCCTGCCCCTGCACAATCTGGATTTGCTCGTGCTGGGAACGAGCTTTTATCATGAGGAGGCCGAATATGCAACCCGCTCGGTATATGACATGCTGGAGGCTCAGGAGCTTATAGGGAGACTCCAGCCTAACCGCACGGTATTTACACATATGTCTCATGATGTGGATGCCACACGCAACTACGGGCTTCTGGAAGGGATCAGCCTGGCACGGACCGGAATGAGCCTGCCATTGGAATAATGCTGTCCCTTACATCGTCCGGCTGATGCGGAGAAGGGTCGCGATGCCTTCTTTGATTTGCAGCTCGTTGGCATACGAATAGGACAATCTCACATGCGTTTTGCCTTCCTCGCCAATCGGATCGAATACATTACCTGGTACGAAGGTGACCGACTCCTGTACGCATTTGGCGAGCAGTTCATTAGGTTTCAACGTAGAAGGCAACTGGAGCCACAGACTGAGGCCGCCTGCCGGGCTGGTCCATGTCCAGCCGGAATCGCGGAGGCTGTCTTCCATCGTTTCCTTACGGATCTGGAGCGCTATACATAGCTTTTTGAGATGCTGCTGCATGCGTGGAGATTGAAAGTATTGCAGGAACAGCTTCTGATTCAGCAGTGGCGAGCCGTTATCTACCAGCGCTTTGACATTCAGCAGGCTGTTCATGAGCTGTGGTCGGCAGGTCACGGCTGCGATTCGCAGACCTGGCGCGACATATTTGCTATAGCTGCGAATGTAGACGACGCTTCCCGAAATATCATAAGCGAAAATAGGTAACGGCGGCTTTTGTCCAAAACTGATGTCATAGGTACTGTCGTCCTCGACAATAAGGCAGCCGTAGCGCTCCGCCAGCTCGGGCAGACGTTTGCGCTGTTCATCGGGTACCGTGAAGCCAGTCGGGTTATGAAACGTTGGATTGATATAGAACACACGTGGCTTTTCTGTCTTCATACACCATTCAATGTGTTCCATATCATAGCCTTCCGGTCGGATATCGGTCATGGTCAGGCGCGCACCTTGTCTGCGGAATATTTCCATAGCAGGGCCATAGGCGGGACGCTCGGTCAATACGCGGTCTCCTGTCCGGATCAGAGAACGGGAAATCAGGTCGATGGCCTGCTGTGCTCCGGAAGTAATCAGTACTTCGTCTGGTGACAATGCAAAATGCTTATCAACGCTAAAATGCTGCGCCATCGCATCCCGAAGCTCGGAATCGCCCTGTACAGAGGAATAAGTGGCCGCTACTTTCGGATGCTTTTCAAATACCTGCATCATCAGCTCACCCCAATATCGGTTGGGCAGGAGAGACGGGTCAATCAGCGCCTTGGAAAACTGAAAATTCGCATTCACCGATTGAACGCGGCTAAGTCCATCCATTCCCCTCCAGGCTGAAACAGACGGATCATCTGCCGCATGGGCGGATTCGGAGTGAAACGTAAGGTCAATGGATGAATGCCCCGAGTAGCCAGCATATTTCGCATGGCCGGTCGCTGGGGAAGCATGAACGTAATATCCTGATTTGTCCTTTACATAAACCAGCCCCCGTTGCTTCAACTCCTGATAGGCCCGGAAAACGGTTAGCCTATGTACACCCAACTCCTGAGCCAGGCTTCGTACGGATGGCAGCTTCGTGTCTGCTTGCCAATCCCCGCGATCAATCCGCACAGTCACATAATGGATGACCTGCTCATACAGCTTTAAGGCATGATCGGCTGGAAAAAGTAATTCGCTGTTGTTCTTGCCCACGCTGTCCACGCTCCTTTTGTGTGTATTTTACTATAAAACATTTCAAAACCGTCTACAACTGTTCTGTGAGTACACATCTGTTCTGTTCGTCTCCCTGTATGCTTGAAAGCAACTGAAGGGAGAGGGACGTATCATGGTTGGTATCGCGTTTACGATAATGTGTCTTATTTTTGGTACAACATTTTTGGCTATAAAAGTGGGGGTAGAAGCGGGACTTCCGCCGTTTTTGTCGGCAGGCGTACGTTTTTTCGCGGCAGGGGCTATATTGTTTATCGCCATGAAGCTGATGGGAAAAGTTCGCTGGTCGTTATTATGGCGTAAGGAAATGGTACTCATTGGAGCGGGAACGACCTTTGGTACGTTTTCGGCCTTGTATTGGGCAGAGCAATATGTCAGCTCGGGCATCGGAGCCATTTTGTCAGCCACGGGGCCGATGATGATCGTCATTTTGCAATCCATGCTGCTAAGGCAAAAAACGTCGCGGATTACAGTCATTGGCTGCATGATCAGCTTTCTTGGCGTGGTGCTGGTGGTGCTGCCCGGATTGGCGGTTCAGATCAGCGGCCTGTGGCTGGCGGGATGCCTTGTCATTTTGCTAGGGGAGCTGTGTTATTCCGGGGGCGCTCTTTATTCCAAGCGGGTGATGGATGTATTTCGCGAAACGAACCCGATTGCTCTGAATGCGGCGCAAATGCTCCATGGAGGATGGATGCTGCTGGTACTGTCTGCGATTACGGAGCCGTGGAGTTCTGAGGGGTGGCAGTACCTTCCTGCCATGGGCTCCTTATTGTATCTGATTTTGTTTGGCTCGATGATTGCACATACACTGTTTTACTGGCTCATGGAGCGTACAAATCCTCTTTTCCCGACGACGTGGTTGTATATTTCACCGCCGATTGCGGTGGGATTGGGAGCCTTGGTGTACGGAGAGCATGTAAGCTGGTGGATGCTGGCGGGGGTGCTGCTCATTGTGACCGGATTAATGCTTATGAACAATGGAATGATCCGTCTGGTGAACAGGCGAAAGGTGCGTTCTGCTGCCTGATATTTTGAAGTCGTATTTAGGTATTCTATGATAGGACAGAAAAAACCTCCAAGCTGCCGCGTGTTATTGAACATGCGACGTTTGGAGGTTTTGTTGTGTTGCTATTTCATGAGCACAAATTATTCAGCATTCAGCACGAATTTGTCAATGGCGTGCTTAACGCCGTCTTCGTTATTGCTGCTAGTGATGTAATCAGCCAGCTTTTTCAAATCCGGAATAGCATTCTCCATCGCTATGCCGAGACCCGCACATTCGAGCATTTCGTGATCATTCCAAGAGTCGCCGATTGCAATCGTTTCGGACAGATCACAGCCGTAATGGTTAGCAAGGAACGTAAGAGCGTGACCCTTGGTGCCTTCATGATGCATGATTTCCAGAAAATGAGGCTTGGATTTGGTAATATGCACTTCATTACCAAGCAGCTCGCGCAGTTCTGGAATTAATTTGTCCAGCACTTCCGGCTCGTCAATAATCAGCATTTTAGGTGTAGGCAGTTCTATCAATTTGCTGAATAAAGGCTCTACAAAATATTCCGTACTGTTTAGCGCGGTGTAATCTTTGATTTTCTGATTATCTTCACGTGTGTACAATTTGTCATCTATATACGTTTGCAGATGCAGATTACGTTCCACGCAGAATTCATACAAGCGACGTGCAGCCACGAGTGGAACATAACGCTCATACAGCACGTTTTCGTCCAGCAGATTTTTAATCAAGGCACCTTGGTACGTAATGATCGGAACGTTCAAGCCCGTTTGGCGGGCAAGTTGTTTGGCAGATGCATAAGCACGTCCTGTTGCAAGTGTAACCACGACACCTTTGGCTACAGCAGCTTCAAGCGCCAGTTGCGTTGCAGGAGTAACTTCTTTCTGATCGTTAATGAGTGTATCATCGATATCAATGGCAATTAATTTATACATATCGGTATTCTCTCCTTTATCTCAATCATGGGGCAATGTCCAAATTGTATCTTATAATATTCAAAATGACAATATCACAATGAAAAGGGGATGACTCCTTTAAGAGCCTGTCCCCTTATAACCACTGAAGAATTGGATTGAATCAATGGGGAAAAGTGGATGTTAGTCTTCCAAAAATACGAGTCCGACAAAATCGTCCAATTCAATATTGCCGAAATAATGCTTCAAATCAAGAGAGGACAAGGCTTGACGAACCTCACCTTCATCGTAGCGTTTGCCGCGCAGGATATTTTCAATATCAGCGACGTCACCCACACCGAAGAAATCACCGTAGATTTTAATATCACGGATGTGGCCTTCCTTGAGATCCATGCGGATATCAATAATGCCAACCGGAAATTTACGTGTGTGCTTGATATTGCTTTCAGGCGATTGACCATAGTTCCAGTCCCACGATTGGTAGCGTTCAGCGGAAATTTCATGGATTTTGGCCCAGTCGGCATCGGTTAGCTTATATTGGGGTACCTGGTCCAGCTCTGCACCGAATATGTAACGCAGTAGCTCCTCGCGGAATTGCTCAATGGTCATCTCACGGTCCATCAGCTCGCTGATGTTAGCGACGCGACTGCGGACCGATTTAGTACTTTTGGATTTAAACTTTTCGGGATTGGCATGCAGTGATGAAGCCACATTGTCCAGATTCAGGTTAAACATCAATGTACCGTGGCTGAACATGCGTCCGCGCGTGGCAAATTGGGCGTTCCCTGAAATTTTGCGCTCACCGACCTGAAGATCATTGCGTCCGGTCATTTCGGCTTCCACACCCATTTGGCGCAGGGCGTCGATGACAGGCTGCGTGAATTTGAGGAAATTATGAAAGGACTCCCCGTTATCCTTGGTAATGAAGCTGAAATTTAAATTACCGAGGTCATGATATACAGCCCCGCCGCCAGACAGGCGACGAACGACTTGAATGTTGTTGTCTCTGACAAACTCGGCGTTGATTTCTTCAATGGTATTTTGATGCTTGCCTATAATAATAGAAGGCTGATTAATGTAAAACAGCAGATAGCTGTCGTCCAGCTGAAGATGCTTGAGTGCGTACTCCTCAATGGCAAGATTAATGGCTGGATCGTGTATGCCCTGGTTGTCGATGAACAGCATGTCCATTCCTCCATATATATAAACTGTGTAGTTTTAGGTGTACCTCCTTCTATTGTAACCCAAGTGAGCGATGTACACAAAAGCTCATTTGCATTGACGGGACGCGAAAAGCAGCCCCATAATGGAGCTAAATGATTCGGAACGGCCGGAAAGGATGATAGGCAATGATAGAGGTTTACGGTCACGGCGGGGACAGGGAGACGGCTGCGGCGACATTCGGCGGGGCGGCTGCGGATTTTGTGGATTTTAGCGCAAATATTAATCCGCTGGGTCCGCCACCGGAGGTGCTTGAGGTGCTGCAAAGTGCGTTGGACACTGTGGTTCGCTATCCAGATCCCGGGCACCGGAATTTTAAAAATATGCTGGCGCGGCGACTGCATGTTCCACCAGAGTCGCTGAGTATCGGAAACGGCGCGGCTGAGAGCATGGCGTTGCTGCTACTGGGACTGGCTCCCAAGCGTGTGGGTACGGTGGAGCCATGCTTTTCGGAATATGCAGAGCTGGCTGGTAAATTCGGAGCCGAGGTAAGCCGGGTGTACGGCAAGGCCTCGCTTCAATGGAAGGCGGACGTGGAAGACATACTTCAGCTCATGGAGCAGGTGGATGTTCTGTTTCTCGGTCAGCCGAATAATCCGAACGGTGTGCAATACGGCGATCAGGAGCTGCGCGAGCTGGCAGAGGCGGCGGGGAAAACGGACACCGTGCTGGTGGTGGATGAAGCGTTTATTGATTTTATCCCGCTGGAGCGGCAAATTTCACTGCTGCCTGTGCTGGATCGGTATCCTCATGTGATTTTAATCCGGTCGATGACGAAATTTTATGCCATTCCGGGCTTGCGCTTGGGCTACGCGGTTGCTCATCCAGACTACATCCGGCGAATGACGGCCAAGCAGGTGACCTGGAGCGTGAACGGACTGGCGTTGCTGGCCGGAGAGGCGTGTTTGCGAAGCGGTGGGGCGTACGAGCGTCGTACGCAGGAGCTGATTGCTACGGAGCGTAGCCGTCTGCTGACCGCTTTGGCGGAATGGGGCTGCGGTGTCATCCCCGGTGAAGCGAATTACGTGCTGGCACGGGCGCCGGGGACGTGGAGCGCATCGGCCATTCAACAGGCGCTTGGACAGCGCGGGATTCTGATACGGAGCTGTGCCATGTACCCGGGGCTGACGACGAGCCATTTTCGAATTGCGGTCAAGGACGCGGAAGCCAACGGCATGCTGCTGTCGGTATTGGGCGAAGTGCTGGAGGAGGAACGGCGGCGTGACAGTTAGCTTGATGATGATGGCTGCATATCTTCTGGACAGGCTGATCGGTGATCCGAGGTGGTTGCCACATCCGGTCATCGGCATGGGACATGCCATTTCTGCCTTGGAAAAGGCGATTCGCCGCCGTGTTCACAGTGACCGTGGTTTGAAACGCGCTGGCTTGCTGCTGCCACTGATTGTGGTGGGCGGCTCCTTCGTGTTTGGCTGGGCGTTACTGTGCTTGCTTGCCTGGATTCATCCGTGGCTGTCTATCGGCGCGGAAATGGTGCTGATCGCCACCACGATTGCTTCCAAAGGACTAAAGGACGCCGGAATGGCGGTGTATCGCGAATTGAAGGCGGGTGACCTGCCTGCGGCACGCCGGGAGCTGGGGATGATCGTCGGGCGGGATACGCAGCAGCTTGATGAGCCTGAGATTGTACGCGGTACCGTCGAAACGGTGGCTGAAAACATCGTGGACGCGATTATTTCCCCGCTTTTTTATGCCCTGATCGGGGGAGCACCCTTAGCTCTGGCTTATCGTGCCGTGAATACCCTCGATTCCATGGTTGGCTACAAAAATGAAAAGTATCTGCATTTGGGCTGGGCCTCGGCACGTCTGGATGATGTGGCTAATTACATCCCAGCACGCCTGACAGCCGGGATGCTGGTAGTAGCGGCGTGGATTTATCGGTATGATGCCAGACATAGCTGGCGTACGGTTAGGCGAGATGCGCGGCTGCATCCCAGTCCGAACAGTGGCTTTCCAGAATCAGCAGTTGCGGGTGCGTTGGGGATTCGCCTCGGGGGCTATAATGTATATCATGGCGTACGCTCTCTCCGTGCATATATGGGAGAGCTGGTGCGACCGATGGAGCCGGAGGATATCCGACATACGATTCGGCTGATGTTTGCCGTGTCCAGTATGTTCGTGGGATTGTGTCTGTTCGTGTCCGCCGGATGTTATGCACTGGGGTGGACGCAGTGATGAAGCGTGACGCACCGAACACCAGCAATAGAGCAGGAAGTGATGTGACCTTGAAGCATGATTTTACAGAACACCCGCCATGGGATGTGGAGCTTGTGCTGGTACGTCACGGCACAACCTTATGGAACAGGGAACGTCGATACCTGGGGCACTCTGATCTGGGCTTGCTGCCAGGAGCAGAGCAGGAATTAGAGCCTTTGCGGGAACAATTACAGACACATTCCTTTGCCCGAATCTATTGTAGTGACTTGATACGTTGTCGTCAGACCTTGCAGATCATTTTGCCAGAATCGGAACTGAAACCAGATAATATGTCTGCTTGGTCTGTCATCATGGAACCACGTCTGAGAGAGCTTCATTTTGGGGAATGGGATGGAAAAACGTATGATATGCTCAAAGATGTGGCATTGTACCGCGCGTGGATTGATGAGCCGCAACGGGTTACGCCGCCGGGTGGAGAGCCCTGGAAAGACTTTGTGAACCGCCTTGGTGAATTTCTAGACTCTTTGTATGAGTGGCGTACAATGATGGAGCTTCAGAAAACAGGTTTGTCTGATGCTCCACCTTCCGTTCTGATTGTTACGCATGGTGGAGTGATTCGTCAGTTGGCTTGTATGCTGGTATCGGGTCATGATTTTTGGAGCCTGAATCCGAAGCCGGGAGGGGCCATTAGGATTCGGTTGAGTTTGGCACAAAAGCCATTTGCATATTTAACCGCCACCTGTTCTACAGCATCACATCCAGATTTGGCTACAGGGCACAAGTTCACCGGATGGCTGGTGGATCAGAACTGACTGCGTATATACTTCTCATGATCACAGACATAGGGCAGGTAAACAGGCGGTTTGGGTTGTAAGCCAGTCTTTTTTAACCTATAATCATCAAGTAAAAGAACGGCTTGACCAACACTACATCAAATATCCAGCAGACGAGGTCGGTGCAGTGGTATGAAACCCTCGGATTCATATCGGTGCGCTGTTAAAAGGGAAGTCGGTGTGAATCCGGCGCGGTCCCGCCACTGTAAATGGAAAAATGCCAGTCCGCTCTGGTTTATGTGCCACAAAGCATATGAAGGAGCAACAGGCTGTCGCATATTTCTGTAAGTCAGGATACCTGCCCGTCCGCCTGTCACCATAGTCCTTCGAGGAAAGGATGACGTGTTCGCAGTGACTGTCCATGCGGAAGAAACTGCCGCCTGCGTACGATCTGCGCTAACGTGACCCCTGTGTCCTTATCTGAGGATGCAGGGGTTTTTTGAAAGGAAAAGAAGGCTGGATTTAGAGATATCGGATGATGTTCAAGTGACGCTTTTAAAAGAATTTATATGGAGGGGTGCAAATCATGGCAGGGAATAAAATAAAGGTCTGGACTACAGGCTTATTGGCTCTGGTCTTGGCGGTTGTGCTGAGTGCATGTGGAGCTAACGGAAAGAACGCTGAAAATAAAGGGGATCAAGCCTCACAGCAACCGGGACAGACGGCAACCGCTCAGGAGCCTCCGGGCAAAACGGTCTACCCGCTGATCATTAAGGATGCGACCGGACAGGAATTTACGTTCAAAAAAGCGCCGGACAAAATCGTTTCTGTCTCCCCGGCTGAAACCGAGGCGCTGTTCGCCATCGGACTGGATAAGGAAATTGTCGGTGTATCGGACTATTCCGATTACCCGGAAGCAGCTACGAAGAAGCCCAAAGTGGGCGGCATTATGAAGCCGAATGAAGAGGCGATCATTGCTGCGAATCCAGAAGTCGTTTTTGCAGGGATATCACTCAGTGAGCAGGCGACAACCAAGCTGCGTGACCTGGGAATTATGATTTTTAAAACCGAGCCGAAAACGGTTGAAGATGTCATGGCTAACATCGAACTATATGGGAAAATTACCGATCATCAGAAAGAAGCAAGAGCGGTAACCGACAAGATGAGAGCCGATGTAACGGAAGTGAAAAACGGTGTTAAAAATATCGGTAAAGGGCAAAAGCTGAGAGTCTACGTCGAATTTTCACCCGGCTGGACGGTCGGCAAGGACGAGTTTATGGACGAGCTGATTTCTTTGGCGGGCGGCGAAAATGTGGCAGCAACGCAAAAGGGCTGGTACCAGATCAGTGAGGAAAATATTATTGCGGCTAATCCAGACGTCATTTTATACAGCAAGAATGTCAAGGACGACAAAACAGGCCAAACACTCGGCGATATCATCAAAGCCCGTAGTGGATGGGATCAAATATCGGCTGTTCGTCTCAACCGGGTGTTTGCCGTGGATGATAATCTGATTAGTCGTCCGGGTCCGCGCGTAACGGAAGGTCTCAAGGCAGTGGCCAAGGGCGTGTATCCTGAAATTTTCAAATGAATCGTAGGCTGATTGGCTTTGGAGGGGCAGGTCTTGCCTTATTGCTGCTGACGCTGCTGCTCTGTCTCGGTATCGGCTCGGCCAAGCTTCCCGTCAGCCAAATTGCGGGTATTCTGGTCAACCATCTGCCGTGGTTAGGTGAGACGGTTACACCGGATTGGAATCCATCTACAGAGCAGATTATTTTGAAGGTCAGACTGCCGCGTGTGTTACTGGGTATGCTGGTAGGCGCAGCGCTTGCGCTGGCGGGAGCCGGATTTCAGGGTGTGCTACGCAATCCGCTGGCTGATCCTTACACGCTGGGGGTATCCTCGGGGGCTTCGGTAGGGGCAGCGGTACTGATTTATTGGGGGCTTCAATTTTCGTTTGTAGGCGTATGGACACTGCCGCTGGTGGCGTTTACGACCGGAATGCTGACGTTGTGGATGGTGCTGACGCTGGCGAGGGAAGGCGGCAAAATTCCGACGCAAAGCCTTATTTTATCGGGCGTGGTGATGCAATCTTTTCTGGGTGCGGTTGTTTCTTTTCTGACAGCCATGTCGAAGGAGACGGTTAATGAAATATTGTACTGGACCATGGGGAGCCTTAGTCTGCGCGGCTGGTCGTATACAGGCATCCTTTTGCCTTATGTGGTCATTGGGCTGGTGTTTCTGTGGAACCGGGCACGAGTGCTGAACATTCTGGCCTTGGGTGAACGTCAGGCGGCTCATATGGGGGTTCATGTCGATGCAACGAAGCTATCTGTTCTGATCATATCCACGCTGCTGACAGCCACGGCTGTCTCGGTATGCGGAGTGATTGGCTTTGTGGGACTCGTTGTACCGCATATTATCCGTCTGGTGACGGGCCCCGACTATCGGATGATTGTTCCGTTATCCGCATTGGGCGGGGCTATTTTTATGGCTTGGGCCGATACTGCGGCGCGTACATTGCTGGCTCCGACGGAAATTCCCCTTGGTGTCATGACCGCCTTTGTTGGCGCACCGTTCTTCGCATATCTCCTGTACCGGAACAAGAAGTTGCGCAGGGGGGGATTGCTGTGAAAGATGCAAATGAACCACAGGAGACGCGGGTCCGAGCGTTAGAGATTGCCAGTCTGACTCGTGATTTTGGGGAATTCCATGCGTTGAAAAATATAAGCTGGAGCGTGGATGAAGGAGATTGGTGGGGCATCATCGGCCCGAACGGGAGTGGAAAATCGACGCTGCTGCATTTACTTTCCGGTGTGGATCACCCGACTTCGGGCAACGTTCTTGTATATGGTAAAAGGGTCAGCAGCTATGGCAGAAAAGAGCTTTCCCGTCTTGTAGCTGTACTCCAGCAGGAGGGGCTCCCCCCGGTGGGTTACACGGTAAGGGAAGTCGTGGAAATGGGACGCTTTCCCCATCAGGACTGGTTTGGTAGAGAAAAGGTGGGTAAGGAAAAAGGGATGGACCCGGGAATCATTACGGATCGTGTGCTGGAGAGGCTGGATCTTACCGACTTGTCGGACAGGTCGTTAGACCGTTTGAGCGGGGGACAGCGGCAGCGCGTGGCTTTGGCGAAGGTGATGGTGCAGGAGCCACAGATTTTGCTGCTGGATGAGCCTACAACCTATCTGGATTTACGCTATCAGCTTGAATTTATGGAGCTGCTGGCGGAATGGCGGCGGGAAACAGGTGTGACGATTATATCTGTTCTGCATGATCTCAATTTGACTGCCCAGTTTTGTGATGATTTGCTTGTGCTCAAGGACGGGATGGTTGAAGGGTTAGGAGCTTCGTCAGAGCTGCTAACAGAGGAACGAATTCGCCATGTGTACGGTGTTGAGCCTGTGATGCTGCCTCACCCGGATAGTGGTGTGCCGCAGCTTTTACTGCGAAGACGTGCAAGGGATGTATCTGGTCAGGGTGAACGACTTGATTGAGTCAAGTGCTGAAGCAACAGAATTTACGATGAGATCACTAAACACATATGTATACGGAGCAGGGAGTGGAAGGCATGAACGAAAAATTACAGCAGTTAATAGACAGCATCGCACAGCCGGATGGGGCGACAGCCTTGGAGGCTTCGCAGCATCTGGATCAATTAACGAAGCCACCGGGAAGTCTTGGAAAGCTGGAAAGTTTGGCTATACAGCTGGCAGACATTACGGGGGTGGACAAGCCTGAGTTTGACCGTAAAACCGTTATGGTGATGGCTGCGGATCATGGTGTGTGTGTAGAGGGGGTCAGCGCCTTCCCGGCTGAGGTTACACAGCAAATGCTGTATAACATGCTGTCCGGCGGCGCGGCAATTAACGTGCTGGCACGTCATGCAGGCGCAGATGTCAAGGTGGTAGACGTGGGTGTGAATGCAGAGGTTGCTCATGCGGATCTGGTGAACCGCAAGGTGCGTATGGGGACCTCGAACATGGCCAAGGGGCCGGCGATGCTGCGTACGGAAGCGGAGCAAGCGGTTTTGGCTGGAGCTGAAGCCGTAGCGGAAGCATTCAAAGGCGGCACACGACTGTTCGTAACCGGAGAGCTGGGCATTGGAAATACGACGGCCAGCGCTGCGGTCGTGTGTGCCCTTACCGGGCTGGAGCCAGAAATAATCGTCGGCCGGGGCACAGGTGTGGATTCGGCCGGGCTGACCCGTAAAATAGCGGTCGTCTGCCGCGCATTGGACGTGAATCAGCCTGACGGAAACGACGCCCTTGACGTACTGACCAAGGTCGGCGGTTTGGAGATTGCTGCATTGGCAGGCGTCATCCTCGGCGCAGCCGCTCATCGCTGTCCAGTCGTGCTGGACGGCTTTATCTCGGGCGCTGCTGCGCTCGCTGCGCGTACACTTGCGCCTGCAAGCGCAGCGTACATGCTCGCTTCGCACGCCTCGGACGAGCGCGGGCACGCGGCGGTGCTCCGCGAGCTCAAGCTGGAGCCGATGCTTCATCTGGACATGCGGCTCGGGGAGGGCACGGGCGGTGCGCTTAGCCTGCACCTGATTGATGCGGCGTGCCGCATTATGCGCGAAATGGCGACCTTTGCCGATGCAGGCGTATCGGACGGTCAGGGAGCCGCGCAGCGATGAAGGTGCTCGTGACCGGCGGCGCACGCAGCGGTAAAAGCGGCTTTGCCGAGCGATTGTGCATGTCGCGCGCCCCGCGCGCCTGCTACATTGCAACGGCGCAAGCCTACGACGTGGAGATGAAGGAGCGCATCGCCCTTCATCGGCTCCAGCGCGAGTCTGCCGGGTACGACTGGCAGACGCTGGAGGAAGCGCAGGCGCTGCCGGAGCTGCTGCGGCGCCTGGGCAGCGGCGTAGAGCCACGGCTGGCTGCGCAAGGCGGCAAGCCTGCCGACGAAGCCTCCGCGTCGGGGGCATCTGCTGCGTTCTCAGTGGCGCAGCCTGATGCATCGACAATAGGCGAAGGCCGCAGCGCTTTGCATTCTGCGGCGCGGTCTGCCGCTGCGGAACAGCAGCGCAGCAGTGGCACTGCCAACTTGCACGCCAGTCAAGCATCGCAGCCATCGTCCGCGCCGATGGTGCTGGTCGACTGCCTGACCCTCTGGCTGTCGAACGTGCTGCTGGCCGCAGGCGAGGACGGCGAAGCCGCATCCAGAGCCGCCATGGATGAGCTGGCGATAGCTGTGGAGCAGTATCCGGGACCGCTCGTCATCGTGACCAATGAGGTCGGTGATGGCATTGTGCCCGAGTATCCGCTTGGACGGCTGTATCGGGATTTAAGCGGGATGATGAATCAGCGGATCGCCCGCCTTTGTGATGAGGTATTTTTAGTGACGGCTGGCATTCCCGTAGAATTAAAACAGTTGGAATACAAGCTATGAGTGGCGAACGTCAGGCGATTGCGGCGGCTTTTCAATTTTTGACCCGTCTTCCAGTTAAGGCAGAGCTGGATTTTTCGCCAGAGCTGCTAAAACGTAGTGCAAGCTATTATCCGTTGGTAGGGATGGTCATTGGCCTCATCGTATGGTGCTTTGCAGCGCTTGCCTCTCTGATATTGCCACCGTTGCCATGTGCAGTTCTTACTCTTGCCGTTTGGGTGTGGCTCACGGGTGGGCTGCATCTGGACGGCTGGATGGATGCGGCTGATGCTTTGTTCAGCTACCGTTCCCGTGAACGGATGCTGGAGATTATGAAGGATAGCCGTGTAGGAGCGATGGGCGTCATTGCTTGTGTGTTATTGCTTATGCTCAAGGCTTCTTTGCTGTATACGGTGCTGGCTGAACGGGATCTGTCCGGTTTATTGCTGCTCCCTATGGTTTGGAGCCGCTGGTTTATGGTAAGCGCGATGAAGCGCTGGCCGAAAGCTCGTAATGATGATGGACTGGCATCGCGTTTTGCCGATATGAGTAGCAGACGTGCCGGATTGGCTGTGTTCTGGGCTGTACTCATTACGGTGTGTGCCGCAGTAGGGCAATGTATCGTTGCAGGATGGTTCACAGGAACAGGCGGCATGGGCAATACATCTTTTACAGCGTATGGGAAGTCCGTTTTTTTCCATCCGGGCGACTTAGCCATTTGGACAGGCTTTTTGCTGCTGCCGCTGCTGGCCAATGGAGTTGGAAGCTTCACAGCAAGCCGTATTAACCGCCGTTTGGGAGGACTGACAGGGGATATTTACGGAGCCTTGAACGAATTGCTGGAGACCGTTTTATTGCTGTTTATTGTAATTTTGCACGGACTGTAGGCAGATTTTTAAATGAATTGGTAAAAGGGGAAGAGGCAATTGTCAAATTTCGAACCGTCCCGCACGAATCCCGCAGCGGTGCTTATGCTCCAGGGCACAGCATCGGATGTGGGCAAAAGCTTGGTGACCACTGCACTGTGCCGTATATTCACGCAGGATGGCTATCGTCCCGCACCGTTCAAGTCACAAAATATGGCGCTAAATTCTTATGTCACCGAGGACGGCAAAGAAATTGGACGCGCTCAGGGTGTGCAGGCAGAAGCCTGCGGTATTGAAGCGACGACCGACATGAATCCGATTTTGATCAAACCGGTCAAGGATATGCATTCACAAATTGTTGTTCACGGTGTGCCTTATGCATATATGAGTGCTTCCGATTATCGAAAGAAATTTTTGCCGCAAGCCAAACAGACGGTCATGGACGCGCTGAATCGGCTGCGTGATACCCATGACATTGTGCTTATGGAAGGGGCAGGCAGTCCGGCAGAAATTAATTTAAAGGACCGCGATATTGTAAATATGAATCTTGCGGGCTGGGCGGACGCTCCCGTGCTGCTTATTTCGGATATCGACCGGGGCGGTGTTTTCGCTTCTCTGGTAGGAACGATTGAGCTGCTGGAGCCACATGAGGTGCAGCGTATCCGTGGATTTGTCATTAACAAGTTCAGAGGGGATCTGTCCCTGCTTCAGCCGGGACTAGACTGGCTGGAGGAACGAACCGGTATTCCTGTACTCGGCGTGCTGCCCTATCTACCGGATATCCGCATTGAGGCAGAGGATTCTGTGGTGCTGGACAAGAAGCCCAAGCTGTCTGCAAAGGATAAAGCGCTGGACATCGCGGTCATTCGTTATCCGCGTATTTCCAATTTTACAGACACGGATGCTTTGGCCGCAGAGCCGGATGTGAGTGTACGTTATGTCACGGAGGCCGGAGAACTGGGTGTACCTGACGCTATTATATTACCGGGGACGAAGGACACGATTGGCGATCTGCTTGAATTGCGGACAAGAGGTCTGGAGCAGGACATTCGGGAGGCTATGAATACGGGACGCACGCAGTTGGTTGGCATTTGTGGAGGTTATCAGATGCTCGGCACAGCCTTGTTTGATCCCGAAGCGGTCGAATCTGGGTTGCCGCAGCAGGCAGAAGGGTTAGGTTGGCTGGCTCTATCCACAACCTTTTTAAAGGAAAAGCAAACGGTGCGCGTACAGGGAACCTTGTCTGGTCACTGCCCATTGTTGCTAATTGCGCCTGATTCGGATTCTGTTCCCGCGACGATGATTGAAGGCTATGAAATACATATGGGCGTTACGGAATGTGTTACAGAACCACACGCGCCTAAAGATGGTACCGAGGGAATGAACCCAATGCACACCTTATTCCATATCCGTCGCGGCGAGGGAACAGCCTTTGAGGAAGGTTGGGGAACAGCGGATGGTAAAGTATGGGGTACCTATTTGCATGGGGTGTTTGATAATGATCGTTTTCGCCGTTCCTGGCTGGATGGATTGAGACAAGCCAAGGGCTTGGCAGGGCTGGATAGCACCTTTACCGTACGTGAAGCCAAGGAACGTGAGTTTGACCGTGTGGCAGAGGTGGTGCGGGCTCATTTGGACATGGACCGAATTTACCGCATTATAGGTATGGACTCTTAACCTTCATAGATGATCGTATAACATCACGCTTTAAAAAATAAGGAGGTATCTTCACAGCCGTGTTCGTGGCCGCGAGATACCTCTTTCATTGTAGTTCAGCTTACTTGATTTTGAATTTTTGTACAGCTGTTTGCAGTTCGGTCGCTTGCTTGCTTAATTGGCGTACGACCTCGCTGTAGCCTTCCATTTCATTCAGTTGCTCATCGGAATTTAAACCGATTTCCTGAATCATAAGCTGGGCATTGGCAGCGATGAGAGCTGTCTCTTCCACGGAAGCCGATACTTCCTCCGAGCCGGCGGATACCTGCTCTGTTGCTGCGGATACCGTCTGGATCGTCGCGTTGATCGTCTGCATGAGCTGACTTAGCTGATTAAAGGCTGTACTCGCTTGCTGCACCATTTCCGTTCCCGAATGGATTTCACGGCTGACCCGGGTCACAGAGTCAACGGACTGCTGCGATACTTCCTGAATGGTTACCAGGTAATCGGAAATTTGCTGTGTCGCTTCTTTCGACTGCTCGGCCAGCTTGCGAACTTCTCCGGCTACAACGGCGAAGCCGCGTCCATGCTCACCCGCACGGGCAGCCTCAATGGAGGCATTCAGGGACAACATTTGGATCTGCTTCGTAATATCAAAAATAGCTGAAACAATGCTTCCGATGGCCTCGGAGCGCTCATTCATACTATGGATGTATCGAAGCGACTCATCGGCAGCCTGTCCTACCTGCGACATTTGGGCAACAGCATTTTGAGCGAGTGTATTACCGTTCACTGTTTCTTCGGTTGCTTCGCTGATCTGATCGGATACATCATTGGCAGAGGAGGCGATATGTTGAACACCTTGAGCGATTTCCTCCATAGCCTGTGCATTTTCAGCAGCAGCAGAAGCTATGCTGGTACTGCCCTTTGCCACTTCTTCTGCGGCAACGGTAGAGTCCTGTACTTTTACACTCATGATTTCAGTCCGGCGAAGCAGCTCGTCCGAGCCTTGTACAACCGCACCGGATGTGGAAAGCACATGACCGATCATTTCTTTCAGATTGTGGGACATGGCTTGGAAGCTGCGGGCAAGCTGCGCAATTTCGTTGTTACCGATAACCTTCGGTTCTTGTGACAGGTCACCTTGAGCAATTTTTTCACTATGACGAACCAGTTCGGCAATAGGCTCTACAACCTTGCGTATGATAAGCGTAGAAATAATTCCTCCCAGCAGGAGTGTTGCAACTGTAATACCTATGCAAATCCATAAAATTTGTTGGGATTTATCCTGCACAAAACCCACATCCTCGTTCACACCCAGGACCAGATTACTGCCCGCTATGGCAAAGAAGGCGGTTTTGTGTACTCCGTATGAATCGCTGTAAATGTCACTGACATTCATCTCGCCTTGCTTTGCTTTTTGGATATCCTCTACTGGAACCAGTACATCCTTGACCTTATATACCGATTTTTCATTTCGTGCGATCACCTCGACCTTATCGTCTTTCACCACTGCGATATATGCCGATTCAAGCTTAAGCGTGTTGACCTTATCCTGAAGATAAGATTCCATCTGCATACCAGACCCGGAATCTGAACCATTTCCTTGCTGTGCCTGAACTGCCAAAGAAATATTAAGATCCTGGTAAACATTCTTGGCCCCGGTCTCCAGCATTTGGTCCACCTGAGGCATGACACTGTTATTAATGATACTCATGGATACTGCATAAAAACTGATGCTGAACAGAAGGGACGCAAAGAGCAGAATCAATAAAATCATAATCCGTAATTTTGCGCCAATGGAACGATTAAAACGCTGCATGAAAAATCTCCTCTCACATGATAACACGTTATGATCTACTTATTTTCCTTCTCTGCTTGAAGAAAAACTGAAAATGTTCGGATTCTATGTATATTTCAGTTGTTTTCAAGGGGCAAGAATAAGAAAGGAAAGCAATCCATGAATTACTAAAAAGTAGGTTAGACCTATTTTACATAATTAACAGGCGGTTGAATAGTCATATTTGCCCAAAAACAAACAAAAAAATGTAACTATGGTCGTAGGCTATTAGATGTAAGCTTGATGTAAAATCATCAGAGCATGAAAATGAATATCTCATTCCTTCTTTTAAAACTATTGTAAAAATGAAGGAATGAAAGTAGTATAAGGAATGTCGACTTCCATGTACTTCCTGTAAGCAGTTATATATTAAGTACGAATGTGGCCTTCAATATACATAAAAAAGGGGAAAAGGTTTTGATGAATCAGGATTTACTTTCCAAAGAAATGAGTTCGCAGGCAGGAGGAGAAAACAAACAGGAGCTTGCTTCCGGCAATAGAAAAGCTGGCACAGCAAGGAATCCGATAAGTCGACTGTTTGATTTTATTTCGGGCGTATTTACTTCAATCCTGCCGGCACTGATCGGGGCGGGAATCATTCAGGTGATTGCTTCTGTCTTGTTGTATCTGGATCTTCATTCTAATTTTAAAATTTTTACAATTGTAATGTACATTGGCGGATTAGTATTTTATCTTTTACCCATTTTGGTAGCTGTAAGTGCAGCCAAAAAGCTTGGCAGCAATATATTCATTGCAGCGGTCATCGGAGGCTGCTCATTTTTTCCCGGCCTTACAGATATGCTGAAGTCCGCTAAAGAGATCAGCTCGACTAGTTTACCAGTGGCGGAGCCGCAATATGTTTCTTCTTTTATACTGATTCTTATTGCCGTTTGGCTTGCAGCGAAGATTGAGCAAGGATTGGGCAAATTTAATCGCTATGCCATAAAGCTGGTGGTTGTCCCAACGTTGACGCTCATGATTATCATGCCTTTATTGCTGTTTGTTTTCGGTCCGCTGTGGACTACCTTGGCTCATACATTGTCAGAAAAATTTTCTTCATTGTTCTTCTTCAATTCGGAAGTATTGGCGGGTCTGCTGTATGGAGGCACACTACCTTTGCTTCATTTTTCGGGCATGCAATATATGCTATTGAACGATATGCTGGAATCCGTTGCTGCAACGGGCTATGATTATATTGCTCCTGTCATGGTAGCGGCGGTTATGGCTCAAGCCGGGGCGGCGTTCGGCGTATGTATTAAATCCAAAAATTCCAAAGTCAGGGCGCTGGCCGCAACCACAGGTTTGTTAGCCATGCTAGGAATCATTGAACCGGCCATGTATGGTGTGAATGTACGTTTCAAAAAACCGTTTCTTGCTGCGTTGATCGGCGGGGCCGTTGGTGGGGCATTTGTGTGCCTGTTTGAAACGGCGATCACTGCTCTGGTAAGCTTATTCGGACTAATGACTTTACCGCTGTTTAGTGACTCTACGCTAGTGTATGCCGTTTTGGGTATGGTCATCTCGTTTGTGACGGCTGGTGTAATTACGTATTTCATGGGCTTTGTGGAGGAAAAAGAGGAACCTTTAAAAGGATCATCTGCATCTGGCACCAGCACTGCTTCGGATTTGGCAGTGGACAAGAGCGCCAACAACTAGGCGGCTTCGAATAAACCATCGAAGGACGTGTCATTTCCCCCCGTGGGGGGATCGTGTTTTCTAACTCTAAAAGCGGACACGCGTCTGCACCATTATTCTGATTAACGTCAGTAATTGGGAATTGCCGCTCGCCTAGAGGCCTTATGAAAGTGTTTACAAAAAAAACTTGTCAGTTCAGTTCTTATATGATATTATGATGGCAGTTATTCAAAACTGCACATTCGTGGATTGTTACTGATCATTCAGGCAAAACCATAAGCAGGCACTAAGTGTCAGTTTTGGTATTGCCTTTTTTATTACTCCAAGCGGCCTAAGGTGATGGAATGAAGATAGCAAAGGTGCTGAATAACAATGTCGTAACGGTCATTGATGAGCAGCAGAAAGAATTAGTCATTATGGGAAGAGGCATTGCTTTTAAGAAAAGCGCAGGCGACGAGATTGATGAAGGGCATATCGAGAAAATCTTTAAGCTTGAAAGCACCGAGGTTTCCCGCAAGCTGATGACCCTGATGTCTGATATTCCGATTGAATATGTTGAAATTTCTGATGAGATCATTCAATATGCCAAAACGATACTTGGAGTGGAATTGCATGACAGCATCTATATTTCGCTGACGGATCATATCCATTTTGCCATAGAGCGTTATCGTTTGGGGATGGATATAAAAAACGCCCTTTTCTGGGAAATCAAACGAATGTACCGCAAGGAATTTTCGATTGGGACGAAAGCACTGCACATGATTCAGGACAAGCTGGGAGTTACGCTTCCGGATGATGAAGGAGCCTTCATTGCCCTGCATCTGGTGAATGCTCAGCTCAACAGTGAAATGCGCGAAACGATAGCCCTGACTAACATCGTCAAGGATATCATGAACATTGTAAGCCGCTTTTTTGTAATGGAGCTGGATGAAGAGTCGTTAAGCTACTACCGCTTTATTACACATCTCAAATTTTTTGCTCAACGGGTAATGAACGGGACCCCTGTACAAAATGCAGATAATTCCCTTCATGATATGGTTAAGGTGCAATACAAGAATGCCTATGCCTGTGCTGAAAAAATAAGAGATTATACGACTAAAATCTATGGTCGGAGCTTGTCCCAGGATGAGATGCTATATCTCACCATTCATATCGAGCGTATCATTAAAAATCAATGATATTATTCGATGTTCAGAGATTTAGGATTGCTACTTCCAAACCAGAAGGCAAAACCTGAATGCTGAAAGAAGATTGGCTTTTTATAAAGCTGTCTGCTTTCTGTATTCAGGTTTTTTTTATTGCCGATTTACACATTTTATACCTTAAAAGAAAAGAGGAACACCTCATGGATCGAAATCAATTATCTAAAGAGATACTTACACTGGTCGGTGGTGAAGAGAATGTTGAGCAGGTAGTTCACTGCATGACTCGTCTACGCTTCAATCTTCATGATGATAAGAAAGCTCAGAAGGAGCAACTGCAAAAAACGGATGGCGTTATGGGAGTTATGGAGAGTGGTGGCCAGTTTCAGGTTATTATCGGTAATGATGTAGCCAATGTGTATAAATCGTTGGTGAGCAACATGTCCAAGGTGCCACAAAGTGAAACAGCCGCAAGCAGTGCATCCAAGAAAAAACAAAACCCGATCAGCAGTCTGTTTGACTTTATAGCGGGTATGTTTACACCTATTTTGCCGGCGATCACTGGTGCAGGTATGATCAAAGGGATCATTGCTCTATTAGTGGCAATGCACTGGATGTCCGATAAGAGCCAAACCTATACGATTTTAGCGGCCATAGGTGACGGTGCATTCTATTTCCTGCCGATTATTCTGGCTGTGAGTGCTGCTAGAAAACTGGGAAGTAACATGTTTATTGCGGCTGCGATAGGTGGTTCAATTTTGCATCCGACGATTACGGCATTGCTGGCATCCAATGTGAAGGTCAGCTTTATCGGTCTTCCGGTGACGGCGGCCACTTACGCATCAACTGTTATTCCCATCGTCATCGCCATCTGGCTGGCGTCCTATGTTGAAAAGTTTATTGATAAATATACGCATGCATCATTGAAGCTGATTGTTGTTCCGACACTGACTCTATTAACTATTGTACCTTTGACGTTGATCGCTGTAGGACCGTTGGGCTCCATTATTGGTAATGGACTGTCGGGTGGTATCTCTTGGCTGTTTGAAAATACAGGTCCGTTTGCAGGTCTGGTGCTTGGTGGTACCTTCTCCTTGATCATCATGACAGGTATGCACTATGCGTTGATTCCTATCATGCTTGGCTCAATTGCAACGTTGGGCTATGACTACATGATTCCGATTATGGGAGCAGCTAACCTGGCTCAGGCTGGTGCTGCACTCGGTGTATTTTTAAAATCAAAAAATTCCAAAACCAAAACAGTGGCTTTCTCCACGAGCTTGACAGCTATTATGGGTGTAACCGAACCTGCAATGTATGGTGTAAATATGCGGTTTAAAAAACCGTTTATCGCAGCGTTGATCGGGGGAGCCATCGGCGGGGGCTTCATGGGCTTGTTTGGCACAAAAGCGTATGTTATGGGTGGACTGGCTGGTTTGCCTGGTCTGGCGATGTTTATTGGACCGACTTTCTTGTATGCTGTTCTTGGTCTCATTATCGCATTTGTGGCTGCTGCAGTGGTTACTTACTTCATGGGCTTTGAAGATGTGAAGGAAGAAGAAGTACCACAAGCATCAGCAGTAGCTGGCGGAGATCCCTCTTCTGGGGAAGTAGGTCAATCTGCTGTAGCCTCACTGCCAAAAGGTGAGAAAATCCCGGTATACAGCCCGATTATGGGTGAAGTTAAGCCGCTCAGTGAAGTCAATGACCCTGCTTTTTCTCAGGAAATCATGGGTAGAGGATGGGCTATTGAGCCATCTGAAGGTCGAGTTGTTTCTCCAGTTGAAGGTACCGTATTCTCCATTTCCAAAAGTGGACATGCCGTAGGCTTGGTGAGTGATTCCGGGCTTGAAATGCTCATACACGTTGGGATGGACACAGTTAAACTGAAAGGCCTTCATTTTACCTCTCATGTGAAAGCAGGGGATCGAGTAAAGGTAGGCGACCTCTTGCTGGAGTTTGACCTGGCGGAAATTCGCAAGGCTGGTTACGAAACGATTACACCTGTTATTGTTACGAACGTAGCTCAGTTTAGTGAACTGGAGCCTGCTGGAAATGAGCATAAAGTGGTTAAGGAACAGGAGCTATTTTATACAGTAATTATCTAACGACAACAAAAGATTGTACGTATAATCTAACATCAATCGTTGGATTAACAAAAGGCAGGTCTTCGAAACAGGAAGACTTGCCTTTTTGCGTTTTCAATGTAATCCCCCAAAGCTATACTGGCTTCAACATATTTATTTAAACAAAACCTACAAAAATAGTTGGTATTGTGGTATAGTAATCAACGGATTGAAGGGTCACTTTATAAAATATAACAAGTTTGGAGGAAATAATATATGGATACCTTCTTTATCATTTTGAACGTAGTAGTGCTGCTTTTGCTGCTCGGCGTGTTAGTCTGGATGCAGAAGAAGCATATTTCTTTTACAAAAAGGGTGTTTGCGGGACTGGGCTTCGGGCTGATCTACGGGGCTATTCTTCAATACGCCTATGGGGCGGGCTCGGAGGTCATTACGAAATCGGTTGACTGGTTCAACCTGGCAGGTAATGGTTATGTTCGTTTGCTGCAAATGGTAGTTATTCCGCTCATCATGGTGTCGATCATTTCGGCTATTATGAATTTGAAGGGAAGACAGAATCTTGGCAAAATAAGCGTGTCTATTATTGCAGTACTGCTAATTACAACGGCTATTGCCGCTTCGGTCAGTATTGTGACCAGCTTGTCGTTCGATCTTAAAGCGATTGAGATTCAAAGTGGGGAAAAGGAACAAGCTCAGGGCTTGAAGATGGAGGAACGTCTTGGAACAGTTCAGGATATGACGATTCCACAGCAGGTGCTGGAATTTATTCCATCCAATCCTTTTGAGGATATGACGGGAGCACGTCGTACTTCGACGCTGGCAGTAGTGATTTTCTCGGCTTTTATCGGGGTAGCTGTGCTTGGACTGGATCGTAAAAAGCCAGAGCAGGCGCAAACCTTCCGTAAAATAATCGACGCCGTGTACGCTGTAGTGATGCGGATTGTGACGCTGGTGCTGAGATTGACGCCTTACGGTATTTTGGCGCTGATTACTAAAGTTGTAGCCACGACGAATCCGGATGAAATCTTGAAGCTGATCAAGTTTGTACTCGCTTCTTATGTGGCTCTGTTGGTCATGTTCGTCATTCATCTTATTTTGCTGGCTCTGTTCGGCTATAACCCAGTAACGTATGTGAAAAAGGTATTGCCTACGCTGGTTTTTGCCTTTACATCCCGTTCCAGTGCGGCAACGATTCCGCTAAATGTTGAAACGCAAACGAAAAAGCTTGGTGTGTCAGACGGCATCGCGAATCTGTCTGCCACCTTGGGAGCGACCATTGGACAAAACGGCTGTGCAGGTATTTATCCGGCTATGCTGGCGGTCATGATTGCACCAACCATGGGCATAGATCCGACGAGCTGGGATTTTATCCTCACGCTCATTCTGGTCGTTACGGTTAGTTCCTTCGGCGTGGCAGGTGTAGGCGGTGGTGCCACCTTCGCTTCCCTGATCGTGCTTTCCACCATGAACTTGCCCGTAGCCTTGGCGGGCTTGCTTATTTCGGTTGAGCCATTGATTGATATGGGACGCACAGCGCTGAATGTCAATGATTCCATTACGGCAGGACTTATTTCAGGCAAGGTGCTCAAGGAGAATGATCAGGATGTGTTCAACGACCGTGGTCTGGATTTAGATGCAACGGTAAGCTCTTAAGTAAACGATAAAACGTATCGTGTGCGGAGCAGCCTCCTATCATTCTGTGGTAGATGTAGCACACGCAACGATGCACCTCAATGTTCAGAGTCGGCCATCAGGCCGGCTCTTTGTTTGGTTTCATCGCAATGTAATTTATAGCTGTTCACAAATCCTGATCTGTGATACATTAAAATAATGTTTTTCCGGCTTACTCCGGATGAACCGCGGTTCGCAACCATCCCGCGCTATCAAAACTAGGAGGATTTCATGTTTAATTTGCTATGGGGGGCAGCCTTTGTCCTCGTCAATTTTATGTTCTTTTTGTTATGTTATCGTTTGTTCGGTAAAAAAGGGCTGTACGCCTGGATTGGTGTGGCTACCGTACTTGCCAATATTCAAGTAACCAAAACCATTGATTTACTCGGTATTACGACGACATTGGGAAATACAATGTATGTCTCTATGTACATGGCCAGCGATTTGCTGAATGAAAAATATGGGCCTAAAGAGGCACGCAAAGCGGTGTGGTTCGGTTTTTTCACCTTAATCATGACGACGCTAACGATGCAGATGGCGTTGGTGTTTCAGCCTAATGCAACCGATTTTGCCCAGGCGCCGATGCAGCAATTATTCGGACTATTACCCAGACTTGCGCTTGCCAGCCTGACGGCCTATGCGGTTAGCCAATTGCTCGACGTTCGTCTATACTCGTGGATTCGCAAGTTTTTCCCGGAACGTCACCAGCTCTGGATTCGCGGCAATGGCAGTACGATGATTAGCTCGTTTATGGATACGCTCATTTTTTGCAGCATCGCCTTTTATGGCTATGAATGGGGAATATGGCTGGAGCTACTATTCACCACCTATATCTTAAAATTTGTACTAACCGCGGCGGGTACACCGATATTGTACATCGCACGCAACTTCCGCTTTGCAGAAGAGGAGGGGCAAACGCTCAAGCCGTAATTTGGCTTGGGGTTGCTCCTCCTTTTTTTGTATAACTAATGTACTCGTTCAATGAAGCTTACAGTTGCTTATATTGAAGTATGGTGGTTCTTCTAATCAAACCTTGTACTATAAAGGAGGCTACAGGAAAGATGCAGTTTACCCCATGTATCCGGTGTGAATTTCGTTATGTGACGCAAAGGGCCAGAGAAATTTTTATGGCAGAGAAAATGGCAGGAGAACCCTTGCTATGTCTGCATTGTATCGGTGAGCTTGCAGGTAAACCAATGAATCAATTCGGTAAAAATGTTTATTCTCATGAAGTTGAACAGTCTAATCGGCAGCATATTCCGAGGTCGTCTATTGAGGGGTGTAGACCCTGTATGAAGAAACGAGGACGATGAAGAGATTAAGTACGTCGCTACAGTTAAAACATCCAATACTTCACTTATATTGAGATCGTCAGGAAGGTGGTTTGCTCCAAGGTCAAGTTGTCACGGGTTCAAATCGCCATAAACATTAGAATGGAATAATAAACTGGAGGTTTTTAAGAATGGGAATGACGAAAAACAAAAAAATGTTGATTAAAGGCGCAGGCAAGTTTATGGCTAAAATTCCAAATAGTGATGAACTTATCACGATTGGAACACTGAACAACATGCTTTTGGACATCCAACTGGATATGCAGGATATTGAGGGTGGTGATTCCAGTGTGCCCCTGGATGCATTGCTTCGTAAAAAAACCATTGATATTACAGCTCAAGATGCCAAATTTGACTTAAATCTGGTCCGTCTCGTCCTCGGTTCCAAGCTTCGTGAAGGTGTTAGCGGAGCGTCTTACCGACTGACAACGGAAACCGTGACGGTTCCAGGGGAATCCCCATACCAGGTGCTGCTCACAGAAGCCGCAGCGACAAGTCCTGCTATGAAGGCTTACGAGAATGTAATTACAGGCACAGATGTAACTACGGAAGTTACCGTGATGGGTAATAAGGCAGTGTTCGATACAGCATTGGCCGGAAAAAAAGTAGTGATGGTCTATCCTGTTGCTTTGAGTGGAATTCAGCAGGATGATGATGGATTTGTATGGGAGCTGGAAGAGAAGCACGTTATTCAGGAAGTAAACGGGAAGTGTGAGGCAGAGCTTGTCTTTGGTACCTCGCTGCATACCACGCCTGAAATTTCAGTGCGTACGCTAAATGGAAACAAGCTTCTCAAACGTTCGCTCACCGGAACCCCTACCGAGGAGCAATACCTTGTTGAAGGGGGAAAGCTGATTTTCAATGCAGCGTTGAAGGATGTAGCCATTTATGTAAACTATAAACGCAATGAAGTGGTGGATGTTCTGGATATTTCGAGCAGGGATTTACCGTTGACGGTTCACCTGGTTCATGATGGCCGTTTTGAGCAAAAGGACGGTTCTGTGCAAGGATACCAAACGGAATTGTATCAATGTCGTGTGAAATCCAATTTCACGATTGATGCTCAGCGCCAGCAGGCGTCTACGCATAGTGTAACCTTGACGGTCATTGACCCGGAGCGCTTTGATAACAAGCTCGGCACGATCAAGCGTTATGAGATCGCAACAACATCTGCTAACAACTGATACGTAAGGATGTGTTTTCGAAATGAATGAAAGAGAGTTCACCGTTCCATCTAAAAATGAGCCTTCCAAGTCAGATGCGGTGGTAGAAAGTACAAAGAAGGTTTTGACAGAAGAGGAAGCACAGATCAAAGAAAAAGCTTTCTTTGAAGAGGATGAACAGGTGCGTCTCCGTGACGGTAAAACGTATTATTTGCCTCCGCTTGGGTTAAAGGATGCGCGTAAGCTGATTAAAAAGCTGAACGCTATTGATTCCGGCATTATTATTGCAAATCTGATTCCAGATGACCCGGAAGGTGCGGATCGTTATCATGAGCTGATAGATGTGCTGATGATGGGCTTCAAGCCTTATTATAGCTGGATGACTCCTGAGCATCTGGAGGAGTATGTTGACCTCGAAACGGCCAAGCAAATTATTGATGCCATGATCGGACTGAATGGAATAAAAAAGTCCATGTAGCCACTGAGGATGAGGAGCTGGAGTATGACCGGCAAGCTCCAGTTGACTGGGCGAATCTTTTTTTTAAGCTGGCCCATTATTGTCACCTGGATAAGCATCAGGTTTGGGACCTTACGCTCCCTCAGTTGGGCTACTATCTGGAGCAGTGTCATGACCATATCGAATTTACAATTAAAGTATCCTCCATGTCTGCCGGTGGGCTATGGAACGGGACTGACCAAATGGATCGTTCGGATACCCGCCATACAGGCCGTGAAGAAGTCAGGGAAGACGGCTCATATATGGGCAGCTATAAGATAGCGGACGAAGAAGATATGGCATTTCTGGCTAATATGCTTGGATGAAAGGCACTCCTGCTCTGCTCCGTATGGAGGGGCGGGAGTTTCATTTTATAAAAGGCGGTGAATGTATGGGCAATATAGAGACTGATGTGCTTGTGGAGCTACAGGCATTTATTCAGACACTAAGGCATTCTTCTAATGAAGAGAAGCAGGGGCTGGCTTTCCCCATGAATGAATACATGAGCAAGGTGCAGAGGGATCAAAGCAGAAAGACGCTAAACGCTGAAACAGCAGATATACGAACAGGCTCTATGAAGTATATCCGTATGCGCAGGCACCAAGCTCAGGACTTGCAAAGTGTACTCCGTCATCAGCGTGCATTTCATATGCCAGAAGTCATGACGGAGCTGACCAGAAATGAATATCTGACACATGCAAACATACACCCTTCCTACACGATCAACTCCGGTGACGTCATCGTCCATGTGACATTGCCTAATGTCACGAATAACGTAAGTCCGACCCAACTGGAAGCGATCGGTCACGGACTGGGAAGAGGTCTTAAAAACGGTAGAGCCGGAAGCTTACGGGATCAGCTTCTTATGAATCCGACCACCGCTTATCGTAGCAGTACATCATATTAATCCATACTCCGTTGTACCGGAGTAAACATCATTTTTAATGACAGGAGGTATACATTTGACTCAGCAAAGCCCCAATCAATCAGAAGATGTGATCTACAAAAAGCGACTATTTTACGATAACGGAATTCGTTTTGTCGAGGTTAAGGCCAAGCTAATCAGCGAATACAAGCCACCGGCTCCCCATCTGAAATCTCATGTTCATGAAACGTTTTCCTACTCAGCAGGCTTGGTCAACCGTGGAACCTCACATTATACAGCGAGCCTAACGCTGCTATTCTACAGTAAAAAGGAATACGCGGACTGGCTATCTTTTATAGGCTCAGAGCACAAATACTATGATGAAAAAGGCACGATCTATCTGGGCGTTGTGACAGGTAAACCAGATATTCAAACGGCGGAGCTGGAGACTAAATATATCATCCAGGTCCAAATGTCACTTATTCGTAAGCAAGGTGATGAATATCGCTGCAAAAGTCAATTCATCGACCTCAAGGGCCATTGGGCATCGAGCTATATTGAGGAAATGGAGCAGCGTGGTATGGTGCCCATCCCTGCGGATGAAGGCGAAATCAGTCCTTATTTCAGACCGGACGAGGGTTGTACCCGGGCAGAGGGAATCACCTTTTTGATGAGATCCTACAGGTATGTGGACCGGATTCTAAGGGGGTATTGAGATGAAACGCTGGATTGATGTAGATCCACTGGATTGGTTTTATAGAGATATGTTAGATATGGCACGTTTGGGTCTGGATGCCCGCAACGAGCACAGCTTTATCGAGGGGATGCCCTACGACACTTTTGAACAAGGACATGAACGCATTGTCAAGCGCTTTGTCACATTCGATGGTCAGCAGGAATTTGCCATTCCCGGCTATCAGATGCATATTGACAATCCAGTTTCGGTTTTCGTCGCTGGAGCTCAGATACAGCCTGAAAGAGTGGACAACGGAAAAATAACGATGCCCCAGCCTTTATCCGGCGGACTTGAGGTGGTATGTATTGCTTATGGCAGACCCGCTTATCAGGAGGATGGGTGTGTTCATAGGCCTTATGTTGAGAAGGATGAAAGTGCGATTATCCTGCCATCTGCGACCTTGTCCATGGCGGCTGAATATCAGAGCCCAACGAAATATCAGCCGGAGACGGTCACGGTTCTGGGAACCAAGCTCAAGCGGTTGTCTGTGAAAATCCAATCGGAAGAAAATCCAAAGGAAGTGATTAAGAAAGCATTCGGCTTCAGGCAGGATGGATTTGCGATTCATCAAGGAATTGTGTATCTCCCCTTCAACTATAACGGATTTCCCGCGACTGTCGGATATAACTATCGTGAAGCCGGGAGTGTGCAATTTAAACAGGAGACGGTCGTTGTCAGCACTGCACATGCTCGTTATCATGACCGTTTCTTTCCGAATGTTCGTATGAAAAGAGCACAGTTTCTTGTTCTTCTTCAACAGATGCGGGTGGATATCTATAACAGATATACCGACCGTGGATTGGAGAGCAATACGTATCCACCGAGAACCTTGCAGGATCGAAGCTCTTTCTCAGGCCAATGGTATGAGCAGGCTGTTATGGACTTAATGAGTGAGCAGTTTCTAGACGAAAGCTATGTATTTCCACTCTATGAAAACAATATGCTGGAGCCAGAAAAATGTATTACACGTGCGGAAGCTGTCGTATTTTTAAACCGATTCATAGAATGGGCCCTAGAAAAATTCAGATAGGTGATGAAAAATGACTTTTGAATCCATGAATAAGCACGGACAGGCTCGGGGTCATCAGCCACGCGTCATTGTAGAGCTGGACAAAATGTCCTATGTCCGCAGCTTGCGGCCAAACCAAGACGTTGTTCAATATGTAAAAGATACGGTCGTTAAAGACTTTTTGTCCATTGATGGTGTGACACAACTAACAAGTGAAAAGGAAGCAACAAAGGCTAGCGAGATAGCCCGCCTCTCCAATTTGCCCATGTCCATGCCTATTCTTTCTAGTTCGAAAATGCGTGGGCTTGTTACCGATTCGAATCATATTCAGGGCTTACGGATTACCAGCCGTCACCGTTCAGTGAATCCCAAGCGCCCTCTTCACAAGGGAGTGGACCTGGATTGTGACAAGGAGGATACTATTCATGCCGTATGGGATGGGAGAATTACTGCGGCAGGTGCTGTAAAGGGCTACGGTCACGCTGTATATATTCATCACGGCAACGGCTGGACGACCCGGTATGCTCATTTGAAACCCAATGCGATGATGGTCAAGGTTGGAGATCATGTGAAGGCTGGAGATCCGATTGCTATAGGATGGAACTCGGGTCACAAGCGTAGTAGTGGGGATGGGGATGGAGATGGAGCACATCTTCATTTTGAGGTTCGCAAGGATGGCGAGGATTTGAACCCCGAAGCTTTCCTGCGCGGGGAAAAATCCATACAATTGCCCATTCGATTGCTGGATGCAGCTGTTCAGAATAAAAGCACAGTCACTCCATCGTTGGCAGCTAGCGCCGTCGAATCCTACACGGAATATAGTATGGAAGCGTGGGCTTATTATGTAAATGCTGCAAACTCTGAAGGCATTACAAGAGGCGGAACAGATGTACGGCAGTGGAAGGATTACAAAATTATCGCTGTCGATCCCTCTGTCATTCCGTTGGGAAGTAAGGTTGAGCTGTTGGTAGACGGGAACAATTGGGGCGAATATGTGGCTGATGATACGGCTGGCTCCACGAAGGGCAAGCGTATTGAAATTTTAATGGAAAATGCGGAGCAATGCCTCCAGTTTGGACGAAAACCTGTCATTGTGAAAATCAAGCAGTGGGGGGACGGAAGAACTCGCAGCGCAAATTCAGAAGTAGATCAATCCATTCCATCCTACCAGATCGACCGGACCACGGAGAAGGTATCGTATAGCAAGGATTTTACGGCCCAAAAAACAAGTCTGGACCCTTTGAAATACGTGGATATCGTGGGTGCTACACAATTTTTCACCAATGAAACGCCTAATCAGGTCCGTAATGTTTTAGGTTTTCAACGAACAGACGGGGCAGGTCAGGTGAAGAAATTCATGTTTGTGCATGACTGGTTCAAGCCGGGTTGTTTAAGCTGGGCCTATGTGTCGGATATGGATATCCAGGACAGAGTAGAGGTGAAGGTGGACGACCATATAGTTGCCACCATTGAAGGGGTAAATGCCAAAAACGGACTGGCTTATCCTCCCTCTATTCCGGTGCCTGGTGGGCACCACAAAATCGAATTTTCCATGTCCAATCCTTCTAAGGCGTCAAGAGGCAATTTCGGGATCACTTTCCTGAAAGCCAGAGAATTTGATGTGAAATCCGTCTCAGCCAAAACAGTCTGGACGTTCGAAGACCCGATGAGCACAATAAATGATTGGACTCCCGATCAGCAGGTAGTGGTGACGGATCTGGGGGATCAGCAGAAGATATCCACAGCACGGGAAGAGGCTGGTATTGAACGGACAGGGAAGATAAACAAATTTCCATTTACGATGCAGTTCCGAATTAAGGCCGATCAGGGAACACAAGGGAAAATAATAATGTCCAATGGCTCCAAAGCCTTTGTGGTCAAGGTTACAGATCAAGGGGTTTCTACGAATGTCAGCTCCTATAGCCATAACCATATGAGCGAGTACACCGATTATGTAGTAACCTGCCATAACGAAACGGATATGGATGTATATATAAAAAGCATACTGCCGGGGGGAAACGAACAATGGGAAAATACCCGGGTACGCGGCGTATCCGAGGATGATACGACGAACAGACTTCGATTTTCCGTATTCAGCGGTGGTCTGTATATTGCAGAGGTAAAATATGCCTTTCATGATTACTCTATTGAGCAGTTTGCCACCCGTATCGCAGATACGTATAAGGAGAAATGGTATGACGTCGGAGGGTTTCAGTATGAGGATACCGCTTCACTGGAACGGGATGTGATGAACTGGGAGGTTCATTCTCACATGGATATGTCCTCGACGTCAGCCACCGTAACTTTAAATAATGCCAAAGGGATCTACTCCCCATCCTTGGAACGGTACGCTGCATTTTCGGATGGGAGGAAGCAGCCACCTAACGAGTTTACCTATTGGGAGGAGGGGGAGCGACGACATCTGATTAGTGAAGGGACCCCCATCCGTATTTATGCAGGCTACGGCGATGAGCTGGTACGTGTATTTACAGGCATGATCAAGGGTGAAATTGAGGAAAATGCCGAAAGAAGAACGCTTACGTTTCACTGTGCAGACCGTTATGACATGCTGGAGGAATTTATATTTTATAAGGATATGATTTACCCTCCAGAGGAAGCGTATGCCGGGGACGGCGGCGCCTTTGCCTGGATGAAATCCAGTATTGTAAAGGATATGGTGGTCGCAGCCGGCCTTGATTCATGGCGTGTGCACGGTGAAGATTGCCAATATCCCAATTGGGATATAGACGAAACGGTATATGCTGATGTGCAGAAGGGCAAGCACTCCTACATGAGATTTGATCCCAAGTCAGGAGAGCTTCAGACGATTCCCCAAGATCAAGATCGTATGAAAACAGCAGAAGGCTGGGAAAATCCTTTCGTAGCAACGGTTTCCTTCAAGGCGGGAACAAGGGCATCAGATGCTATACAATCGCTCATACAGGATTTGCCCTATGATGTCAGATGCGATCGTTACGGAACGTTTAGATTGAAACGAATGAATTTTCTGGATACTCCGGATTGGGATCAGATAGCGCGTTCCAAGTGGGAATTTACAGAGGATCATTTGCTTGAAATGACGTCTTCTACCGACTACTCGCGTGTTCGCAACCATCTGATGATTTCTGGTTCTGAGGGGTTAACGGAGCATTTTCTGGATAAAAGCCTGATTGTCGCCACCAAAGGGAATATGAGAACCGCCGGATTACAGCTACCGTGGATTGAAGAGCAGGATGGTGCATCCATGCGTGATCTCAAGCAGCAGATAGCGAATAAAGTATTTTTTGATATGAAAAGACAAGCCCGCACCAAAAATATTGTTATTCGCGGTAACCCCCTCATAGAGCTTTTGGATGGGTGTTATGTGTATGACAACCATACCTCTAATGCAGGATATTATCTGATTAAGGGCAACAGGCTGGTGGGTAATGAATGCGGTATGGTCAACTATCTGGAGCTAACCTGGTCCGCTCTGCCTGCAACATCCTGATTTTGGGGGTATGATCCATAACATAATAAAAGGAAATGGCATTACGCAGCCTGCGTTAATTGTCATTTCTTTTTTCTTATATTGAAGGAGAAGGTGAGGTGTGAGCTTTGGAAAACCAGAATTTTACGAACTCCAACGAGGTATTCCCGATTATTGATCTGATCCGACGTGAAGTACGCAAGGAAAGGGTACATGCGGGTCAGACGGACGACTTGTTGGAAAAAAAGGCTCCGGAGGAGCCCAATGTCATGACCATCGACGTGGCCCGTGAAATGCTTCAATATCCTGCATTGGTAACGTCAGTGCTATACACCTATGATAACGGCTTGCTGGAACGGCTAACGCTGTACCGGGACGATCTGTTGCAGGTGACCGGATTTTTCATTGAATTTGAAGCCTCCACAACCCTGAATGCAGAAATGGAAGAAGAGGCTGATATTCCATCGTTAAACGCTATACGGGGAAGCATTATTCGGGAACATGGTTTGTTCAAAAATCTGACTCTTGATTATGTAAGGGCGGTGTAGTCGTTGTCCAGTGGTGCTAATTTTGCAAGCTATATGGTAGGAGGACGTTTGGACCCGCCTTTTATGCCAACGAAGACCCAACCGTACATTGTGGGCAATCGGATTGAATCCCGAGGAATTGGCAAGGTAGAAAGCACAATGCAAGTCAGCCATGATTGCGAGCTGCTTGCGGTAGCTGTGGGAGCATCCTTTTATGAGTCCAGCGATTATTGGAATCTGTATGTAGGGGATAAGCTGGTATGCCAACGTATCTTCACGAAGGATCTACCTGAGGGGATGTATTTTACAGCCGTTATTCCTTGTCCGACAGGGACGGAATTTCGTTTTGAGTTTTTTAATGAAGGCGGCAGGAACAAGGATATATGGGTGAATTATCAAATGCTCCAATAGAAAGGAGGTGAAACATAATGCCAGAGGATAGTCCTTGGTTGGAAATGCTCGTTAACGAAGATCAGCTATTGAGCCAAATCGTTACCCTGTGCTCTCAAAACGGATGGGATATTGTGGATGAATTTCATAAGGTCGTGTATTCGAGCCGACTGGTCAAACCCACGATTCAGCGATTCTCTCTTCCACTCGTCAACTCCTATGTAGATATTCCCAAGCTTGCGCATAAGGGTGACTACTATGTGTATTTGGATGGCGAGCTTATGCCGTCTTCCTATTATTTGGCAGAAGAGAAGAAGGATGGCGGACAACGTATTAGCTTCGCGTCAGGGGTTTCAGGAGAGGCGGCTGTTTATTACAGTGATCTGAATGGCTCGGAGGAATTTGAATTTGTCGTAGCCAAGCACTACATTTTGCGAAATGTATCAGGGCATCTTTTTGGCATGGCTATGCTGGGCAGTGTGAAGGAAAAGCTGCACAATACAGGCTCAAAAATCCCGTTTGCTGTTTACAGAAACCATGCCGGTTGGGGAACGCAGTTGGAGCCACAATCTGACGGGATATTCTCTTGGGCTGTTCAGAAGATCGAAGAGGACAATCTGTTTGAGCGTCATACGATGTATTTTTATCAATTGGAAAAGTTCGTGAATACGAGCAGAATGATTGTAGGCTGGGATAAATCTGCTGATTTTAAAAGGCTCGCTTTGGATGTAGAGATTCAATCTTCGATGTGGGGGCTGCACGATGAGACCCAAGCGCTTCAATTTATGATTACGCATCAATTCCCTCAATTCTACCAATCTCCTTACGTTGCTTCGCGGACGCGGATTCCGCAAATGGATCGCTATGAACAGGTAGCCTCCATGAATGTGAAATTCACGAACTGGTGGCAGGACAGCAAGGTGCAGCTTAGAGGCTACGTGGATGCAAAGACTGTCATGTTGGTTTTGCTGGCAGATACAGCACCTGCCTGGGAACGTAATGCAGTACCTTCGATCCCGATCTATATGGGCGATTTTGATGTCAAGGGCAATATCCATTCGATAATGAACGAGAGTTGCGTTTTTGAACTGAATGGCGGTGAAGAATCTCGCAAAGCAACCTTTTTCTCCGATAGTCCTATGGTTCATACCAGATCGACGATGAAGGTGTGGTTATCGGGAGATGTGGCTGCGGAATCAAACTATATCTCTCTACGTATTGCAGGTCACGAGCTTGTAAAGCTACGAACGACGGAAGCCCGTGAACCCGTTCATTCCAGAGATCAGGCAGAGTATCTTGGAGAGTTCTCTGTTTACGGGGTTGATGGTAAAAATTCATTTGACTTGGAAGTGTTCTCTTCTTCCGGAGTTGATGGCTTTAGTCCTGTTTCCGCAAGAGCCTGGGTGGAGCTTCAAATCTATACAGAAAACGCGGGGGCTACAGCCGCTCTATTCGCAGGGACTGCATTTGCAAAAGACGGCTTAAGTTTAGAGAGTGCGCTCAGTCAATCGGCCCGGTTTGACTATGATGATGCAGATCCAAAACGTTATCAGGATACGCTTATGCCGATGTTAAAAGAATATCCTGTTCATCCGAGTAACGGTATTGATTCTGTCATGGTCAAGAGAACAAAGTATGGTGCGCGTTATCAATCGTACTATTTTGCCTGGACTGTTCCGTCAAACAGGATGCCTCCCTTGCGGGAGGACACGACTGGAGCCAAGCACGTCCGAGCCTGGAACAACAGCGATATGAGCAGTGCCTATCAGTATCAGTTTAATCCATCCCGCTACACGGAGCAGGTACATTCTTCGAGAGCTATATTAATACATCCGGAAGATGGTACGCACGGAACACTACGAAATGTTATTTTACTGTCGCCCCTAACTATAATGAACGGGGATGAGCTGGAGGCCGTTGATGAACACTGCACCGATGGAGAGGTTCCTAAGCATCAGACGTATTCTTATTATCTGACAGAGGGCATATCACCATTGACCAAGCGGGCAGCGACACCTTATCGACCAGCGGGTATCGGTATTCTGAAGGCGGGGAATCTTCGAAGGCCAGCAAAACGGTTACCTATTTCGCCGCCTCCGTTCGTTGTATCCCTGACTCCGTCCCATATTTCGGTCCATGCTGGGGAGGGAGTGGAATTGATGTCTTCCTATAACAAGCATTCTCCGGTATTGATCTCCAACTGGTTTGCATCAGGTGGTGCGAATCCAGAAGGCCATACGGTGAATAACGCCCGCTTTACTTTTCAGAAAGAGGGGAAGTATACCGTAACCTTTACCTTAACGAATGAGCTGGGACAGACAGGAACGGCGACAGCGGACATTGACGTAGTTAAGTAGTAAAGAACACAATCGTAGTTCAAAGAAAGGGGAGAAACAAATGTCATTCATTGATACGACAGCAGCAGCATTTACTCCAAAAGTAACGGAAGCGGACCTGCAACCCCGTTTGGGAGAGTTGCTGGCTACCGCAGGCTGGAAAGTCACAGCCAATTATAAAAGGGTCATTTTCGACGCCAATATTACTCATCCCTCAGATGTAGTGAGGAATTATACAAATTTCCGGATTACGGTTGCCGAGCATTTTATATATGCCAATAAGGATAATCAATGCTTTGGTATCGCCATCGCCGGAACATGGTACCCTCGACTGGTTGATTATGTGAAGCGTCCGGATAAAGATTCCTACAAGCAATTTGGGGAGTGGGCAACAAATGAATTCCGCAAATACCGACTGTCCCATACTTTATACGTGTACATGCTGGAGGATTTGAAAGGATTGAAGCCAGACGGTTCGGATGTTGTACTGGCCTGGAACGATAATTCTGAAGCTGGACAGCTTCGAGCAGCGTTAGATATCGAGGTAGAGGAATCTGCCTGGAAAACATCGGCTAGCGGTCCTATGTTTACAGTTACCAAAGCAGAAGGTGCGCGTATGCAGTCTCCGATTATGCAAGCAGGTCTGCGCTACAAGCTGATGGAGTCTTATTACAACAACTCTTTTAATTATCCTGTCCAAAACACAAACTGGTGGAGTGATTCTGAAATTTCCGTGAAGGGAACTCTTTCGGACACGAATTTCTTTTTCACCATTCAGTGTGATAATGTACCTGCTCCAGAAAACAATCTGGTTCCGATCATTCCACTCTATTTTGGCAAGCTGGACCCCGTCGAGGAAGGTGATAACGTTTATGCTTTATTTGCAGGAACGGTTCCGATCAGGGATACGGTGAATGGAGTCGCTACGTATGACTTTGACGATACTACCAGCAGACAACCCCATATTATGCCTTTATTAAAATCATATCCTAACTTTCCGGCTAATGGTTTGGATAATATTATGGTAAATCGCGCCAAGCTGGGTGCTAGATATCAAGCCCATTATCTTTCCTGGAATTCGCCACCCAATCTCATGCCGCCAGCCAGAACCTCTGTTGACGGTAAGAAAGATTACCCGCGCGCCTGGAATCATGCTGAAAATCCTTTGTACAAATACACTTTCAATCCTTCTCGTTACAGTGGGAAGGTGCATACCTCCAAGGTATACGTTATTCACCCCGAGGAGGGTGTGCGCGGTACATTAAAAGATACGATCTCTTTGGCTGCCTTTTCGTTTAATGCCAACAAATTAAGAGTCAAGCGGGCCAACTGTCCTGATGAATTTGATGTATACCGTTACTTCTTGATCGAGGGGATTTCCCCACTGACCAAAAAACCCGGTACTCAATTCAGATCCGCGGGCATTGGCTTGTATGTGAACACCGTAGATGGTGAAGGAAATGAAATAAAACCAACTACCCTGTAGTGTAGCTTGGAAAATCTAATCGTAGAGGTGATTGATTGTGTCGTGGTTTGATGGAGATGCTACTTTTCAACTGTTTCCGCAGGAATTAGAGAAACAATTCAATGCTCATGGCTGGAACACGTTTATTAAATACCGGGCCGTAACCGGGAACCCTAGAAATACGGCGACCAAATTCGCTGACGTCCGATTGTTCAGGTCCATGGGCAGTGACGGTCAGATACGTAATTTCGGCATGGCTTTTGGTTACGGTGGAACGGTCAAACAGCCCGGGGAGATGGACTTTATCTCACAAAACTCCATGCTTGGAGAAGCACAACGGGTACAAGGTAGTGACACGCAATTGCAGGTTGTCGTACGGCCTGTAGAGGCGGACTCGGAGATGCTGTATAAGAATGGCGTATTCGTTCAGAAGACAGAATATACCTTTGAGCCTTACAGTGGCGTGCTTAAGCTGAATAAAGCTGCACTGGCAAGCGATCAATTTACCGTATCCTATGCACCTGCTGCTAATGCTCCAAGTCTGCCCAAACGTTTATTTTTCTTTACCTTCGATGATGTACGTTCGGAAAAGATCGTAGAAGCTGTAAATAACGGAGTAAGGGTAGGCGATCCTGAATCCCTTCTTCCTGACGGAGATGGAACTCGTCGAGAATTTAAAATACCTGCTGACACGACCATCAAGGCAGGAAGCGTCCGGTTATATATTAATCAGGTAGAGGTTTCTCCTACCGATTTTACGGTTGACTACGATACCAATACGATTAAAATCCCAACCACGGTTAAGGCGCCGGATGCCGGCAGTGAGCTTCACGCTTCTTATATCAGGGTATTGGCGGGTACAGGAACAGAAATGATTAATTTCGGGGATGTAACTACCCGGAATTTTGACCCGGATTCCGGAACAAGCTTAATGGACGCTGTATACTCCTGCATATACTATATCTATCCTTCGTTGCCAACAGCTTTGTCCTTTACTTCACTGGATAACTATACTCGGGGCTGGCAGCGCGATTCCAGCATATATTATTGGGGAAACTTCAACAAAGACCGTATTGTCATGTTTCTGCGTCCTGACCCTACCTCGGGTCCAGAGAACACATACTTTGCACCACTTTACATTGGCAAAATGACCACGCTTGGCAAATCGCCAAGAAAAAATCACGTTCTGATCTCCGGATGCCGGGAAAAGGACGAAGTGAAATGGAAAAAGGATATGAAGCTGGGTGCCACCTACGTAGACTATGGACTGAATACCTCGAATGGTAACAGCTCCGTACAGCTTCAACAGTCTATTGGCGGAACGTATTATCAGCAGCATTATCTCGCCTTCATTACACATGATAAACAGGTGGATGCGGGTGAGTCCCGTTTCAATCCTTCGGTCTACAGCGGAAAATACCATATTTCTCCTATGTATGTGGTTCATCCCAATGACGGTTTTGTCGGTAAGCTGGATGAATGCTACGCTGTTCATCCGAAAAATATCTCTCAGCTCGACGAGCTGGAGGTCGTAGAAACGACAGATCATGAAATTCTGGGCACAGGTAATGGGAAAAATAAGGTGTTCCATTTATCTCATCAGCCTTCATTAAAAGATGATGGTACACCCTTCAATCTGGTGATCAAAGTCAATTGTGTCGAGGCCAAATTTGGCACGGATTACACATTGGATCTGGAAACCAAGCAAATCATGTTCCTGGACGGTAAAGCACCGAAGGCGGATGAAGAGGTTCTGGCCACCTATGAGTACAAACAGATTTACCGTTATACCTTGGCGGATACACCTGTGAGTCCGTTCACGCTGGCTACCATCAGTCCATTCGCTCCGATCGGCTTGGGTATTCTGAAGGAAACGCTTGTTAAGAACAGTTAACCTACAGGGTTAAAGGAGGTCGGCGGTGACATGCTGGACGGTAAAAAATCTTACCTGATCAGTATCACCGCCCTTTTTTCTAAAAAGGGCTATGAACTGTCATTTGGTACAGACATGATCTTGGATACACAGCGGGATACGCGTTACCATCTGTCTGCTCCTGTGAATAGTACGTACCGAACGCTGAGGCAGGATACGTTAAAGAATGCATCCAAAGCTCCCTATTCCGCTACAAGTTTATTCGGGAGCGATTGGAGAGAGGCAGCGATTGCTGGTGAATTCGAGGGTCAAACCGTGGAAGCCGTTCACTCGACCATTGTATCTTACCTATCCGATATTCACAGGCATTTTAGAGGAGAAATCAGACAGAATGCGCAGCAGCCTTCACGTTCCACAGCGTCAGATGCGCGTTGGAAAATGGGTAGCAAGATCCATTCCATGGAACATGCAGATTCTGTACAGCAGGGATATAGGCAGGAGTCCATTCAGGCTGATTCTATTTTTAATGCGGTGCAGGAAGAAGACGCTGTTTCTGAAATGAGGCAGCAGGTAGAGGCTTCAAGTGATGCATATGAATCCGGGAGGGATTTCTTCATCTATGAGGGACTTCTTGATGCAGGCTCTGGATCTGAGCAGCGTCAGGGTAAACGATCGCCTTCTTCAGAATCTGCAATTCACGGAGAAACGGTGAAGCAGGGAGACAACGTTGAACAACAGACGGTTATTCACCAGATATTTCAGGATCGAGAAGTAGTGGTAGAACAGCAAAACGCGGCAGAAAGCCTTGCGATGGAAACTCTCTTCCAGCCAGCAAGTGAGGCGTTGCGCTATCGAACCGATATTCGGGATGCCCTGATTGAGACATCAGAGTCCAGTGTGAAGGAACAGATTTTGGATTCGGACGAAATCAACGATTTAACAAAAGCCGGGAAGCTTGAACAGGTAGTCGGGACTATTCCCGATGATTTGATAGAGACAGAGGCTAGAGCCAAGGATGATAATGCTCCCATGGAAGCTCGTATGGCGAAGTCCGACAAAAGCAAGGATGTCATCATAGATTGGCAGGTGTCTGTCAATCAGCGCCAATTTAAGGATTCCACCGACGATCATAGCACTGCTGCATCGATGCGTTCTGGCACCGATACTGGACATGAACGAATGAGCGCAACGGAGCTGAACCAAGACAAGTCCATGATGATTCAAGAGTCTGCCACAGGTAATCTTATATATCTTCAAGAGGCTACGGAGTCTCAAGGCATGCTGGCTAAAGAGATCCGCTCTGTATATGGCGAACAAGCGATGGGATGGGTTGAAGCGGGAATGGAAAGTAGCCTGCCAGAGGGCTTGCATCAAGTTGACGTACCAGCCACACCAAGCTCGATTGAAAGTGTAATTCATCGAATGCAGGAGACTTTGAACGGCGGCTCACTGGAGGGGGTTCAAGGGCATTCGATGACAGGAAACATGGAATCATCTAATGGCACGATAGGTGTGCAGACAGAAACGGTTACAAGCGGTCTCACATACTCAGGCCGAGACAGTTTGAACGAGCCTGCGAGCGTGGCTAGCTACAATAATGAACAAGTCTATTCTACCAGTCTAGATCAGTATAGAGCAGCTTCTCCATACGACGACTCTAAAGTTCTGCCAGTGGAGCAGAGCAGTACAGCTTATATTCATGCCTCCACAGATGCCGACAATGAACAATTAGGTTCAGCATTATCTGAACATCACGCAACGTTAGACGACTCTCAGCGTGGAGAGCGGATATATGTCAGTGAAGAAGGAGAGTTGGACGATCTTGGTTCTGCCCGTTTTAGTGGCTTGGAGTTGGATGGGCAGCATGGAGAGTTACTTGCAGCTCATGTTCTGAGAGAAATGATTGCGGAATTCCCTGAAATCAGCAAGATGGCTCGAATGCTCCGAATTATGTACGGTGAGCAAGCGATGGAAATGATTGAAGCAGGCATTGAAAATATTGTGGCAGAGGCTGTGAAGGAAGGGACAACTCAGGCTTCGGTTAATCTAATTACAGATAGCGTCATTCATCATTTGGAAACATCATTGGGTGGTGGTTCGCTGGAAGCTATCCAGATTCGTTCGGATCAAGCCAATATTGAGCATACCGAAGGAACGTTACAAACAAACGCTGAACAAGGAAGTAAGTCTTCCGCTGAAGAGGGACAGCTTACAAATTCCGAATCCGGTAACTCCTATTCTTCCAAAGAAGGTGCGTATCATGCGATGGAACATACAGAAAGACGCATGTCTACCGAAGCTGAAATCCAAGCGTTGGGTAAAGCACTTATTAGCTCGGATTGTGCGAATGTCATGATACAGGGCACGCAAACAGGCAGGACCTTCTCCAGCACTACAGGTGTTACGGATTCCATGGAACAGGGCGTTCTCCAATCGTTTACGGATGGTGAATACAGTCATTTGGAGAGTGCAGCCATGAGCAGTGGAAACTTTGATGCAACGGAGTCAGGGCCACTGGAAAGCGTACAGTATATTGGCGAAATGGAAGCGGAGAAAGTCGCGTTGGTTCCGTCGGAACGGATAAGCGTAGAAAGCTTGGAAGCGGAGAAAGTTGCACTGGTTCCGTCAGAGCGAATAAGCGTAGAAAGCATGGAAGCAGAGAAAGTTACGTTGGTTCCATCGGAACGTATAAGCATTGTGAGCGTGGAAGCCGATCGGCATGAGGTTAAAGCTGGCGAGCTTTTAGAACAGATGAAGGAAGCTGACGTGACTTCGTTGGAGCGCGCTTTGGTCTATCCGGATATTCAAGCGGGCGTTATCCATAGCGGCATTTGTGCTGACAATCAGGAGCATAATCAGGTCTCCGATGCTGTTCTCGTTGACGGAGAGCGAGCAGCCTCTATGGAATCCGTTCGCGAGACGATTACAGATGAGATCGATCAGGCAAACAGTATCATGAGAACGAATGAGGCTGTGATCGAGCAGATGCATGGACAAGGTAACAACGTTGAAAATGTACTTGAAGCCATATGGGTTCACGGGGAAGGCTCCAGTGGTGAAAAGCAGACCTACACGAGTATCCGAGACGATTTTGAAATAGCTACGCCAGGAGATATCAGCAGAATGGTGGATATGCAGGAGTTGGTACAAGGCCAAGCCAACGAAAAAACGTTGGAGGCGGTGATGCCTGCTCATACCGATGCAGAGTCTATTTTAAAAATAGAAGAAACCGACCTGCATGCTATATCTGAAGGAACTCGCAAGAAGAAGGTCATGTCTACAAATATTGAGGATGAACACCAACAAGCTAGCAGAAAGAAAAAGGTAATAAAAACACAGATTACAGATGCAGAAGAGGGTACACGTTTGAAAAAAACAGCTACTGTTCGTATCGAAGCTCCAGAGTCAGCCAAGCGGCATAAAACCCTGAAGACGGTGATTGAGACTCCATCCGAAGCTACGAATCAATCGTTACCGGGCATGCCTAAACGAAAAATATGGATGATTATGGGCAAGATCGCTTCTTGGAACATCTGGAACTGGAAGAAGACAAGGTAGGTGATAGAAATCTCATGGGGATTTACAAGAAATGGAGTGGATTGATTTTTGATGATGCGTTCCTAAGTGGAGAAATCCATTCCCGCTACCAATTATCTCCGACAACGGCTTGTACCCTGGATACAGGCTTGCAGCAGTTAATCATGTCCCACACAGAACCGGAAACCATGCTTTTGTTTGATGCACCAAAGGATGAGCCTACCCTGCTGTTAGAAGTTACTGCTGACTATGTTCCTATTGCATATGGTGACGAGGGGGGGATTGTCATCTGGCAGGATGGCTACCATCGGCTGGAATTCCTGGAGAGTAAGGATACGACAACCCGGGAGTATAGCCGATGGCGGGCAGAGAAAAAGGGCAACCGATGGATTTTTTATGCTGATCGCGGATTGGGGTGGGAGCTATTTGACTCGGCTGATCTGTCGGCTGAAAAAATAGGTGTCCTCTTAAAAAATCCACAGCGTGATGAATATGAAAAACTTCGTTTAGACAGGCTTGTGTTATGTAAAAGCAACAAAATAACGATGGGGAATTTGCCGGAGGGCTATTCCGTGTTTTTATGCGATTCCGACGGATATGCTATTGCTTCCTCTAAAGTAGAGCCCACATGGACAGGGGCTCATCTGGAGCTTCCAACGATGCCCTTTAGCGGAATACTGAGGGTTTATGATGAAAATGGAGTTCTTTTATCGAGCCTTGGGGCAATGGATATGTACGGTGGTGATCTGTATCTGTATGGTACCGATCTTCGTGTGCTGTGGAAGGATAAAGAGCTTAGTTTAAGCGGGGAAACCTACCTGGGCACGATGTATGACAATACCATACAGGTTCAGATGGAGCTATATAATCCCTCAAAAAATAAGAAGGCCGAGCAGATCTCCATGGGTATCCTGAAATATCTGGAGGAATTTGGTTATGAATGGGCGGACTTGAGCCATGATGATGGATCAGATCATCCTCAAGGGGATTATATGCAGCGACTCCCTATGGGAACTCTCCCCCCCGACGGCAAGATGAAATTCTGGATGAGGATAGAGCGCAAAAATGAGCACTTTGGCATCAAGCCTCTTCATTTTATTTTGGATATTACTCATATATAAGGAGGTGTTGGATTTTGGCTGGTACGAAGATGACGTTGCGCAGATATGGAAATGAACTAATCTATTGGAACGAGCAGGAGATTATTGTGGATCAGGCCTACCTGGACAAGAATAAAGACTTGTACATCCGTCTGACACATCCTTATATATTGGGTACAAAGATGCTGGACGTATATCTGAATGGGCAGCATTTGCTGGTTCAGGGTGGATATGAGGAAGTGGACGAAAACACGATTCGTCTCGATTTGGGTACTTATCCGCTGGAGCATCCCTTGGCAGGACAGCACATTCCTCTCGTGATTAATGATGAAATATATATCCGCACCTGGAAGCCTGAGTATCGTCAAGGGGGCGGAAGCGGTATTGATGATCTCAGGTTCAAAAGACTGGAGGAAGAAATTGCATCGGCCCGTAAATATACGGAGCGTGATGTCCAGTTTCACCGCCTGGATGACAGGCTGGATTATATTCAGGAGCGGGCAGAGGTCAAAACGATGGTATTTGTGCTGGAACGAATTCCGCTGGGTCCCTGTAAATATGAAATGAGGTTCCCCTTCGAAGGTAAGATCAGAGAAATATATGCTTCTTGCGGAGTGTACGGGACGAGTAAAAGTGAGTTTTCCATTGAAAAATGCTCACAGTATGACTATGAAACATTGCCGCGATGGACTAATATTTTCAGCCGCAACCTGACCATTCATGCAGGTGAGAAGTCTAGTAATACGAGCAACTTACCCTATGTTCTGTCCGATCCTCTGATTCAAAAAAATGATCATTTTCGTATTTACACTCATGTGGCAGGCGAAGGCTTAAGAGGCCTGACCCTAGAAATTGTCGTTACTATATAAAATAGAAAATAAGGTAAAAATTAATGATTTAAAATAAAATATGACTACAATATCGGATAAGAAGGCATCAAGCAAACTTATACTGCATTCGTAACAAAACATAAAAGAGGATTTTGTAAAATCCCGACAAGGAGAGGTATGTTATGGCAGAAACAAGAGGTATTGCGAGATTTCGTGGTGAACAGTTGAATAACAAGCTGTTGCGGAATCAACATTTTGACGAAGCGAACAAGATTGCAGAGAAGTACATTGACCTCCAGTTTCATAATCACCGTGAAATTTTGGAAGACACCAAGATTGATGTATTTGTACAGGTTAATGAAAAAGCGGTTGCTGGCAGCACACAACTGGATGTATCGGGCGATATCGGTACAAGAGCTGTCTCGACCGGAGCCAAGGTGGAGGGTGTCGTACTGACCGAGAAGGTGCAGCTTCGCGCCGCTGGTACAGATAGCCCGATTGGAGACAGCGATTCTGACGTGGTATACGGTCGTCTTGAAGAAAGTAAAGGCAGCTACCTTTTGAAATTTTATAGTGTAGAAGGGGGCAAAGAGCAGCCTTATACATTTGATGCAAAAGCGGGCAAGATTGATTATCGTTTCGTGATTCGCACGAATTTGTCTGTCATTCCTTCGGATGCGATCATTCAAGGTGGTAGCGGATTCGTGGAAGGGGCCACCGATGCCAAGGCCTATATGAACCTGATTCAGCTGATGAAGGATGTATATGGTTCGACGGGAACGCTGGATAATGACGGTAATTCGAATCTGGGCGTTTCAATTCAAGACCAGATTCGCCAGGAGGTACAAGATCGCATAGATGCGGATCAGGCTATCCGGGATCGGTTGGCGTCTGCTACGGGCGGACAATTGATTGGGGTTGCGACAGATCCGAACTATAGCGGAGTGACTTTACAGTTGGCTCTCAGCCATTTGGCGCAGCGCTTGAAATCTTCTGAGGATTTGATGAATGGAATGAATGACCGGGATGCAGATTCTTCAAATGGTTACTTCAAAGCAGGTGCTTTTGGTCATGCGGAAGGTCGTATTCTTGATTTGGAGAAGGCGGCAGATGCTGCGTTCAAAGCATTAAGTGTGAAAGTGGGCACGATCGAAGCTGCGGATGAAGAAGAGGTATTTGAAGCAGTTGGGGGCGAGACGGAATACACTCTAAAAAAGGGAAAAGCCAAAGACAAAACGGTACGTCTGGCCATCAATGGGCAGCTCCAAACACCAGGTATTAACTTTACCTATATCAAGGATGTCAGCGGATTGATTACAGGCTTTAACTTTACGCCGGATACGTTGAAGGTTGTCGGAGATGTACCGGATGTCTTGTTCATTCAGTATAAAAAGGCTGAATAAGTAATAGCAGCACCCCTTAGAAGCGTGAACGAGTATATGCTCATTCGCAGCAGCTAAGGGGTGTATTTATGTCTACCTCTAAAGAGTTTGTAGGTTTTATTTCCGCAGAATGTTAGTTTTCGATTCTAGTTACTTATATTGAGTATGCCATGAAGAACGTGGCGAAGAGTTTTATTTTATCTTTTCTAAAATGAAGGAGGAAAAAACATGCCAGCACCAGCAGTATCATGGCTTAAAACAGACAACGTAACAACATTGTCAAAATGGGAGATCGGGACGATAGACGCAGGATCTTCTTCTCCATCCCTGGGTGTACTTATTTGGAACAACCGGGGAAATGTAAACACTGACTTCTCTACGATGACCAATTGCACCATTACGACCAAGGATAGCTCAGGTGGGGATAGTGGTGAGCTGGTCCTGAATACATGGATTCAGGTACGTGTGGATAGTATGGCAGAATCCAGCTTTACTTCAATTGGCGGGACAGCGACGAAGGTCATTCAGGCGGGCGGGAACACGGTCAATTCCAAGGGAACCTTTTCGCCGGGAAACAAGGAAATTCTGGGCGTTATCAACGATGGCTCCGTAGGGAACTCCAAAGGCAATTACACACAAGTGACACTACAAGCAAGCGTTCCAGCTACAGCTACGGCAGGAAACGTTAACTTTCTGACACGTGTGGCCTATCAATACGTCTAACAACTGATATCCGATACAATGGGAGGAAGAATATCTATGTTTGCACAATGTAACGGATATTCTCCTGTGTCACAGGATTTTATTTGGCTAGGTGAGTACACGGACGGTACTCACCTTTCTGAGTATGATTTTGTCACTCAGGCAGAAAACAGCTTTTACGCCATTCAAAGAGATAATTTGATTCGCTTTGGCATGGTAGGGCATGGCCAAACCTTTTTTTTTGAAAGTGACGGTATTTTCAAATTAGCTGGCAGGATGGTGGAACTGGTATATTCAACGCCGGACAAAGACTATAACCTGACGGGTAATGTGTTTCAATCCTACAGAGACATTATTTCATATAAGGATGCGGAGGCATCTGGATTACCCAACTACAGTCCTGCCGCCGCTGGAGAAAAAGGTGTAATGAGCAGTACGATTACCCAATTTAATTTTGGATATAAGGCGGCACTTCTGATTGACCATGTTGAATTTCATGTCAAAGCGATCTGTAAGATTCCATTCAACGCACCCGTTCATATGGCATTGAGACTCGTATCCAATACGGAACTGAATGGTAAATTACAGATCAAGGTAAACGGCCTGGTTACACAGGAATTCAGTGCTCCATTAAAACCCGATATCGGAGGTGAATTGAATTGGCTGGTTCAGTAATTCGTAATTATACGATTGAAGTGGATAACATCAATAAAAAGTCAGTTTTCAGTATATACCCATATCCTGTAGAAGTTCTCACTCCAAATGGTTGGGAAAGTATTAAAGAAGAATTTGAAGAGCTGCAGGAAAAAAAGCTGGATGTCAATGATACATTAACACCTGATGAAGAGCAGATGTATCAGGAATATAAGGAATTGGCTGATTCCTTTTACGAGAATAAAATAGCTTCCACGATTATTTTGGATACCGTCGATCCGACGGGAATTGACATCGTAGGCAGAGATCGGGTGCAGCATGTATTGGATGCGGAAACCCGTGAACAGATTCCGTTTGGCCGTGAGTTCGCTTATGTGCATGGAGCCTCCAACCTTAGCGGAACGATTATTTTACCCTATGATGATTATTCGGATGTGTATGTGGTCAGTGATACGGATGAAGACGGTATTGCTGAGTTGGCCTATGTGAAGACGAAGGAAGAGACGGACGGCGTAAGACCCTATTATGAAAAGGTCGATGGTCAGACCTATATTTATGTCGATCATTTCTCCGGTGGTGGTGGTACGCAGGCAGATCCTTATATTGTTTCTACCGAACAGGATTTGGATGATGTACGAAAGAAGCCTGGAGCCTGGTATATGCAGGACAGGGATATTGTCATGGGCAGCTTTCAAACCGGAGAGGGATTTACGCCAATCGGTAGTGGCAGTTCCAATCTCATGTTTACAGGTGTGTATGATGGAAATGGGTATTCAATAAAAAGCTTGTTTATGAATCAGGATAGAAATTATGTTGGTTTATTTGGATATACCAGGTCTGCAACAATACGTAATGTAAGAATGATTGATCCTAGCATCACTAACAAAAAGGGATATACAGGAGCTTTAATAGGCTGTGCAACTGATACTTCAATATATAACTGTAATGTTATTTCAGGAGTAGTAGAAGGTCAGAATGGATATGTTGGTGGGTTAATCGGTTATCTATATCAAGATATCCGTAGTTATTCAGGAAGCTCAATCATTAATTACTCATATAATTATAAGTGTAACGTTCGATCAGCAGGCAATATTGCCGGAGGGTTCATTGGAGATGTAACCCACCAATCTGGATCACTTTCGATAGGATATTGTTACTCTACAGGCACGGTTGAGGATATCACATTAGCTCGGGAAAGAAGCAGTATTGGAGGCTTTATAGGTAATACTAATATTTCTTCTGCAATAACAAATTGTTACTGGGATATAGAAACCTCCGGAATTCAAACAAGTGCAGCAGGCGTAGGGAAATTCACGTTCGAATTAAAGACTATCTCCACATTTGAGAATTGGGATTTCACTATTTATTGGTACATGAGCCAAGATTACAATGGAGGGTATCCTGAGCATCGTCAGTTCATTCGATATCAAAGTGGAGCAGGTACAAAGGCGGATCCTTTCATTATCCTGACGGAGTTTGATCTTTCCCAAATGCGTTGGTTCCGTAATGGATTTTATTTTAAATTTGAAGATGATATCAAAATGACACAATTCCAGGCGGACGCCGGATTTTACCCTATTGGCTTTAATCTTGTGGGGAAAGAGTCATACTTCAAAGGGTATGTTGATGGTGGAGGGCGCTGTGTTGCTAACTTATTCATCTATCGTCCCAATGATCAATTTGTAAGTCTGTTTGGCTACATGATGGGCGGATGGATCAAGAATCTGGATATTATTGATTGTAATGTTACAGGTAATCATTATACGTCGGCATTAGTTGGTCAGCTTTCCAAATCTACTATTAGCAATTGCCATGTCGATACCTTTTCATATTGCAAAGTTACAAGTACAGGAAGTCATGGAGCCGGTTTGGTAGGACAAATAACTACGGATGGAATCGTAGAGGACTGTAGTGTAAATGTAACTGCTACAGGAGTAGATTATTGTGGAGTGTTTGCAGGTTATATAACGGGTAATGGAATGATACGCAGATGCTATGCTTCTGGTAAAGGCGAAAGTACAGGGGATTACTTGGGTGGATTTCTAGGTTACGGTATTAGTTCTTCTATAGTGGAGGATTGCTGTACAGTTGCGGAGTTAAATGGAAAAACGGTGGGTGGATTTGGTGGAAATACGGCTACCCTCACGATCAGACGGTGCATCGCGTTAGGCAAGGCATTTGCTTCCTCCGGATTGAATGGATTTATTTACACAGGAAGTGGAGTCTTTTCACATAATTACTTTGATAAGGAATTGTATAAGACTACTTCCGGTACAGGGGGATCAGGTCTGACCACCCGTGAAATGAAGTACAGGGGAACCTACTCCAATACGGCCTGGAATTTTGATGATATATGGATCATGGACCCTAAATACAATGACGGTTATCCCGCATTAAGGAAGCTCCTGCCTCTTGATCTACCGTTGCTCGGCTTCCGTAATGAATTTGGTAAATACTATACGGATAATGCAGGAGAGCGGCTGCGTTACCTGGAGTTTGGTACATTAGTCGCAAGCCAAACCTCTTCTCCAAAACCAGTATGGTTGCAGAATAATGCTGATTTCCCGGTAAATCAGCTCAAAGCATGGGTGGACAGCACGACAGTAGCCAAAGGGATGGAAATTGATTTAAGCATGTCGGATACTCCGTTTTTACCTGCTCAGGAATTAGCCTTTAATGGCACCTTGGCCAAGGGCGGCGCGGAAAAGTTCTATGTCCGAATCAAGTCGGATATTGCAGTGAAGACGGGTGGAACGTTTGATCTAAGGGCGAAGGCAAGCCCCATGTAATGATGTTCCAATACAATGGAATAGGGCGTGATGTTCATGTTTAGTAAGAGAGGATTAATCCTTTCCCTTCACGCTTCCCTTGCCGATCAAGGTTTGGAGGTTGGCTCCAACTCAAAACCCACTTCGCAATGGTATGATTTGAGTGGTAAAGGAAATCACGGCATACTGAAGGGCTTCCATTTTACGAAAGATGATGGTTGGGGAGGCAGAAACACTCTCGCCGATCCCTATGCCCTGTTTTTTAACGGGACGAGCCATTATATCCAATGTACAGGCGCGGATACCTCTAGGACTGTCGCCAGTGTTACCTTTGAAGTGTGGATATATTATATCGGGGGCAACGTTGTTTTGTCTTCCGGGGGATGGTTGAACGATACCCAGGGCATTTTGGTCATGTTTAACCCTGTGGGGGAATTGGAGCTTCAGGTTGCGACCCGTACGAGAAAAGCATATGCCAACTTAGGGAAGTTACCCAGAAATGAATGGTATCATATTGTTGGCGCATATGACGAAATTACAGGCAATCTATCTACTTTTCTGAACGGCGCTCCTCAGGGAAACGTGCAAGCTGAAATTACTGAACATACCAAACAGCCAGATGGACTTTTTATTGGTAAACACAGTATAGAGGATAGCCAAGGGTTTCGTGGATATATTCCTGTTGTACGGATGTACAATGCTGCGTTAACGATGGATGAAATCGTTACAAACTATATGTCTGGTTACCTTTTGGGGACAGGGCATTCTGACATGCAGATTTATATGAGAGTACCAGAAAGGAAAAATCTCACTGCATCCCTGCAAGTGGGAATTAGCGGGGAAGTTCAAGGGAAGCAGACCATTATTCCTACCGACATGGCTGACATGTCTTCACATATAACCGTTAAAAAGCCTAGTCATATAGTAAGCAATATGCATATTAATACTCATGTTTCTGTAAAAGCGCACTATGCGACCCGCCCTGCGGATCATGATGATGTACAGAGTACTATTGAAGTTAAAGTAGCGGATCATCTTGCAGCCGTGCTGGGTGTTAATACGTCAGGGAAAGCAGCAGTAAAGGCTCGCTACGGTATCCTACCTGCGGATAACAGCGATGTCCAAGGTAGGCTGGCAGTTAAGGTATCCGATCATCTTATTGCCATGCTGAGTGTTAGTTCATCAGCTATAGCAGTAGCCACATACGATGTGAAGCGGCTCATGCCAAATGATTTGCTTTCCAGCCTGAATGTTGTGCAACAGGGATTACCTTCCCGTATATCGGTTCAAGCAAGTACTACCTTAGCCGCCAAATATGATATTCATGCTGCTCAGGAGCAAAACCTCAAAGCTGCAATAGAGGTCCAAAAGCCTAATCATATCACCGGCAGCTTAAAAGTTAAAGCTCAAGCAAGAGTCAGCGGAAGATATCAGGTGCGGGGGATCGAGCCTGCTGACCTCAGCTCCAGCCTGCAAATTAAGTCTATTCATCAAATATATTCATCATTGTCTGTACGAACTCATACTCACTTGGCCGTGAAATATGGTATAGAGTCTCTTGGAGCCGAAGACTTAACCTCCTTCCTGACGGTACCAAGAATATCTGATCTACACAGTAGCATTCTGGTAGGTATCCATACCCGATTAATAGGGCATTACCATATTCGTAAAAGTCATGTTATAGAGCTTTATTCCAGTCTGGAAATTAAGAAAACGGAGAATCTACCTTCATTCTTATCTATTGCGTCCTTTACCCAGTCTACCGGCAGATACCGGATAACTTCTCGGAGTTATGATGATCTTCCGTCTGTAATGACGGTTCGGGAAGTTTCAGATATGACTTCATCTATAGGAGTTGCACCCTATACCTGGATGAAAGGCAGATATGATGTTATCGAGCCTCCAACGTACACGACGATCATGTATTCTAATAAAGATGCTTTTGTTCGTGAGTCTCAGCCCAGATTAAACTATGGTGTTGAGGAACAAATGTATGTCGGATATTCTGCCTCGGCTCAGGAGAGATACAGATCTTATGTTGGCTTTGATTTGAATACAGCTTCTATTCCCAAGAAAAATACGACGATTAAATCTGCCGAGCTCAAAGTATATTTCGATGGTCGCAACGTACCCCTGAAGGGGATACAGCTCATTGAAGCATCCAGGGAATGGACAGAATATGGAGTTACCTGGCAAAACCAACCGTTTCCGTTTGGCTTTAGCAGTCCTAATTCACCCTATGACGGTATAAACATCGTTCATGACGTAGGTGGAGATTCAGGATACATTTCTTTTGATGTGACTGATTCCATTCGTGCATGGCATGAAGGAACAAGACAGAATTTTGGCTATATCCTTAAAGCTCTGGATGAATTTGAAAATGGAAGTATTCGTTTTTTTACCAAGGAGCAAAAATCGTACCGTCCTATATTGAATATTACCTACTATGATACTCGTATCTATAGCTTGGGCAGGAATAGCATAGAAGGTGGCCTTGCTTCTCGTGTAAGTAAGATGTCTCATCTTCCTGCTTCGTTTCGCATCAAACAGTCCTATGGAGCAACGGTTTGGAAGGGAAGCTTGTTTGTCCATAACCAAAGGGAGATCCTGGGCGATATCACAGTGACGGTACCTAACTTTAACGGTAAAGTGTCCGTACGCCGCAAGGATAATCAATCTTTGGAGGCCCGGCTTGTTATTGCTGTTGCACGTGAGAATTCAGTAGACAGTACCCTATCGGTGAATAGAAAAATCGTACCTTCGAATATGTATGTTCTTTACAGGGAGAACCTTGCTTCCGAACTGAGCGTTACCCGCTGGGCAGCTCCGTTTCCCGAGCTTACGGCAACGATTCTTGTCAATCGTAAGGAAACGCTTGGGTCGATCCGTGTAAGAAGGACAGAGCATCAGGATATCTCTTCCGGTATGGAACTGAGTATCCCTAATATATTAGGGAGCATAACCGTCTTTCAGGGAGCAGTAAAGAAAAGCTCTATTGCAGTCCGTAGATCTCGTGAAGCGGATCTGATGGTGGAGGGGCGTATACTTGATAGGCAAGATATGTCTGCGGATATGAATATCCACAATCCTGATTTTTACGGCAGGCTACAAATTGTGTTTAGTAACCTGCTCATATCCGATTTGTCTGTAAGAACAAAAGTGCATTCCAGGCTACCTTCAACGGTCACAATACCGCATTATACTTCTTTGAGATCAAGTATAGCGATCTGGCCGAAAAAAGATGTGCCTTCAAGTCTTACTGTACTTTCAGGGAATTTATGGGCCTCTATATCCATTCCGTACCATAAAAGAATGGATATGCAGTCAAGAATTACAGTGCGGGTTAAGCTCATTTCTGATCTGGAAATTGCAGTAGGAGTAAGATCCGGTAATCTGGGCTCTAACCTAAAGGTTCGAGTAGACAGCCATACAGATCAGTCTTCTCATCTGCGGATCAGACGTAGTCATTTGGACTCTATTTCAAGTGAGCTTTACGTAAAAACTTGGGAGAAATCTGAACTTAAAGGCAGGATCATTGCACGGAAAAGCCGTGAATCGGATAGATGGTCTCGAATCTCGGTGCGCCTTACCGATCAGCAGGACTTGGATACCGAACTATCGGTTCGTGTGATAGAACACCATGATCTGAATGCTGAAGTGGGGATTAGGCGGGACGCAGCGTATGATAAATATGCTCACGTTACCGTTCGACATTCAGAGCAAACAGAGCTTCCATCCGATTTGTCGATTCGGGAACATAGTCATATCACAGGCTATCTAACGTTGAGAAGGACAGCCCAAATAAGCTTGCAAAGTGATATGAGAGTGTGGGAGAAATCCATTGTCACTGGCTCAGTGGTGGTCAGACAGTATCGACAAAATGATCTTCATGGTTCTATGGACATTTGGAAAAGATCTATACTAAAAGGCCAAATTTCCGTGTGGCAGAAATCATTACTACCTGGGGCTATACAGGTTCAGGTGTATGATGAGATGGCTTCCAGCATAGATGTGGCTACAGAATACGGATACTGCTTTATCATGTAAGCTTAACCCCTGCTATTCGTAGCAGGGGTTAAGTTTTACTGATTTTTACTTATATTGAACCTGTGAGGGAAGAAAATAGGCAAAAGGCAGGTGACATGGGCTGGATATAAATGTAATAACCGCAGTTATTGGAGTCATGGGTACGGGCATTTCAGGAGTCATCGGCTACGCCAGCGGTCGTAGCAATAATAAGGTTAAAGAACGAGAGCTATTGTCCAAAGATGAGCAGGCTTTTCGGGTTACTTTAATGGATGCCTTGTCAAGTCATAAGGAGGAAATCCATCGCTTAAGTGAAGAGATAGCTGTACTTCAGACCGAAAATTTAAGCTTGCTTGCAGAAAACAGATCCTTGAATGCGAAGGTAGAGGCATTGGTAGCCAGACTTGAAGGTGGATAGGAAATAGATTTATAGGGAAAGCAAACGGACGTTTGAAATGAAGTACTAATGGAGGCTATCGAGAAACTTCGACAGTTTCCAAAGGGATGTTGGAATAGGTCTTAAGAAACATGTTCAAATTGATTCAAAAGACTTGCTTTTAAAGATGTATACACAAAAAAATGAAACAATATAACCAGATGAAAATAACATCAATCAATGTTAGGAATTGACAAGGTTATATATACCTATTAGAATGAGAACATAAGTTCGTATTTTTAAAAAGAAATATATAAATTGCAACTCTTCTGATAGATATGACGACTAATAGAGTAGAATCCTAAAAAATATATATTCAATTAGGTAAATGGAACTGATTCAAATGTATTACGTATTAAAAAAAGAGCAGGGTAAGATAAAGAAAAAAGTGGAAACTAATTGTCGAATATCGAAATTTGGAAAGGAGTTGTGATACCTGTTTTAAGGAGGGAACAGAGTGAATTGGAACCTATTGAATTAAAATAAACTATTAAATAGGAGAACCGCAATGATAACAACAAATGTTAGCACATTTAACCCAGATACCTTAAATCATATTTTTAACTTTATACTTCGTGGTGTTAACGAGGAGGATCGAGAAGATGTGAAACAGGATTCGATCGTTCAAATTCTGACAGCGATTCACAAAGGGAATATAAAAAAGGATATATCTACGTTTTCGCATACGGTCATTAAACGTTCTGTGGTTGACTATTATCGTAAAAAAAAACGTAAAATTACACAGTTCAGTACAACCGTTAACTTTTGCGATGGCACAGATGAAGAAGGCTCAATGGCCAATTATTACTCGGTTCAAGTGAATGATTACGGATTTAAATTAGCAGACGTGAAAGTAGACTACTTAAGCAGCCGTAACAGATTCACAAAACAGGAGCAACGAATCATAAATTTCATGCTATTCACTGAAGAAGGAATGGATATGAAACCTACAGAAATCGCCCATTATCTTAATATTCATAAATCCCATGCTTGTCGAGCCGTGAAAAAACTAAGAGATCTCTATAAAACAGAGATTGACAAATAAACATTCTGATATACCAGTATCAGAATAAAATCAAATCCAAAAGGAAATAGAAAGGCACTACGCACTGCCCCTTACTATACATTTTTAGTATACATATCTGGCCGAGGCATTGCAAGTGAATGATTCTGAAAATTGAATGAAAATTGTTAAAAAGGAAGGTAGTTTACATGTTGAGTCGCTATATAGTTGGTGGAAGATTAGATCCACCTTTCTATCCTACCAAAACAAGGCCCTGCATAGCAAGTCGCAGGGTTGATATAGATGGTTTAAGAGCTTTAGAAGGTAAAAGAAAGGTAACAGACACCTTTAAGATATCTAATGATCTGGAGTTTTTCGCTATTTCAATAAAGGCGGATGTTATTACCCCTGCCGATTATTGGTCCTTAGTGGTTGATGAAAATGTAATTGTTAACCACGTATATTGTAAAGATTATAGTGAAGGTCTCTATTTTCAGGTAGCTCATCCTGTAAAGGGTGGGCGAGAATTTTGTTTTGAATTTTACACGGAGAGTGCTGACCGCAAAAGAATAGAAGTATCCTATTATTTTTTGACAGACCCGAAGGTTACCCTTCGTCTAAACGGTATAGCGAACCCAAGCTATGATCCTGTTTCTCTACCTGCTGGGTTTAAGGAACAGCAACAGGAACGAGGTTATAGAACATGATCGGTTATATGAATAAATGCCCCCATTGTGGGGCGGAATCTTCTTTTGTTCCTGAAGAAATGGAATGCGATCAATCCCTTGTTCTTTGGTGTAAGCACTGTGGGGATTATATCAATCAGACCCTAACAATGGAATCCCTGAGGAAGTGGTGGGCGAGATACGATGCAGGTGAAGACACATGTAAGCCGCCTGTGAGCAAAGGGATACTGCTTATGTTTGAAAGGCTGGAACAAACGCTAGCAGATGAACCAGACTGTAACCTGAATCGGGTGGAAATCCATCTTAAGGATTTTACAGACTATCGCTATAAATAAACTCTGGAGGAAATGATATGAATCGTGATGATTCCGGCCATACGTATCTCATTAACTATTCAGATAGATAAATTCTAAAAAGGCAGACCGACTACTGGAGTGTGAGTGTGATCAATGTAGAAGGAAATTTATTATGCTGGTATCGTCAGAAAGACGGGGTGAACGGATTGCTCAGTGATACGTATGTACAATTAAGAAAATCTGCTGTGAAGGATATGCATAATATAAAGCTGATCTGTGCGTGTAAAGAGGACAAAGACCTTCTTGGGGAGTTTCTTCAAGAGAATCGGAAATTTATGTTTTCAATTATTATGCGATATAAGGGAAGTATAGAAGAGATAAAAATGAAATTCAAGGTTACTGAAGATGACTTATACCAACATGCATGTATAGGATTGCTAACGGCACTCAAGGATTTCGATATTCATCGAGGAATTAAATTTACAACGTATGTAGTAAGGCCAATTTTATGGGAGGTTAATCAGTTATTATATAGCAACTCTCAAGAGGTAAGACTTAGTCGGGGAGCTATTGATATGATCCGAAGGATGGTAGAAATAGAAGATACACTAGGCTACAGGCCGACAGAGCAAAAAATGGCAAAGCTACTTCAAGTTTCTATAGAACGTTACAGAGAAGTTGCCCAATTCAGTGATGCAATGGAACATTTTGATTCAATAGATAACTTTGAAGCTATAGACAACTCACAAAATAACATGGATGAACATGTAACTAATAAGGTTTATGTTCAACAACTGTTATGTAGTCCTCTATTTACCGAACATGAAAAAACGGTGATGCATTTAATTATGAAAGGAGCTAATAACTCCCGGATCTCTGAAATACTCCACGTATACCCCATGACAATCAGCAGGACGTTAGCACGCATCAGAAAAAAAATAGATAAACACAAACAGGATACTGAGAATATCCCAATTGAAGCTCAATCAAAATACAGAGAAGAAATTAACTTAATTGTAGAGATGAGTAAAGAACATAAACAGGTCTTGAATGTAACAGACATTACTGATGTACTTAAAATATCCGGCTATGATATTTCAAAGTATTCAAAACGTGTTCTTTACTATATCCGCAAAAAAGCAAAATTAGCTATATAAAGTATAGCAAAGTTAAACGAAAATCACAACTGCTCTCGAACGGTATTAGAAAGGAGGGTAAAAAAGCCCATGCAGTTTTCAGCATGAGCTTTAAAGTGAAACAAGATATCAAACTTATCCCAGTACCGTTAGCTCTTTCGGAAAAGAGGTCAGTACTTCTACTCCGTCAGAGGTGACCAGAACGTCATCTTCAATCCGCACACCGCCGAGGTCTGGCACGTAGATGCCGGGTTCTATGGTGAACACGAAGCCCTCATGAAGCAGGTCTTCATTGCCGCCATGCACAGACGGATATTCGTGAACGCTCATGCCAAGGCCGTGTCCAACCCGATGGTTAAAGGCGGGACCATACCCGGCAGCGTCTACAACTGCACGAGCTGCCTGGTCTACCGACGCGCAGGATACACCCGGACGAATGGCGGCAATACCAGCCTCGTTTGAGCGGAGTACCGTCTGATAGATCGTCTCCAGCTCAGCTGACAGCTTGCCGAAAGCAAAAGTGCGCGTAATGTCTGAGGCGTAGCCATCTGAATATACGCCCATATCAAACATGAGCAAATCGCCGTGTTGCAGCTTGCGTGTGCCTGGAACGCCATGAGGCAGCGCTGTTTTGGGTCCGGACAGCACCGTAGTGTCAAAGGACGGGCCATCTGCGCCGATTTTCTTCATCTGGTATTCAATTTCGGCTACCAGCTCGACTTCTGTCACGCCTTCACGCACATGGGTCAGGCCGTGGCGAAGCGCGTCCTCCACCAATTGTGCGGCATGTTTCAGACGTCGTACTTCCTCAGGTGTTTTTCTTACGCGCATGTCCTGGAGCACAGGGCCCAGATCCACATATTGAGCCGCACCAATGGCCGTATGTAGCTGCTCGTAGCGGAGTACAGAGACGTGTTCCTTTTCCAAGGCAAACACCTTCACCCCAGTACCTACGCGCTGGCGCAGCAGATCATATGGATTGTCTGTATCTGTGTGGGTGGAGATGCGAGTCACGGAAGAAGCAGCGTGGGCCGCTTCTGCATCCAGTGCAGGCACGATTAGTTCAGGCTCCTCATCCCGAAGCAGTACCAGGCCAAGAAATCGCTCATGCGGCTCACTGGCAAAGCCAGTCAGGTAGTAGATATGCTTGGGATCGGTGACGAGCAATCCGTCCCATGACTGTGACTTCAATTCATCATACAGCCGGGTTATTTTATCATTCATGCAGATTCAACCCTTTCTATTCATGGATTCATTATAACGCTTATTACATATTTGTTTATAGATCTGACTACTTTAGTCTCGTTCCTGACTTAATGTCTGTAGACGTGCCTGTACATTTTGATCATAAAAACCTCCATGGTAGCACAGCACCTTCTCGACATCCAATACAGTCAGTTTAACGAGGCTTTCCAAGGCCAGTGGCATATCCGGTGTAGCCGATTCAGCAGGCCCGACCAGTTCGCCTTCAACTACACGCAGCTCGTCCGCCGCCAAAAGCAGCTTTTGCGCCGGCGCATACAAGCTGATATGCCCCGGCGTGTGACCAGGTGTATGGATAATCTGTATTCCCCCACCGTAAGGAAGATGCTCACTGTCTTCAAGGGCATGGGCAAAGCGCAAGTCCGGCAGGCGGCGAATCATATCCTCGGCTTGCCCCTTGAGCACAGTATCCATCTGATTGATTCGTTCCGGTGTCAGCTTCACAAACGGCCGATCCCCTGTCATATAAGGAATATCATCCTTATGAGCCAAAAGAGCGGTATTCGGCAGCAAGTCCAGCAGTGCATGAACATTTCCGATATGATCCATGTCCTGATGCGTTAAAATAATTCGCTTCAGGTGGCTGATATCCTCTCCCACATCTGCAATAGCCTTGCGCAATGGTTCCAATTGGCCTAGCATCCCCGTGTCAATGAGTGTAAGCCCGTCCTCATCCTTAAGCAGTACAGGATAAATCGTCGTCTTTCCAAAGAAGGATTCCATAGGTACTTCCAAAATCAAAATCTGGGTTCCAATATTCATATAAGCTGCTTCAGAATCCTGTGAACTCCGAAGCCCACCTCCTGTCTCTTATTGTTTAATGGGTCGACCAACCTTTGAGGCTTTTGCTTTTCATCAAGCTCTATTATAGAACCCTTTACATCCGAACCGCAAAAAACAACTCCATATGGCTGTTCGGGCGCTTGTCTTGTACAATGAAATAAATTAACAGAGCAGGAGGCGGGTACAAACGATGAATAGGGACCAATCTTTTTCCATTGAATTTGCGCGCAGGAAGGATCTTCCGGCTATTGTGGGCATTTATAATTCCACTATTGCAGGACGAATGGTAACGGCAGATTTGGAGCCCGTGACAGTGGAGAGCCGTATCCCATGGTTTGAGGCTCATGAAGAAGACCATCGACCTTTGTGGGTTCTGAGACATAAAGAGGAGATTATAGGGTGGGCCAGCCTTCAGTCTTTTTACGGACGTCCAGCTTATAACGGTACGGCGGAAATCAGTATTTATGTCCATGAAGATTCTCGTGGAACTGGTGCAGGAAGCCGTATGGTGCAGCACGTACTGAATGCATGCCCTGGGCTTGGAATTACGACGCTGTTGGGATTTGTATTCGGTCACAACAAGCCAAGTATCGGCTTGCTGCAGAAATTCGGTTTTGAGCAATGGGGTTATTATCCGCGTGTTGCGGTGCTAGACAGCATAGAGCGGGATTTGGCTATTCTGGGTAAACGAGTGGATGTTGAGGATAAATAGACGAACAAACATTGTTATAAAGTGGAGCATGAAAAAAAGATGTTGCCTATCCCCATTGCTTAACGCTGTGGTTTAAAACGGATGTTGCGAAAAATTTGATTGAGCACCTCAGACAGCACCAAGCCGACAGCAATGGCACCTGCGATCATCAGCGTACTCATAGCAAGCTCCAGGGCCTTAGGATAATTATGTTGTACAAACTGTCGCATCGCATTGTAGGCCATTCCCCCCGGGACGAGCGGAATCATGCCTGCCACGCTGAAAATAATAACGGGCATTTTGTACAGTCTGGCCAAGCTCTGGCTGATGATCCCGATCAGAACCGTTGCCAACAGGCTGGCGATCACAGGTCCCATGCTGTCTGTCGTCCAATAATAGACGAGCCAGCCCAACATGCCGACGAAGCCGCATTGTAGCAGTGAATGTCGGGGAGCATGGAAAAGAATGCCGAAAGCAGCGGTAGCAATAAAGCTTGTGAATAATTGTGCAAGCATAAGCTTGGATCTCCCCCGAATCACATATATGAAATGATAACCGCAACGCCAGCCCCAATGCCAAAGGACGTCAAGCAAGCGTCAGCGCCCTTGGAAATACCCGAAACGAGGTGTCCGGCCATCAAATCCCGAATGGCATTAGTAATTAATAAGCCCGGCACCAACGGCATAACGGAGCCAATAATGATTTTGTCCATCATCTGGCCCCAGCCTGCAACTGTCAGTAAGGCCGCCAGCAAGCCGATTAGAAAAGATGCCGAAAATTCTGAGAAAAACTTAACCTTAACGAGTCTGTGAAAATATTGCACGGCTGCTAAGCCAGCCCCGCCACAGAGAATGGCTGCAGGGAAGTCTCGCCAGACCCCGCCAAACATAATCATGAAGCAGCCGCTCGCCAAGGCCGCAGCCATCAGCTGCACGCGATTGGAATAGCGGAGAGGACCACGTTCAATCTTGGACAGCTCCGTAACTGCTGCGCGGGGTGACAGGTCACCCCGACTTATTTGACGTGAAATCGCGTTAACCTCTACTACCTTGTGCAAATCGGTGGTCCGCTCCGCAATCCGGATCAGCTTGGCAGGCTCCGAGTCGTTAATGGCAAAAAAAATCCCGGTCGGTGTCACATAGCTATGGGACTGGGATATGCCGTAGGCTAAGGCAATGCGGGACATCGTATCTTCGACACGATAGGTTTCGGCTCCATTTTGCATCATGAGCTTGCCTGCCAGCAGACAAACCTCGATGATCTCAGGGGTAGGATGGGAATGATTATTCATGCTCGCTCTCTTTCATTCGTACCGGGCCGTCTGGCCGTATTATTTGTTTATATTGTAGCACAAAAACCCGCCCTTTCAGAGGCGGTTGTGTGGGAAATAAGAAGGAATCCGTCAAGATTCCATCGTATCGGGAATAACTGTATAGTAGGACTCTTCCAAATGTGTTGCAGCCTCAGACAAGCCCATGGATCTAAGCTGTCCTGCTACAAAAACACGAAGGGCAGAATGGGTGAACAGATGGCGTGTTTGAGCATCCCGAATAAAGGCCAATCTCGCTTCACGCGAAGCGTTGCGGAATAAATCACGAACCGTTTCACCTTGTTTATCCCAATGAAAGGGCTCTGCCACGCTTAAAAGAGCACTCTTCATATAGGAACGCTGTTTTGTGGAAGAAGGAAATGCCGGAATGCCCAAGCCGTTCAATGTAGGGGCAGCTTCGTTTTGCTTGCGCTCGGTTCGCAAACTGTCGATGTAGGCAGCCATATCCTGAATCGGTTGAACACCGAAGCGCTCCCGAAAGGATTCCCGCACAAACGCAGTGCGTTCATCTACGGCCTGAGGCGGCCGTTGTCCTGTATGTCCTGTATAATCCTGTCCACTAGCGTAGTAGCGCTTTAATGAACTATTGTCTGTATAAACAACACTTAAAAAATCCTGCAAGTGGCGGGCAACCACCCATACACCTGTCCAGTCAACAGGGGATATGCACACAATGGGAGCCTGCGAAAGATCCTTTACAAGTCCAAAATCCGTTAAAAAGCCGTAATGTATTCCGTCCACGCCTGCGTGGGCAAAAGGAATCACATCCGGTGGTGTAGCCATATATCGTGGCGCGCGGCCATGCTCCATAATTAATCCCAAATCGAAACTCAGAGAATGCCGGTTCGCTTCAAGCTCCTGTTCAAATTTTATAATTGCCTCAATCAAAGGTGTAGCTGATCCGTAGGCAGGGTTAGAACCGGGAATCATCGTGTATGCCTCCTTATCCAAGTACATCCATAAAGCGTTCATCCCTAAAAGGTACGTGATTTTACACGAAATGTAAACCTGTATGCTGAATCTTTTCAAAAATGTGACCTTTTACCCGTGTGCTATGGAATAAACCGCCTTTCGGGGTAAAACAGGGCGAGATACCTATTTTGATACGTACAGAAGTAAAGTGAGTTTATGGAAAAGATGTATTTTCAGTTTATGACCGCCACGGTGAAGTGTGAATGCGGGAATGGATTCGAGCTATGGATGACCAAGGAGTAAGGTGCAACGTATCGGGTCAGTGGGTATAATATCAGGACAAGGTGAGGATGGACGTCATCCAATGATTATTACAGAAAGAAGTGGGTATATGAACTTGCACAAGAAGGCCGTATTTTTTGATGTGGATGATACAATGTACGATCATTTGCACCCTACTCGCGATGCGTTGCGTACAGTATTAGGATTGAGTGAGCGTTTTCCTTATGAAGAGGCCTATCATCGAATTCGCTATTACAGTGATGTGTTATCAGCCAAAGGAGGACTATTGGAGGGGAAAGCGGGGCAGGATGAGCTGGAGGATATGAGGCAAGGCCGTTTTGTCTTGGCTTTACAGGAATTTGGGGTGAATATTACCCGTGAGCAGGCAGTGGATATCCAAAAAGAGTACCTGGATCGTCAGTATCGGATTGAGCCTTTCGAGGGAGCTACATCGTTAATGGACGAGTTGAGCTCAGCTGGATATCTGGTAGGCTTGATTACGAATGGTCTCGAAGATCACCAGATGAGCAAAATCAGGGCGATGGCGCTGGAAAATCATATTGCGGCAGAGCATATTTTTGTATCCGGAACGGTTGGCTATGCCAAGCCTGATCCACGTATTTTCCAAGTAGTGAACGAACGGACAGGGACGCTGGCGGAGCATTGCTGCTATATCGGGGATTCCTGGCGTAATGACGTGGCGGGAGCTGTAGCGGCGGATTGGCGGGTCATCTGGTTCAACCACAGGAAGGCTGCCCCGGAGTCGAAGGTAGCGGGAGCCTATGAAACAGCGGCAAGCTATTCAGAGCTGAAAAAATTACTGCTGTATCCGACAGATGTCTAACTTCATTCCAATGGTTTAGAACAGAGAAGGAAGGGATCGCACATGGTTGAACAATGGAGGCAGGCAGACGAAATTATAAGTCAAGTGACTGTTTACAGTACGGAGGATAATGATCCGGTCACGATTAAAACAGTCTCCCAAGACGTCCGTTGTATTGGCATCGGGACGGATGCGGCCGTATTTACGCTCGATACGTTGCCCGGCTACGCGTTCAAGGTGTACTCAGACATGGCGATCAAGAAGAAGGATGCGGAGGCCGACGTATATGAGCGTTTGCGGGGCTCCGATTTTTTTCCACATTATTACGGGAAAGGTGACAAGTATATTGTCATAACCTATGAATCAGGTATTACGCTGCTGGATTGTCTGCTGCAAGGCATTCCGGTGCCAGAGCAAGTCATTCTGGACGTGGAAGAGGCGAGGGAGTTTGTCCGATCCAAGGGGCTGAATCCCCGTGATATTCATCTCAAAAATGTACTGATGCAAGATGGACGCGCCAAGGTATTGGACGTATCCGAATACGTGAAGGAGGGCGATGACAAGCGCTGGGAGCATCTGGTGTGGGCGTATCATACGTTTTACTCAGGTATCTCGGAGGTTAAAGTTCCGTCATGGATTCTGGATACGATTAAAAAATGGTACTACAAGCTGGACAACTCCAGCTTTAATCTGGAGGAGTTCGCTCAACGCGTCAGCCAGTTGTTTTCCAAATGGAAGTCATAATGGCAGTAAACATTGTTTATTATAAAAAAAGGATTGCACCCGTATTAGGGAGCAATCCTTTTTGGCACGTTACCAGACATGTCTTACGGAATAGGCAGATTCTCTTTTACCTGAAATCGCGAGGTACTCTTCTGGCGGTTCCGCTCTCAATCGCAGCTTGAATGACCTTCTCACGCACCCGCTGAACGGCATTCTCATTAAATACGCCGGGGATGATATACAGCTTATTTAATTCTTCGGGGCGGATCGTACTCGCAATGGCTTCTGCTGCCGCAAGCTTCATCTCTTCGTTAATTTCACGGGCGCGACAGTCGAGTGCCGCGCGGAATATGCCGGGAAAGCAAAGCACGTTGTTGATCTGGTTAGGATAGTCTGAACGTCCGGTGGCAATGACACCTGCAATGTCTTCGATATCCTCGGGGGCAATTTCGGGAACCGGGTTAGCCATGGTGAACACCACCGGAGCCTCGTTCATGCGTTTTACGTCTTCCCGTTGCAGTAGCCCGCCAGCCGATAGACCGATAAACACGTCAGCGCCTTTCAGAACCTCGGACAGCGTGCCTGACAGCCGCTCGGGATTGGTATGCTGTGCATACCAGTTCCACACCGGATGATCGTCCGTTTCATCGGCTGTAATGGCCCCGTGGCGATCTACACCAATGATGTTAACTGCACCCGCAGACAGCAAAATTTTAGTGCAGGCTACACCTGCAGCTCCGATACCGCAGACGACGATTTTCACATCAGACAGCGCTTTGCCGACGACCTTCAGTGCATTGATCAGCCCTGCGTACAAGACAACAGCGGTACCGTGCTGATCATCATGAAAAACAGGAATGTCCAGCTCCTGACGCAGTCGTTGCTCAATCTCAAAGCAGCGGGGTGATGAAATATCCTCCAGATTAATACCGCCGAAAGCTGGAGCGATTTGCTTGATCGCCTTGATGATTTCCTCAGTGTCCTGTGTGTCCAAACAAATCGGGAAAGCATCGACGGACCCGAGCTGCTTGAATAGCATGGCTTTGCCTTCCATGACCGGCATAGCCGCATAGGGGCCGATATTGCCCAAGCCGAGGACAGCGCTTCCGTCCGAGACGACAGCAACGGTGTTACGTTTGATCGTCAAACGGAAGGCTTTGTCCGGCTCCTCATGAATCGCCATGCACACGCGTGCTACATCTGGAGTGTACACCCGGGACAAGTCGTCGCGATTCTGAATCGGAACCTTAGGCTGCATTTCAATTTTACCTCCAAGGTGCAGCAGAAAGGTACGGTCAGAGATGGACAGTACCTTTACGCCTTGCGCTTTTTTAATCCGGGCAATCATTCGGTCGATTTCGACCGGGTCGGCAATGGTAACCGTAATATCCCGCACAGTGACCTTTTCAGAGGTACGAATGACGTCAATCGCAATAACATCCCCACCATGTTCGTTGACCAGCGTAATCAATTGACCAAATTGGATGTGCTCAGTGGAAATTTCCAGTCGTAAAATGATATTTTTACCGCCAATACCGCCTTGCATACAAATTCCTCCTTTAGTGTTCCATACAAAATAAGTAAGATCAATTGATTGCGCTTACAATCGAAAACGTACCTAAGAGGTGAAATTAATATTTCAAATTAGTGGATTCTTTCCCTATCATAGTGAACAATCCCCCACTTGTACAGATAAAGCTGGATCTAATCTCTCATTTTGTATCAAAAAAGGACAAAAGCCCGCCTCTGTTTCACGTGTGTATACTTTATTTCACATTTAGCTAATCTTTAGTAACAGGATTTATAATGACAAAGCAGATGATGAATAGAACGCTTTGTGGACATTTGGCGCACAGTCAGCAGGACATGGAAAATGAAGGCGGTGAAACGCACATATTTGGGGTTAATACGAATATCTGAACGGATTTTATCTTAATCGGTTTTTTTCAGCCAGAAAGCACATGTCACCTTCAAAATACCGCAAGCTTAACCGAATATGATTATAGACTTGCAAGGAAAGTGACTTTGGGCATTGCGTAAAATGAGAAAAGAAACTTCAGCTAATAATAAGCGTATAATAAAATAAACGTAAGAAGCTAAGAATTATGAAGTTAAAATGAATTTGATAGCGAAAAGAATTTCACAATCCCACCCCATGCTACACTGAAAGTAAAACGGTGAAAGGAGTTTCAAGATGCTGGCTTTGTCCGATCCGGCCTGGGCTTTGCTCCAAGGCCCCTATGGTTCCTCTCAATACGTCCCGGAAATGTTGAAGCAGCTCCAAGCCGGGTATGACGGCGAAATGGCTGACACCTTGTATTGGGAGGAACTGTATCACCAAAATACCTTATATACTTGTACCTTCGCTGCTGTACCGTACCTCGTAGATATGGCGTTAAACACTTCTGATATAAGTATTCGAGCGGATATTTATAATATTTGCGGAATATTCGAAGCCAAAAATGTTAATCCATTACATACAAAAGTTCCGTTGGAATTTGCAAGGGATCAGGTAGAATTGGATGCAGATCTGGCTGAATATATATATGAACAATACCAGCAAGCCATTGTCCGGCTTACAGGATTGACCGAAGAAATGGTGTTGTATGCCAAGGACCACGAAGGAGATGTTGGCAAGCGTTATGTTTTGGCTGCAGGGGCTGCCTTTCAGGGTTATCGCTGTGTAGCTTTTATGCTGCAAAGCTTTGATACTGGTGATGAATATACGCTGGATTGTCCGCATTGCGGAACTCCGCTCTATATTTGGCCTGTTGAACAAAGTGATGTCCTGGTGGCTTACGATAAAGATCCGGTAAACTCAAACAACCTGGTTCCCTATTCGATCCAACCTGGCTCATTGGACCATAAAGACTCTAATCTACAGTGGCTGTATCAATATGCCCAAAAAATTGAAGAGAACAACCTTTTGGCCCATTTACCCTATTTAAACGGTCGGCTGAATTGCCCCATTTGCAATACACCGATCTCCATTTGGGACGAGCTAATGAAAACAGCTAATGGTGTCCGAAAGCACACCGCTTAATGAATAAAAAAGGGAGCTGTATCATACAGCTCCCTGATTTCCCAGTAGATTTTTTTTCGCTCCAATTAGTCCTGCTTGTCTTACATAAGTCTACTCTCGAAACGGATTTAAAAAGGTTTTAGGAATGTCGGATTCAAACCGCAGCAATACTCCAGTGACGGGATGAATAAATGACAACACCTTCGCATGGAGACCGAGGCGACCGATAGATTTGGCTTTGGAGCCGTATTTTTTATCTCCCACAATCGGATGGCCGATATCCTCCATATGAACGCGAATCTGGTTCTTGCGTCCGGTTTCCAAACGTACTTCCAGCAAAGAAAAATGCCGATTGGCCTGAAGCAGGTTGTAATGAGTAACCGCGTGCTGTCCGTCATTCGGATATGGGCTGGAATACATTTTCAGCGTCTTGCTTTCCTTCAGCCATGAGGTGATAGTGCCCGCAGCCTTTTTAACCTGTCCTTCTACGAGAGCGATGTATGTTCGTTCATACACGACTTCCTTCCACGCTTGTTGCATTTCCTGCTGTATGGCTTCGCTTTTCGCAAACATCATGACTCCAGATGTATCACGATCCAGACGATGCAGCACAAAAATACGATTGTATGGATGTTCACGTCGCACATGTGCCGTAAGCTGACGGTATGCCGTTACTTCCTGTTCCTGCGCAGAGGCGACGGACAGCAGCCCGGTATCCTTGTGAATGACAATAATGGCCTCATCCTCATGCAAAATACGCAGCCCAGTCAGCGGCACCACGGGAGTGATCTTTTCCTTGGAGAGGGCCACTGTCTGACCTTGCTCCAGCGGAAAATTGAACACGGTACGAGGAATGCCGTTCACGGACACCTGTCCACGGGCCAGCGCTGATTTAATGGAATTGCGGCCCATGCCAGACACATGCTCTACCAAAAAATTCAACAGCTCGGCAGGCTCCTGCACGATGTATGTTTTTGCAACGCTTTTTTCCGGTTTACCATGCTCTCGGGCAGCAGTTTTATTAAAAACCCCCGTTTTGCCCCGTGCTTCGGGTCTATGTGAGCCGGATTTTCCGGCGGGTTTATGGCTGCGTTTGGCGTTGCCTGTGTTGGGCGTGGATTTTGTATGATTTTTTCGATTGGGTTTACGATTGTTCATGGGTTCTTTCTCCTTCTTGGTACCGTGCCTCATCATAGTAATGGACAAACTTGCGGCACCGTGTCCACTATATCATGAGAAAACAGCGAACGCCATGGGAGAAGGGTTCGATAAGAATTTCATTATACATCATGCCTATGGACTTCCAGCGGTTGAACATTACCCTGAACCCCGGTAAACTAAAGGTAACGAAAGATAAGCCGATATGCGTCGAGGGACGCCAGAAATATGAGGAGTTTTGAAACTATGAGTGTACAAGCACCAACATTGGAACGGGCGCAGGATTTACTGCAAAAATTTTATGGCTATCCCGATTTCCGGGAGGGTCAAAAGAAAATTGTCGCCAGTATGCTGGAGGGCAACGATACGCTAGGCATTATGCCGACAGGCGGCGGGAAATCCATATGCTACCAGATTCCTGCACTGCTGCATGATGGGTTGACGATTGTTGTGTCACCGCTGATCTCACTGATGAAGGATCAGGTGGATGCGCTGACCACGATGGGAATTGCGGCTGCCTATATCAATAGTACGCTGAGTGGAAGAGAAGTGAACGACCGCATACGTGCCGCACGGAATGGAGATTTGAAGCTGCTATATGTTGCACCGGAGCGGCTGGAGCTGGACTGGTTCCGCGATGAGATGGCGCAGCTACCGATTGCCTGCGTTGCGGTCGACGAGGCGCACTGTGTATCCCAGTGGGGACATGACTTTCGCACCAGTTATCTGGCGGTGGCTCCGTTCGTGGATGGGCTGTACGAGCGCCCGATTGTAGCGGCATTTACAGCAACGGCGACACCGCAGGTCATGGACGACATCGTGCGGCTGCTTCGCCTGCGTGAGCCGGAGACATTCGTCACGGGCCTGGGACGGCCGAATTTGGCGTTTAGCGTGCTGCGTGGGGAGGACAAGCGCAGCTTTCTGCTGAATTATGCGCGTGAGCATGACGGCGAATCGGGCATAATTTATGCGGCGACACGCAAGGACGTGGACGATCTGTACCAACGGCTGCGGGATGCGGGAATGGCGGCTGGGCGTTATCATGCCGGGATGACCGATCAGGAACGGGCAGACAGCCAGGAGGGCTTCCTGTACGACGATATTCGTGTCATTGTAGCGACCAACGCCTTCGGCATGGGGATCGACAAATCGAACGTGCGCTACGTCATTCACTACAATATGCCTAAAAATATGGAGGCTTACGTACAAGAGGCGGGACGCGCAGGACGTGACGGCGATCCGAGTCAATGTATTTTGCTGTTCGGACCGCAGGATATTGTGACCCAGAAATTCCTGATCGAGCAAAATCCGCAGGATGAGGACCGCAAGCGCAACGACTATCGCAAGCTCCAGCAGATGGTTGATTATTGCTACACGACTCGCTGCTTGCGTACGGCGCAGCTGGAGTATTTTGGTGAGGCAGAGGAGCATGAGGCTTGCGGCACATGCAGCTCATGTACGGATGAGCGGGAACTGGTAGACATGACCATTGATGCGCAAAAGATTTTTTCGTGTATTCATCGCATGCGGGAACGTTTTGGTGTTTCGATGGTAGCCTCGGTATTGAAGGGCTCGCGTAACAAAAAAGTGCTACAGTATGGCTTTGACAGCCTGCCAACCTATGGTGTAATGGGCAATCGGACGGAAAAGGAAATTTCTGAAATTATTAACGTCCTTGTATCGGAAGGCTATCTGCTGCTGTCTGAGGGACAATATCCGGTTGTCCGTTTGCAGCAGCCTGCGGCTGAAGTGCTGAAGGGCCAGCGCGAGGTCATGCAGCGTGTGGTGCGACATGCCACAGCTTTTGCAGGTGGGACAGGCTCACGTGGACGACAGGGACGCGATGCGTACCCGGCGGCAGTCAACGAAACGGTGTTCGAGCAGCTGCGCCTGATTCGCCGCGATTTGGCCGCGCAGGAGCATGTGCCGTCCTATATCATTTTTAACGATGCTACGCTGCGTGAGATGAGTGTAGCGAACCCGCAATCCGAGGCAGACATGCTGCGGATCAAGGGTGTCGGCGAAGTGAAGTTCAGCAAGTACGGCAAGCTGTTCCTTGATTTTTTTCAAAATCAGGGGAATGCCGGAGGAACAGTGAACGAGGATGAAATTTATGCGGATGATGTGTACGAGGATTTTGAATAGCCATACTAAAAGATATGAGGCGTCATGCAAACTATAAAAGGTTGTGACCTATGAAAGTCATTTTATCAACGTTAAACGCAAAATATATTCATACCTCGCTGGCGATCCGGTGTCTCAAAGCCTACAGTGAAAAGGATTTTGACATCGAGCTGGCGGAGTATACGATCAAGGACCCTGTGATGAACATCGTATCCGACCTGTTTCAGCGGGGAGCGGATGTCATCGGCTTTTCCTGTTACATTTGGAATATTGAAGAGACGATTAAAGTCATTGATGTATTGAAAAAGATTATGCCGGAGGTCAAAATCATTCTCGGTGGCCCGGAGGTCTCTTACGATACCGAACATTGGATGAAGCGTCTGCCGAATGTGGATTTTATCGTTGTCGGTGAGGGAGAGGAAACCTTTCACCAACTGCTTCAGGAGATTGAAAGTACGCAAAAGTACCATTTCGTCTATGGACTGGCCTACCGCAAGGGAGAAGAGATCATTCAGATGCCGGGCCGTCCAAAGGCGAACTTGAGCGAGCTGCCGTCACCGTACCGCTTTGCAGAGGATATACCGGAATTAGGCAAACGGGTTGTTTATTTTGAAACCAGTCGGGGTTGCCCGTTCAGTTGTCAGTTTTGTCTGTCCAGTATTGAGGTAGGGGTGCGTTATTACGATATTGAGCGTACGAAGTCGGATATTCTGTATCTGATCGACAACGGAGCCAACCTGATCAAGTTCGTGGATCGAACCTTTAACATTAAACGCGATTATGCGCTGGAAATGTTCAAATTTCTCATCGAAAACCATCGTGGATGTGTCTTCCAGTTTGAGATAACGGCAGATATTATGCGTCCCGAGGTGTTGGATTATTTGGCAGAAAACGCGCCGCCGGGCGTATTCCGCTTTGAAATCGGCGTCCAATCGACGAACGATCCGACCAATGAATTGGTCAAGCGTCGCCAGAACTTTGCCAAGCTTTCCCGTACCGTTACGAAGGTCAAACAAAGCGGGAAAATCGACCAGCATCTCGATTTGATCGCCGGCCTGCCTTTGGAGGATTACAACACGTTTCGTAAAACGTTTAATGACGTTTTTGCGCTCGGCCCGGAAGAGCTTCAGCTCGGCTTCCTCAAAATGCTGCGCGGCACTGGACTGCGTATCGACGCAGATAAGTACAACTACACGTACATGGACGTCGCACCTTATGAAATGCTGAGCAATGACGTCCTTTCCTTTGCCGATATCGTTCGGCTCAAACGTTTGGAAGATGTGCTGGAGAAATACTGGAACTCTCATCGTATGGATCATACGGTGAATTATCTAATCGAGCGCGAATTTGCGTCTGCCTTCGATTTCTTTCAGGAGTTCGGGGACTATTGGGAGGGACAAGGCTGGCAAAAAATCGGTCACCAGCTCGAAGACCTGTTTACGCGTCTCCAGTCCTTTCTTGAATCACGCGGAACGAAGCGAATGGATATGGTGCTCGGACTGATGAAGCTCGACTATTTCCTGAACCATAAATACAAACCGCGTAAAATTTGGTGGGAACACGCCTTGGAGAAGGACGATTGGTCCAGCTATATGAAAATGGCTCTCCAGCACCCGGATGCGCTGTTGTCACCTGTGGTTGCAGACTTTGTGGCAGAGAAGCAAACTGCTGCACCTGCTTCTCATGCTACAGATAGCCATTCCGTTTCGGACAGTCCGCAGCCGCAGCCGCAGCCGCAGCCATACCGCGAAGTGATTCCGTCTTTCGCTTCCTTGAAGCTGGGTGAAAAGGAACTGCAAAAGCACGCTGTGCTGGATGTTCTACCGTTCCGGCTGGATCATATCCTGAGTGGCGGCAGCCCTTTGACCGCCGAAGGCCGCACGCTGCTACTCGTAGTCTACCAGCAAAACGAACAGCAAAAGCCGCTCTACTACACTATGCCGATTGGCAAGGAAATTGCTGCGATTTAAGTGGAATAAGGTAACAAATAACCCTGCTTTCAAAAAAACTCGGGATGAAATGCCGTCATCTGATATTTGAATAGAGTATGTTAGTGGGAAATCCTGCATTTGGGTGCCTGAATAAAGGATTTTTCATATTGGCAATATGGTTTTTCCTGTGATAAACTATAGCCAAAAGGTATATACTAAAAAAGAGTAAGGATGCTACCAACATCCTCACTCTTTGACAACAGCCGCTTACAAGGGCGGTGGCTGTTCAAAAAGTTTTAGTCATAGAAATATGACCGCATTCCTTTTCCAGAGGGCGGTCTATTTCTTTTTGTTGAAGGAAATAATCAAGATCACCAACGTTGCAAACTGAATCATCAACATCAGCGTATCTTTAACCTCCACAGGCATCACCTCCTTTGCAGGAGACTAGCCGACCGCCCATCTAAGCCATTCTGTTGTTAGTTTATAGTATATCATATGGATAGTCTTGCTAAAAAGGACAAAAATGAAAACGCCTGTTTCTAGATTCTAGGTTAACTTGTTCACCAACGATTGTGCAGGATGGACAGAAAAGTTTTAACCTATCATTTCGTGAAATCAAAGTGTGGTTTTTGGATAAGCTATTAATTGTAGCTTTATCCTTTTAGCAAGTGAAAAGAGAAAATTATTCACCAAGCAACATTTGGTTTAGGCTTACGCCATCTTTTAAGCCTTGTTCATACATAATAGATTCAGCCATGCCTTGGAGTAAGGTAGTGTTATCACTATGGTGAGGAGTTTAAACGATGACAACAAATAAAAAAGCGTTCACACTACGATTAAATCCAGAAAATTTTGAGAAAATCAAAATTATAGCTGAGCATGATAAGCGGTCAATCGCAAAACAGATTGAATATCTAATTGAACAACATATTGAAGAATTTGAGAATAAGAAAGCTAAAGAGCTTGAAGAGGAAAAAGCTAAAGAGCTAGAAGATAAAAAAAATGAAGAGCTGGAAAATGAAAAACTGGATAATGAAATAGTTGAAGATAATAATTCTGACTCCGCTAAACAAGAGTAATTCAGGACTGCTCTGCTTTGCTTTGTAATAGATTAAATAATGCCTAAGGAGTGCAGTCATGAACTCCATACTAATAAACTTGGCTCAAACCTTCTTTTATATGGATTTAAGACGTTTTTTGAATCCATAAACAATATTCAAACGGAATATAATTGGTTACCTACCGGGTTAGAATTGAATTGGATGCCGGATGATTTTTTTGAATATGTAGAGCAGAATCTGGATTTTGAAGAAAATGGGTATGGAAAATATAAGTTGAATTAAAAAAATGTACATAGAAAACGGAGTAGGCGGAATGGTGCTGTACAAGCGAAGCGTTCGCTTTCAAAGCTTTCCGTAGGAAAGCTCGCTTCAGAAGCATCACCTCCCCGGATTTCTACCCTTATAAAAGGCTTTATTCAAGAAATCCGGGGGCGGTGGCGATGGGAAGCACCATCCGACTGCGCAGTGGCGCATTAGGTAACTTTTAAACTCAGCTTATATAGAAGAAGATAAATTGATCGGATTTACACAATTGTATCCTTCGTTTTCTTCTATCTAACTGGAGTCAAAGGAATGGGTTTAACAACAGGAAGGGATAATAAGACGACTCAAAGGATTTATGAAAAAAACAGCTTATATCAGAGACAAGGAATTTTTTATTATGATTTGACTTTATAGCTGTAATCACGTTATAAAATCGGTTATAATGAGGTAAGAATAAGTAAGGAGCCGTGCGCTAACACGGCTCCAGCATACAACAACTGCATAAAGAGCAGTCGGCCGCGTAAGATAAGGTCGGAAATAGACCGTTTTCCTTAGTCAGGGCGGTCTATTTCTTTTTCATGTAGGTAAGTAACGCCAGAATGAACATGCCGAACATGATCATTAAAGAGATAGCATCTTTGACCTCCATGGGCATCACCTCCCTTCTGGGAGACTAGCCGACCGCCCTCTATAGCCGTATATTGTACTAAAAAAGTATACCATAAATAAAGGATAATTAAAGCAATAAAACACTTAAAAACGTCTTATTAAATTTAATAGAGCTATCCTTCATTATACTCTATCTTTACTCCTCAGTTGTTTTCTTCCCCCAAACATATTTCAATATAAAAAATAGTATGGCCAGTACCATAAGAAGCAATGCAATCTGTAAGCCATAACGATGTATAAGTTCTCCTGCTGTTTGTACATGATCGCCGAAGAAATGTCCGAGCAAAAAGAAGATTAGCGTCCAGATCAAGCCTGTTGAATAAGAGAACAAAGCATAACGCCTGAAGCTCATTTTATTGATTCCGACAATATAAGGGATGATGTGACGGACAATCGGCAGGAAATAACTGATGCAAATGGTGAAATTGCCATACTTATGGACCAAATTTTCCGAAAATGTAATGTACTTGTCCATTTTCTTTTTTCGTCGTAAACGATCCAGAACGGTTGTGCCCAAGAATCTTCCCAATACGTAGCCTAAGGACAAGCCCGATATAACCCCTAGATATACGATGAAAAAGGCGAGTAACGGTTGAAGTATTCCCATGCTGGTTACAGCCCCGCCAGTCATCACAATTACTTCGTCTGGAATGGGTAGCCCAACGATCCCGAGCCATAGGGAAAAAAATAATGCCGCATAGCCATACTGTTCGATGATGGAAATTAAATGTTCAACGTCCATAATCACTCCCCCTAATCATGCTTTCTTCCGGCATACATAGACGAACGCAGGTGGAATGTTCATAGGCACAAACTTGATTTCCTCAATATCAAACCATTCCTCTAACTGCTGCTTCATTTGTTTAGAATATTGAAAGGCGACAAACATTCCCTGATCCTTGAGCGATAGGTGAATCTGTTCTACAATTTGATCTCGCATCGCTTGGGGGAAATTAAAAAATGGCAGCCCGCTTATAATGCAGTCAAGCTGTTCAATTTCTGCATTTTGTATAGCACGTTGAAGCTCACGGGAGTCGGAGTAACAAAGATAATTCGGAAATCTCTTTTTTAAATCTCGTCGCATTGTCTGATCCTTCTCAAAAAGCAGTACCTTGGTTTGTTCCCTTGCAGCAGATGGAATGTATTGAGTGATTGCCCCGGTACCAGCACCAAGCTCGGCAACGCTATGAATTTCACTCCTTGGAATGGATTCGATCATTTTTTTAGCTAGAAATCTGGAGCTTGGTGTTACACTGCCCACATAGGCTGGCGAATGCAAAAATTTAAATAAGAACAAAAATCTCTCGTGAATCAAATGACTAATACGGATCATGAACCGTTCCCCTACTTTCGATTTTCTGAATACGTTCGTTTATTCTCTGCTAAGAGTAACAAATTATACCTTTGCTTGCTCCTGTCTGGAGTAGGGTTCATATCCCCGTCCTGAGGCGGGGATTTTCCTTGACTATAGTCCAGGAAGCAGTGGGGAAATTATTCTGTTATCATTCAGCGTATCCTCAGGTTGCATTCAGTTTCGCTACCGATGAAAAAGAGGTGGGCAACTAAAAAATGATGTACACTGAGAGGAGATCTACTTAGTCATTATCCATTAACAGGCATCTGATCACAACTTCCTATTACAGCCCAGCAGTACGTCAACTCAAAAATGGCATCAGCCAGCTTCTAGTTGAATCTATAAAAAAGATTGTGTTAAAATAGCTAAATCCCATGTTGGATTCTTCCGTGCATGGGCTTATTTGACATAACCATATATATTTGCAGGAACAGGAGATTAACAATATTGACTCAAGTACAAGCACAACCAAATGAGAACGCATGGATTGCGAAATGGGAGTCAACTCAGCCGTTAACAGATAAATGGCTTACCATAGGAGAAATACATTATTTTCTTAGCCATGCACTGATTCTCATTACAGACGGGCAAGCGGTTTGGAATATTAATGGGCAGCATGTCCATGTTGCATTTGGGCAATTGATTGCAATCGAACAGGGATCGTTGATTGAGGTTCTAGAGGGTGGGAATCTTGATCTGGCAGGCTGGAAAATTCAGTTTGATACGTATTCTTTCCACCAGGATCGGGAAATCATAAAATTTGAATGGCATGTACCTACCGGGGAAACCTATCAAAAGGTGCAGTTAACCCGTGGTTTTTTAGCGAGTATACGTGACCGTTTGAGTGAAGAACAAGTTTGTGATGGAATGAGTGAGATGCTGGTTGAGAATCAACATCTTTTGTATGGATTATTGAAGAATTTATATCATAAACAGCCAACTGACCAGCAGACCACTGAAAATGGAATTATACGTTCAATCACCTACATGCAAGAGCATTACGATGAAGTGATTACACGTGAGCAATTAGCACAGATGGCAGGCATAAGTCAGTGGCATTATTCTCGGAAATTTAGTGAATTATGTGGCCAGCCTCCTCTAGAGTATCTAGCGAAATACAGGATTTATCGCGCACAAGAAGAGCTGTTATTAACTTCAGCGAAATCTCAAGAGATTGCTAAAAAAGTAGGTTTTGAGGATGCTCATTATTTTAGCCGCCGCTTCAAACATTTTACAGGTGTGTCGCCAAAAAATTATGTTCGAACCTTGGAGCAACGCAAAATTTTATCGGTATCTCCGCTTTGTGCTGACGTTTTAATTGAATTAGGCATCATACCCTATGCGGTTATGGTCACCCCCCTGCTATTACCACAGCATCAACGGCAATTATTTGAGAAGCATCAGGTAGAATTGCTGGAAGTACCACAATACGATATGAATATAACTTTAATTCAACAAAAGAAGCCGGAGCTGATTATTGGACATCTGTTAACGGAAGATATAAAGAAGCAATTGCGCACAATCGCACCCATTATCACAGGGCTTACCCTCCATTTGGATGTTCTGCTTGATCAATTTGCAGCCTTATTTAACAAAAAGGCAGCAGCAGAAAAGCTCCAGGCTCAAATGGAAGAAGTAGTGAGAGCAGCAAGAAAACAATTAAAAAGGATAGTAGAATCCTCTGCTACAGTCATGGTTCTAAGAGTAGAACCCTTTGGATATCGATATCTTGGGGGATATTCAAGCGAGGTATCTCAATTGCTGTATCAGAAGTTAGGACTATCACTCCCAGAACCGCTAAAGGCGGGAGAAGCATGGTTTAATCCATGTTCCCTTGAGCAGCTGCTTATGGCTAATCCTGACTATCTATTTGTGGAGAAACGTGTGATGGAGAATTTCAGCGCAGAGGAAAATATGAAGAAACTCATGGAGAGCAGTCAGTGGGAACATGTAAGAGCAGTTAAAGATCATCGGGTGTTCTATATAGATACGAGTCTGTGGGTGTATGGTAGTGGAGTTGTTGGGTATACGATGATTATAGACCAAATCGTGAGCAGTTTAATGGATTCACCAAATAACAGAGCACAATAATCCACTTCAATACGCACGGTTAGCTATGGAAGGATATCTTCTTATTTGATAATCTTTGATAATGATAATTATTATCAACAGAAGAGAGGGCCATCATGTCAAAACGGGCGATGATACGATTGGGAACCGTACTGTTAGCTTTTACCTTCGTATTAGCAGCGTGTTCCAATGCATCAAATCAGAAGGAAGCGGCTTCTTCCGCAGAGAATCAAGAGAGCAGTGGAACAAGAGTGGTGAAGGATGCTTTTGGAGATGTGACGATCCCAACTCATCCGAAAAATATGCTTGTCATGAGTTCCAAATATGCAGAGTATTTAATTGAAATGGGAATTACGCCACAAATGGTTTCATTTGTTCCCGAAATAGAACCGGCTTATCGTCTGCCATATTTTGAAAAGCATGGAGTTAAAATGATTCAAGAGCAACAGTATCAAATGAATTATGAAAAATTGCTTCGTTTATCGCCGGATTTGATTATCACACAAGGAGAGGGGATGGATGCACAAGTATATGAAAAGGTATCCAAAATTGCTCCAACCATTGCTTTACAGGCAGGGAGTGGCATGTATGACGCAATGCCCAAATTAGCAGACCTCTTCGATAAGAAGACAGAATCCGAAAAGGTATTAGCTGAATTTGGTGAGAAGGCGACAAGGGCGAGAGAGAAAATTCATCAAGCTATTGGGAATAAAACGGTGCTTATTCTTCGAGTAGATCCCAAACAATACCGTTATTTAGGATCACAAGCTGGCGAGAGCAGTGAATTCTTTTATAAAACACTTGGGCTAAAAATCCCTGAAATATTTAAAGACTCGAAAGACTGGTTTACACCATTTTCACTAGAGATTTTACCTGAAATCAAACCGGATTTTATTTTCCTTGAGAAAAGAATGATACAAAATTATAATAGCGCAGATTCACTGAAAAGTTTGGAAGAAAGTCCGTTATGGAAGAACATGGACGCTGTTAAGAACAATCATGTGTTTCCACTAAAAACAAGTGATTTTGTTGAAGGTGAAGGCCCCATTGGATCAAGTCTGCTTATTGACTATGTCGTAGAAAAGTTGGTGCCTTAAATGAATACAGAGCAACGGGATATTTACGATATCACTATTATTGGCGGCGGCCCTGCGGGTATGTATGCCGCTTTTTATAGTGGCATGAGAGCGATGCGTACCAAATTAATTGACGCTAAACAGGAGCTGGGCGGATTTATGCGTACATACCCTGAGAAATTAATCTGGGATGTGGGCGGAGTAGATCCGATACGATGTGAAAGATTAATTGATGCTTTGGAGAGACAAGCGAAAACATTTGATCCCACTATTGTGCTAGGTCAGGAAATCGCACATTTGGAACGCCATGAGGATGTCTTTGTACTGACATCAAAAACGGGTGAATGCCACTACACACGTACTATATTATTATGTGCTGGAAGAGGAATGACACAAGTTCAAAAGCTGGATGTTGAAGGGGCCAATCGTTATGAATTGACGAACCTTCATTACGTGATTACAGATTTGTCCAGATTTAAAGATAAACGTGTTCTGATTTCAGGCGGCGGAGATTCTGCGGTGGATTGGGCGAATGAAATGGTAAAGCTGGCCAAAGAGGTTATTGTGGCTCATAGACGAGATGAATTTACTGCACATGAACTTCCCGTAGCCCAAATGAGAGCATCCACTAAGGTCATGACACCGTACATGATAGATTGCTTACATGGAGCGGGGGATTCTATTGGAAGCGTGGCTCTCAAGCATATCAAGACCGGTGCTATCAAACAGGTTGAAGTAGATGAAGTTGTAGTTAGTCATGGATTTGATCGTGATTTCGGTAATGTATTGAAATGGGGGCTAGACAGGGAGGATTATGGTGTCTCTGTTGATGCTCGAATGCGTACAAGCATTCCGGGAATTTTTGGGGCTGGAGACTTTATCACCTATGGCAGTAAGGTACGTTTAATTGCAGGAGCATTTAATGATGCCGTACTAGCCGTAAATAGTGCTAAGCTCTATCTGGAACCAACCGCTTCAGATATGGCTGGTGTTTCGTCTCATCATTCTGCCTTCTTTGAAAAAAATAAAGAGATCTTACAAGGTTGATAAGAGATCACAGTAATTGACGAGATTTTTCTCGAATCATTACTGTGATCTTTTTGGTGTAAGAGAAAAATAAGAAGGTGACTTTACATGGGAATATTTATACAATATAAAACAGTAACTACGATGAAAGGTATGATGGGATTGACCACAGAAGTAATACACAAAATATATACCATGTGCATGATTCAGGACGGAACCAAGGTATTGCTCCTCAACAGACCGGATAAAAAGGGCTTTCCAGGTTACATCGCGCCAGGAGGGAAAGTAGAATTTCCAGAGAGCATTGTCAATGGAGCCATTCGTGAAGTGAAGGAAGAAACGGGATTAACCGTTACGGAAATTGTATTTAAAGGAATTGACGAATTTTGTGACCCTAGCAAAGGGTTAAGATACATGGTATTTAACTATTTGGCTACTGCGAGTGAGGGGGAGCTGCTAGAAAATCCTCCAGAAGGAGAACTGCTATGGGTGGATATGGAGGAAGCGCTCAATCTGCCCATGCAGGATTGGTTTAAGCAGAGATTCCCATTGTTTTTCGCTCCCGGAACCTTTGAGGTGAGCCAGGTGTGGATACAGGAAACGAATGAAACTTTGGAAGCAACGGTCAAAAACTATGGGGTGTAGAGTGGCATCCATGTGAAAGGCAGTGATCTGGATATTATTTGTGAAGATTGTGTTAATTCCTAAACCCAGTAAAATAGAAGTAACAGAAGGTTGGAAGAACACACGGACATTTTTATTTTAGAGGGTGTCGCACTTCATATTACAATCCGTCATTGAACGGTGGCCACCGAGTCAACCAATTTCTCAAACGTTTAAACGATGAATCACTTTGGACTACTTCGAAGAATTTCGGATGTATCGTTAGCTCTAATTGTTTGATTGATTTATCTCTTTCCGCTCAATTGTAGCACTTAAAATGGAATTTTGTTGGAATATATGTTAAATGTATTAAAATATATGTAAATAACTATGGCCGAATAATTGAGTGTGAAATTAAGTATGAAAAAATTCAAGTATGAAAGGATATAAAATCAAAACCTTTAAAAAAGAGTTGGTATGGATAATTTGTAAATTAAGATAAAATAGCACGCCTGTTGAATAACCAAAAAATAGTAGAAAAAAGACCGTCTTTTCTGTAGAATCGTTTGTACCAACAAGCGATTCAGAAAGAGGACGATCTCATGAAAAATTCTATCATGTTTA
>NZ_JBITPH010000021.1:0-124994 GCF_050467685.1 Paenibacillus sp. NRS-1782
TGGTTAATCAACAGGCGTGTTTAAGCATAATATTTCTTTTGATAGTTGGTTGAATAATAAAGTGAATATACAGTTAATTCATGACATTAGATATAAACTTGGGGTATTAAGTAACGAAAAAATTACTATTGAGAATAGCCTCAAAGGGTTTAAAACAGAAGAAGAAGTCCAAAAATCCAGAATATCCAAAAGTAAAGAATTTGAGCGTTTATTCCTAGGATATATTGATGATTTAGGTGTAAAGACCTTAAAGGAAGATAGATATATATCGTTATATAACATTTCAGCATTTCCTTCTCAAGGGGTTGAGCTTCATAAAACAGTACTTGCATATAACTTTGCTTTAAATAAATTAATAGAAAAGACTGATGGTATACATCGTTTTCCCTTTATGCTTGATGCAATTTTTAAGGAAGATATTGAGCAATCAAATAAAAATGCTATCATTGAGTTTATTGGGAAAAATAAACCGAATGATACTCAATTATTACTGTCAATTGCAGAAACTAAAGAAAATGAAAAAAGCATACATGAATATAATGAAAAATATTTTAATGGAATGGCTAAATTGATTTGTATAGGAGAAGGGGTAAGAGAACGCGCTTTTTTAACTCAATATGATGGTAGCATGGAAGTTTATTTAGATGAAACTCTGAATATTATTAATTGATAAGAGTAATTAATTTTGTGCTACTCGATCATTTAGTGGAACGACAGAGATGTCGTTCTTCTTTTTCATATTCTGCGCCTTCCCTCACCTTTTTGGGTAAACTAACCCTAGTGATGCCCAATGACAACTCACAAAGTACCCAATAGATTAGCCAAGGAAAAATCACCGTGTCTGCTGCAACACGCACATAATCCGGTGAACTGGTTTCCTTGGTCGGAAGAAGCTTTTGAAATCGCCAAGCGCGACAACAAATCTATCCTTTCTATTGTTTATAGCTAGTTATTGACCCACACGTACCTCTCATTGATGGGATGTTCGTGTGAAACAATTCTAGTAGAAATTACTGAATTTAACTTTCTTATTTGGAAAGTGATAGGATATATAATTAAGTAAAGAGTCTGAGCGATAAAGGAGAAATCCTTATTGTTCAGACTCTTTTTTCTTTTTATACCGAGAGATGTAAGACTAAAGAAAACTTCCGATTGAGCACTATAGTACATTTGCAAAATGTCTATCCTGCATAGCAGTACACCCTAAACACCACAGAAAGGGAGTATAGAAGAGCAACCTTTAAACACTTTCAAGTGTTAGGTAATAAGCTAGCAGGAGTCTTTTATCGTTTTATTGCATGCTTTGTTCCATAGGTCATCAACCGCCAAACCTTTTCTAAGGGTCCCATGGAAAAGAACTTGAACCAGATGGTGCTAAAATGATTTGAATAATATAGATCAGAACTGCGATGTAGAGAATATCTTTTGGTGAAACGACTTCGAGACCTATAATTGAAATGATTGCCGTCCCTATAATGCTTTGTGCTACATAATTTGTAAATGCCATTTGACCAACCCGTGATATGGGTGTTAGGAATTTCACAATGTGTTTGTTTTCTAATAGTAGAAATAATGTTGTTAAGTAAAACAAAGTGGTTGGAAGTGCTCCTAAGCCCGTAACTGAATTTAAATTGGTGCTCTCACTTTGAGAAGCATTCCAAATCCATAGTGAGAAACCAACGAATAAAAGAAATGATACCATTTGAATCCATCTAATTGGTTTAGATAATTCTTTTATGTGTGTCAGCCAACCTGACTTCGCGGTTAAAAAACCAGCAAAAAACATAATGAAAATTAGTGAAGCGTCATTAGAAAAAATATTAAGGATAGAGGATATTACCCCTAGAGAGGGTAAAAATATTTTTGCCACCAAGGAAATGATGTGAATGGATGTCATACCCATAAGCCACTTTTTAAGTGTAGAAACCGTTGTGTGATAAAAAGGGATTAGAAACAATCCGATAATGGCGTATGCGTATAGAATGGTTCCCCAAAAGATAAACACATGAATGAATCCCAGCAGCAAGAGCATTAGTAAACGTCTAGCCATACGCCATCTTGGTTTATCTCCCCGACTTTCGGCTCTTGAAGCGAAAATGTATAGACCTACTCCAAATAGGAATGAAAAAATAGATTCTTTCGCAAAAAATTCATTTCAGAATTTTGACATTTTGTTTTAGATAAAACAAAATAATATTGAAATAATATTTCAGAAATGTTATCCTTCGATTAGAAAGCGATTTCATATACGGAAAAGGATGATGATGAAAATCATGTTAGAGCATTTGACAACAGAGACTCGCAATAAGAAGACAATGAACTTGGATGAATTAACACCTCTTGAACTTTTGGAAGTGATGAATGAAGAAGACCAAAAGGTCGCACAGGCGGTTAAGCAAGAAATTCCGCAAATTTCCAAAGCTGTTGCAGTAATAACAATGGCGATCAAACAAGGTGGACGCTTAATTTACATGGGGGCTGGAACAAGTGGACGTATCGGCTTGCTAGATGCGGTTGAATGTCCACCGACCTTTGGAACAGCACCTGAAGAGGTAGTTGGACTAATTGCTGGAGGAGAGAGAGCGTTTATTAAAGCGGTCGAAGGTGCAGAGGACAATGAACAATTAGGGGCGCAAGATTTACAAGATATTAAGCTAACAGCCAAAGATGTTGTTGTAGGAATTGCCGCTAGCGGACGCACGCCTTATGTTATCGGTGGATTAGAATATGCCAATTCTATTGGAACGCCTACTGTAGCCGTGAGTTGCAACAAAGATTCAGCGATTGGTAAAGTTGCCAAGATTGCGATTGAAGTCGTGAACGGACCGGAAGTGTTAACTGGCTCAACACGTTTAAAAGCTGGGAGCTCTCAAAAATTAATTTGCAATATGCTTTCCACAGCTTCGATGATTGGCACGGGGAAAGTATATGGGAATTTAATGGTAGATGTACAGTTAACTAATGAAAAACTTGTAGAACGTGCTAAACGTATTGTTATGGATGCGACAGATTGTGATGCGGAAACAGCAGAAGATTATTTGAAAAAGGCAGATCATAAACCGAAAATTGCAATTGTGATGCTTCTTGCCGGGCTTTCGAAAGAAGCTTCTGTACAACGTTTGGAGGAATCACAAGGGTTTGTACGTCAAGCGATAAAATAATGCGAAAGTAAGAAGGGGGCATAAACATGAGTAAATATCATGATTTAGCTGTCAAAATATTAGGGGCTATTGGTGGCAGTTCAAATGTATCCGAATATACTCATTGCATGACTCGTCTTCGTGTAACTGTAGTTGATCGCAGTCGAATCGCTGAAGCGGAATTGAAGAAGATTGATGGGGTTCTAGGTGTAGTGGATGATGAAACGTATCAAATCATTCTCGGACCAGGGGTCGTGACCAAAGTAGCTGAAGAATTTGGTAAAGTGTTAGAAGGAAGTGTCTCAGAGGGTAAAAGTTCAGCTTCGGCTGAACAATTACAAGCAAAAGGCGCAGAAATGAAAGCACAACTCAAAAAGAAAAATGATACACCGTTCAAAAACTTTTTGCGGAAAATAGGAAATATTTTCATACCCCTAATTCCTGCATTCGTTGGAGCTGGTTTAATTGCGGGTATTGGCTCGATTCTAGCGAACAATATTACAGCAGGCAACTTAGACGCCACAACGTGGCAGCAATATGTAACGATATTAAATGTAATTAAAAATGCGATTTTTAGTTACTTAGTGATTTATGTCGGCATTAATGCAGCTAAAGAATTTGGAGCTACTCCTGCGCTTGGTGGAGTGATCGGTGGGGTAACGCTTTTAACAGGTGTTACAGCTGACTTGTCCATTAATAATATATTTACGGGTGCGCCTTTAACGCCTGGGCAAGGAGGAGTTATTGGTGTTCTAATCGCAGTATGGATTTTATCAATCGTTGAAAAATATTTGCGTAAAGTTATTCCAGATGCCGTTGATATTATCGTTACACCTACAATAGCCTTACTAGTCGTGGGGCTGATAACTATATTTTTCATCATGCCATTCGCTGGATTTATTTCTAATAACTTAATCGGAGCGATTAACTGGACGATAGAAGTTGGTGGTGCATTCTCAGGTTTTGTATTAGGGACAGCGTTTTTACCACTTGTTATGTTAGGGCTGCATCAGGTATTGACGCCGATTCATATTGAGATGATCAATAGCTCAGGGATGACGTTATTACTTCCGATGCTTGCTATGGCTGGTGCCGGTCAAGTAGGGGCATCCATTGCATTATGGATTCGTTGTAAGAAGAATAAATCATTAATAAACATGATTAAAGGTGCGCTTCCAGTTGGTATTCTAGGAATCGGCGAGCCATTGATCTATGGGGTTACTTTACCGCTAGGACGTCCTTTTATTACAGCTTGTATTGGCGGAGGTATTGGTGGTGCGGTCATTGGTTTATTTGGTAACGTTGGAGCGATTGCCATTGGGCCATCTGGAGTTGCGTTAATTCCATTGATTGCGAATGGATTATGGTTGAAATATGTAATAGGGTTAATTGCAGCTTATGCTGGTGGTTTTATAGCTACTTATTTATTCGGTACACCAAAAGAGGCAATGGCAGAACAGGAATAACTGATCAGAAATAAAAATATTGCGCCTATGCATACGAACAAGCGGCCATAAGGATCGATTACGGTCGATAATTATTTGTATGGCCGCTATGAACATGAGTTACAGATCACATCAACGGATCTGTCGGCACATGAGGGCGTTAATGTGATTACTCCCGTCTATTTTGTTACAATAAGTAAAATAGATTAAGTAGGGGAGATAAGGACTTGGTAGTAGGAAATATGATTTCTCAAATTGAACTAGTATTAAATGAACTGCCAGAATCCGAAAAAAAAGTAGCTGAGTACATTCTTGCAAATGCTAAAGAAGTGCTGCATATGACCATACATGAGTTAGCGACGAAAGCGGAGGCAAGTAGTGCGGCGGTAGTTCGTTTTTGCAGATCGCTGGGAATAGATGGTTTCCCTGCTCTGAAAATTCGTTTATCAGCGGAAGTAGAAAATACGCAGTATGTTGGCTTCTTTGATGTTGAATCGAATGAAACGGTGCATTCTATCATTGATAAAATGTTGTCGAACACAATACTGACCTTTCAGAATACGGCCAGTCAACTGGACGCGCAATCTATTGAGCAGGCAGTGAGCCTGTTACAGCAGGCAGAAGTTATTTATGCTTATGGGATAGGTGCCTCTTTTATTATTGCAGAAGATGCAGCACAAAAATGGCTTCGGCTTGGTAAAAATGTATATGCGATTTCAGATCGTCATTTATTAGCAGCGGCTATGGCTACGAAATCAGAGAACGCCGTCTTCTGGGGAATTTCGTACAGCGGTGAGACGAGAGAGGTTATTCAATTAATAAAGCGAGCTAAGGAGCAGGGGATAAAAACAATTAGCCTCACTCGTCCTGGTAATAACAAGCTCTCTCAGCTTGCCGATGTTTCATTATTTACATCACGTGCGCCAGAAGCACAGCTTCGTAGTGCGGCAACAAGCTCTAGATTTGCTCAATTATTTGTGCTCGATATTGTCTTTAGCGCATATGCTTCTGCTCAGCATGATTTTACTGTGGAGCAGCTAGCGAAGACAAGGCAAATGATTGAGGTTTTGTATGATTAATGTTGTAGGTTACAAAATTGATCAGATATTAAAGAGTTTGAGTATACAAATGGAGACTTTGCCAATCGTGATAAGGCTAAAGTCTTTTTGTGTTTTCAAAATATAAGAGCGATCTCCCGACAATCTGTATTCCTCCTCAAATCACTCCCCCACACAAAGGTTAAAATTTTATAAAAAAAGTTCAAAACCAGCAAAGACCTTTCCCGGCTTGGAATGATACCATGTGGTTGCACATAAAAAAAGGAGAGGCGTTCATCGCCACTCTATTGTAAGCGCTATCTAACATCTACTCTAATCAGCACTAAATGACCCGCATCACATGAGGAAAGGGGAGCTTCATATGAAAAAAGGAGCTGTTGTCGTCTGGCTTCTGGTTTTGGCCTTGATGCTTTCGGCCTGTAATTTGGCGGAGAGTGGAACGGGCAGCAAGGAAAAAGGCTATGTGGGCATTTCCATGCCGACCAAATCGTCCGAGCGTTGGGTAGGGGACGGAGAGAATATGGTCCGGCTGTTTCAGGAGCAAGGCTATAAAACAGATTTGCAGTACGCCGAGGACGTGGTCGAAAACCAGATCGCCCAAATCGAAAATATGATTACCAAGGGCGTGAATGTCATGGTGGTTGCTTCCGTGGATGGGAACACGCTGACGGATGTCATCCAGAAGGCGCACGACCGGGGAATTCAGGTCATTTCCTATGACCGTCTGATTCGGAACACGCCGTATCTGACGTATTATGCGACCTTCGACAACTTTCAGGTGGGCGTGCTACAGGCGGCGTATATTGAGAAAAAGCTGGGACTCCAGGAAGGCAAAGGCCCCTTCAATGTAGAACTGTTCGGCGGTTCACCGGATGACAACAACGCGTATTTTTTCTTTAACGGCGCGATGTCCGTCCTCAAGCCATACATTGATTCGGGAAAACTGGTTGTGCGCAGCAAGCAAATGACGATGTCGCAAATTGCTACGCTGCGGTGGGACGGAGCCTTGGCTCAGTCGCGGATGGATAATTTGCTGAGTGCCTACTATTCGGGAGCCAATCTGGACGCGGTGTTATCCCCGTATGATGGGATTAGCATCGGTATTATTTCATCCCTCAAAGGGGTTGGCTACGGATCAGCGAACAGGCCGCTGCCGATCATTACGGGGCAGGATGCGGAGCTGGCTTCGATCAAGTCGATTGTGGCCGGGGAGCAGACGCAAACCGTGTTCAAGGATACCCGCAAGCTGGCAGAGCAGACGGTTGTGATGGCCAACAGCATTTTACAGGGCAAACAAGCAGAAGTGAATGATGCCAAATCATATAACAACGGAATAAAGGTGGTTCCTGCTTATTTGCTTGACCCGATCTCGGTGGACCGGACGAATGTCGAGAAGGATATTGTGGGGAGTCATTATTACACCAAGGAGCAGATCGGACTGAAATAAGAGCAGGCTATTCAAACCGAAAGGAGTGTATCCCATGACTGGAATCATTTTGGAAATGAAGGGAATGACCAAGACCTTTCCCGGCGTGAAGGCGTTGGAAAATGTAAACCTCAAGGTCAAGGAAGGCGAGATCCATTCCCTGTGTGGTGAGAACGGTGCGGGCAAATCGACGCTGATGAAGGTACTGAGTGGTGTGTATCCGCATGGAACCTACGAAGGGGATATTGTTTTCCAGGGTAAAACATGCGAGTTCAAGGACATCAAGCAGAGCGAGGAATTAGGGATCGTCATTATCCATCAGGAGCTGGCGTTGATCCCGTATCTCTCGATTGCCGAAAATATTTATCTGGGCAACGAACGCGCCAGCGGCGGCGTGATTGATTGGAAAGAGACTTTTGTCGGCACCCGCGAGCTGCTGTCCAAGGTGGGTCTGAGCGAAAATCCCAATACCTTAGTTACGAACATCGGGGTCGGGAAGCAGCAGCTGGTTGAAATTGCAAAAGCGCTCTCTAAAAAGGTAAAGCTGCTCATTCTCGATGAACCGACAGCGGCGTTGAATGAGGACGACAGCGAAAACCTGCTAAATTTGATGCTGGAATTTAAAAGGCAGGGCATTTCCTGCATTCTCATCTCTCACAAGCTGAATGAGGTCGCCAAGGTATCCGATTCGATCACGATTTTGCGGGACGGGAAGACGATTGAGACGCTGGATATGAAAAAAGATCAGGTCACGGAGGACCGGATTATTAGCGGGATGGTTGGACGTGATCTGACCAGTCGTTACCCGGAGCGCCATGCGGAGATTGGCAAAGTCATTTTGGAAGTGAAGGACTGGACGGTGTATCACGAGCATCATGCGGAGCGCAAGGTGCTGGATCAGGTGAATTTGAACATCCGTCGAGGTGAAATTGTCGGCATTGCCGGACTGATGGGAGCGGGACGGACGGAGCTGGCGATGAGCATTTTCGGCAAATCGTATGGACGCAATATTTCCGGTCAACTGATCAAGGACGGCAAGCCGATCCAGAACAACACGGTAACAGACGCGATCAACAACGGTTTTGCCTATGTCACGGAGGATCGCAAGGAGTTTGGCCTTATTCTGATGGACGATATCAAGCGCAATATTTCGCTGACTGGCCTGAACAAGCTGACGAAGGGCGCTGTCGTCAATGAGCAGGAGGAAGTCGTTGTTGCTGAGGAAATGAAGAAGAGCATGAACATCAAAGCGCCGAGCATTTTACAGAAAACGGGCAATCTGAGCGGCGGCAATCAGCAGAAGGTGGTACTGAGCAAATGGATTTTTGCCGAGCCGGATATTCTGATTCTGGATGAGCCGACGCGCGGCATTGATGTGGGCGCCAAATATGAAATTTATACGATTATTCATCGACTTGCCGCCGAAGGCAAGGGTGTGCTGGTTATTTCGTCCGAGCTGCCAGAGGTACTGGGCTTGTGTGATCGGATGTACGTCATGAACGCCGGGCGGATTACCGGAGAGGTTAGCCGTGAGGACGCGTCGCAGGAAACATTGATGAGATATATGACCAAGTCGGGAGGCGTGAAGCATGGAAACCATAACTAAATTATTTAAAAATAACATCCGCCAATATGGCATGATGATTGCGCTGGTCGTCATTATGATCTTGTTCGAGGTACTGACGGGCGGTCTGCTGCTGAAGCCGATTAATATTACAAATCTGATTCTGCAAAACAGCTACATTCTCGTGCTCGCTATCGGGATGGTGCTGGTCATCATCACGGGGCATATTGATTTGTCTGTCGGCTCGATAGCCGCTTTTGTCGGTGCGGTTGCCGCCATCATGATGGTGGATTGGCAGCTTCCGGCGTGGATCGCCGTGATTGCATCTTTGGTAGTCGGAGCGCTAATCGGCGCATGGCAAGGGTTCTGGGTCGCCTATGTGCGGATTCCGGCGTTTATCGTTACGTTGGCGGGAATGCTGCTCTTTCGCGGCTTGACGATGATCGTGCTGAAAGGTCAATCCATCTCTCCTTTTCCGGGTGGCTTTCAGAAAATCAGTTCAGGCTTCCTGCCGGACTTTGCATCCTCAGGTTATAACCTGGTATCCATCATTGTGGGCATTGCGCTCACAGTTTGGTTTATCGTCAATGAGCTTCGCGAACGCCGTTCCCAGCTTAAATACGGTTTTGAGGTTCCGTCACAGACTCTATTTGTACTCAAGCTGATTGTGGTCGCTGCTGTCATCAATCTGTTCACCTTTATGCTGGCGAGTTATGCGGGGATTCCGAACATTCTCGTATTGCTGTTTATTCTGATCGTTGTATACTCCTTCGTCATGAACCGCACGATTATGGGCCGCCATGTGTATGCATTGGGTGGAAATGAAAAGGCAGCGGGTCTGTCCGGTGTCAAAACGAAAAAAGTAACGTTCTGGGTATTCGTGAACATGGGCGTGCTGGCCGCCATTTCCGGTCTAATCTTCGCTGCACGTCTGAACGCGGCTACTCCGAGAGCAGGCACGAACTTTGAGCTGGATGCCATCGCGGCTTGCTTTATCGGCGGGGCTTCCGCATCCGGTGGGATCGGAACCGTTTTTGGAGCGATTATCGGTGGTCTGGTCATGGGCGTACTGAATAACGGCATGTCCCTGATTGGTTTGGGTATTGACTGGCAGCAAGGTATCAAGGGTTTGGTGCTGCTGCTGGCGGTTGCCTTCGATATTTACAACAAAAACAAAAGATCAGCCTAAGCTTCATATTTCATGCTTGTACACCAAGAACCCCCAGTCCCACTTGAAATGTGGATGCTGGAGGTTCTTTATGGGTTCGTTTTTGAGGCTAGCGGTTCTTATTTATCAGACAAGCTTTCTCCATCTACCGGAATATGCACACGCTCACTCAGTCCTTCGTTGCGTATATGTTCGGATAGCTCAGTTCGGGTGAGCAGACAATGATTGATCGCCTCCATGTGGACAGCCACTACTTGTGTATATGGGGCGTATTGCGCAACCGTCGTCACATCCTGCGCAGTCATCGTAATTGGATCACCCACTGTGAACCGCGCTCCTCCGGCATTCACAATCGTCCACTCCGGATGGTACTTGTCGAGAGCTTCTGCCACTTCACTGCACCAGATTGTGTCCCCTGCCAAATAGACAACAGGCTCGCCCGGAGCCTGGAATACAAAGCCCGATACGGGGCCCATCTGTTCGCCGATTTCACCAGTACCATGATGCCCGGTTGTGCGGATGATCTCAATTTCTCCCACAGAACCAACCACCCAAATCGGAGTCACCTGCGTAAAACCGTCAGCGGCGATCTGATCTTCATTTCCGGGCTGGCAGAGGACAGGGAGCTGTTTGTCCAGCCATTGCGCTGCTGCCGGGTCCCAGTGATCCGGGTGCAAATGCGTAACGATAACAACGTCAGGCTGTCCGAGCGTTTCCCATTGTGGCGGCAAGGGAACCAACGGATTGCGACGGTCGTTCTCCGTATTCGGGATAGGCGGATTTACGCCAGGCTCGCTCAGCATCGGGTCGATCAGGAATTTTACTCCACCATATTCTAACCATAGGGTTGCATTGCGGATCAGTGTGATTTTCATATTTGGAATCTCCTTTTAGTTGGACAGATTAATTTGTAGCCGAATATGTTCGGCAGTTGTTTGTTTCTGTTACAATCATATCTGATGCAAGAAGCTACAGGCTACGGCCTGCTGAAAGGAAAACAAGAATTCTCGTTTCATCATGAAAGGAAATATGGCTATGGAACTATTCGTACCCGATGACACTGATCTGCGCATTCTTCATCATCTGGTTGAGGACAGCTCTTTATCACACAAGGAAATCGGTCTGCTTGTACATCTTACGGGCCAAGCGGTAGGAGCGCGTGTTCGAAAAATGCAGGATGCGGGCATCATCGAAGGCTATACTCTACGCTGGAATCCTGAAAAAATGGGGCAGACCATTCATGCCTTTATTACGGTGTTTTTGAATTCGGGAACCGTTCATAGTGCTTTTCAGGCATTCGCACGGAAGCATCCCTCTATTATTGAGATTCATCGGGTTAGTGGGGAGGGCTGTTACTGGATGCGCTTGCGCATGTCCTCACAGGAAGAGCTGAATACCATGCTTGATGAACTGACGCAGTACGGCAATTACAAGCTAAGCTTTTCATTAGGAGAACTAAAATGATTTAAGCTCCCGGTGCTGCTGGGAGCTTTTTTGTTAGAAAGGACGCAAGGGAGTTAGCTATGCAGGCTCATTTTTAAAATATGCTGCAAGCCGTGCGATCCCATCTTGGTGTCGCTCTCATCCTTAAAGCCGCATTGGAGATACAGACTTTGAGCAGGCAGATTACGGGCGTTGACACCCAGCACGACTTCACGAATATTCGGGAAATGCCTGGAGATAAAATGTGGCAGTAGAAGCAGCCCTTTTTTGGCGTACCCTTGTCCCTGATCTGTGTAATGGATAGAGAAGGCATGCAGCAGCAGAGCTTCGGTAGTATTCGTATAATCCGCTAACTCATCTCCATCGTACAAAATGAAAAATCCAACGGGTCTTCCGGCAGCCGTAATCACGATAGCTGAGGCGGGTAAAATACTATACAGAAAGCGCCGTATTTTGATGCGTTTGGTGGAAGAAGAGAGCTGACTGGATGATTCGGGATACAAGAGGGGATGTTTCTTGGCTTACTAGGGGAATCAGGTTAGGCAATTACAAAGGTGTGAAGCGGCCGGGATGGCCGCCACACGCTTGCCTGTTACACGTCGGCTCCGTTTTCTTCCGCCCAGCGGTTCAGGGTTTTATCTGTAGGAAGCAGGAACGTTAAAATGCCTAGCAACGGCAAAAAGCCACACAGGAACATGATGTTCGTGATGCCTACTTTGTCGATCCAGTTGCCGAGCACAAGCGCACCTACCCCACCAAGGCCAAAAGCGAGGCCCGTGATCAGACCGGAGACGGTTCCGATTTTGCCGGGTACGAGCATTTGAGCATATACGACCGTAATCGAAAAGCTCGACAGCATGATAAATCCGATAATCGGCAACAGGATAGCCGTCCAGAATTGGTTGGCGTAAGGCAACAATAGCGCGAGAGGCGCAGCCAATACCATGGACAGGAAAATCATATTGCGTTTACCAAAACGGTCCGCCAGTGGACCGCCAAAGAAGGTGCCAAGCGCTCCAGCTCCTAAAAACAGGAAAATGTACAATTGTGCATCAGCCAGTGGCATTTTAAACACTTCCATCAGGTAAAACGAATAGTAGCTTCCGACCGAGGTCGAATACCACGAACGGACAAATACCAGCAGAATGAGAACAACCATCGCAAACATAATACGGTTGCGTACTTCGGGCTTCATCTGGCGTGCCGCCGCTTTTTTACGTGCATAGCCTTCTGTACGCAGGACGTTACCATACCAGCGGGCGATGAACGACTGAACCACAATCCCGGCCGCAGCAATACCTGTGAACCAGATGGCGCCAAATTGCCCCAATGGGATAAAGATCCAGCTCGTAAGCATGGGTGCCAGCGATTGGCCCGCATTGCCGCCAACCTGGAAAATGGACTGAGCCAGCCCCCGACGTGGCCCGGCCGCCATATGGGATACACGCGAGCCTTCCGGGTGAAAGGCAGCCGAGCCCAGACCCACGAAGATGACCGCGATGAGCACTGCTTTATAATCGGCAGCATAGGCGAGCAGCAGCATGCCTGTCAGCGTAAAGCCCATGCCGATCGGAAGGATCGCGGGCGTAGGTCTCTTATCCGAAAACAAGCCAATGACTGGCTGCATGATCGAAGCTGTAAAATTGATGGTGAATGAAATCCAGCCGATCTGCGTGTAGCTCAGGCTCATGGATTCTTTTAAGATCGGAAAGATCGCAGGAATGACCGATTGAATCGAGTCATTGAACAGATGGACGAAGCTGATGGCAATCAGAATCGCAAAAACGGTGCCCTTCGCTTGAGGTCCCGGCAGGGGGAGCGATTGGCCCGCTTCTTTTTTTGTAGCAGATTTAGTAGTCATGGCAACCTCCGATTATGTATGTATATTTTAAGATATAGGAAGCGATCCGTTTGCAGCAAATGGCTGAAAGGGGCATAAAGGCCGCTTTTACTCGGTGGTTCTTTCCCATCCTGCTGCATACTCGCAATTGCATGATTTAGCTAAAGGTGGTCTGCATATAGGCAGATTGAAACCGATAGCTTCAAAATGGTAAAGAACCTACCCTCTATTTAGCCTGGAGAGCAGATCCTTTTCATATGTTGCCTAGGCTTGCTTTTTCATCCATTCGACCAATCCATATAATCGAGCCCAAAGATTTTCATGAGAATCCACATACTGAACGGCATCATTTATATCGCCGGGTGTCATGTACTGGGGTTGTGTTGAAGGCAAAGTTTTTTTCCCAAGCAGATAGGCCGGGACATGGCGATTTTGTTTACGAGCCAGCTTATACAAAAAAGTCAGATTCGCAGTTTCTCCATTTTGAAGGTACTCCAGAGCCAGTTTACCGTATTTAAATTCCGTTGACCCTTCATTTGCATAGGATTGCAGTAGCTGTTCTGCTTGATCGAAGCGTTCTAATTCCAAATAACAAAGAAGCAGGCTATACCGAATCCCCTGATTATCATTGGGATTTAATTCTAGTAATTGCTCATATTGTTCACACGCGGCACTAATTCTGCCTGATGTATACACCAGTTTGGCATACAACTCCTTCGAGCGCATGTAGGGGCGAGTCTCGACCATCCCCCAGAAATATTCTTTGTTTTGCACAAAAAAGTCCTCACCCAGTTCATCTCGGGCATATGTCATAGCAGAATTGGCCAGCTTAATGGCTTCTGAAATATCTGTTGCTAGTTTTGAAAGTATAAGCAAAGCATCTACATTGTTAGGATCAAGCTCTTGCGCTTGGCTGACGAGTTTCTTTTTCTTGGCAAGGGAAGTTTCTGATTCAGCCCTGATTATCAGTTCGTAGGCCTTTTCCTCCAAGCTTATTGGAGAATCGTTTCTCAATAATTCAGAGTTGTTTAATTGCAAAGCCAGAAAATTCTGAGCATCCTCAAGGCCTTCATGATCCTGGGATTCCATTAATTTCTGAATTTTTCTCAGCATTTTTTCATGTTCGAGTTCGGAATAAGTGGTCATCTCTTCAACTTTGTTAGACGAGGTCAGAGCTGCCAGATTATCATTTTCCGTCCCATATTCTTCAAAAAAATCCTCCAATTTTCGCAAATTATTAGACAGACTGGATACGGAGACTCCATGCTTGGTTGCGAGATCAGCTTGAGTAACCAGCATGCCAAATTCAGTTAGAAAAAAATACTCAAGAGCAGCTTTATAACCTCCAGGTTTACGGAAAGATGGGCTGTTTAAGTTACAGAAGTTATTCCAGAGCAGTAATGTCTCCATAAGGCATCCACGTACGATTTGGGATTTTAAGTTATTTTCCGCATAAAGGGCCATAAAAAGCTCGTCAGCCAGTTGATATTGTGCTTCTGTTGGCCAGTTCAGTTTGCCTATAAGCTTTCTGAATTTTTGTGGTGATTCTGTGTGTTCAATTCTTTCCTGCCACTGAGTGCTGTTTCCTGATTCCTGATTTGCAAAGGAGCTGTGCTGTTCCCGCTGCGCTTGTTGATCCTGGTCTAAACAGCATTTCTTATACTTTTTACCACTGCCGCAATGACAGAGATCATTCCTTCCTAATTGTGTCAATCCAAAACACCCCTCATAAAAGTTTCATACTGATAAAGATATCAGTATAGCCGCTTCTTTTCAAAGGGAGGAAGTTTTCTGGAGTGGATGATCATGTACATAAGCAAAAATAAATTAACAAAACCATGCTCCTCATTTAACAAACTAAAGATATGATTCTTTATATCATACAACTTGTTGTATAGGTGATAGCTTTGTAGAGAACGCATGAAGAGCACAAGAGAGGATATGATTTGAGAATGAAATTGTTAAGGAAACCATTATCAGTTGCTTTATTGTCTGTACCCTTACTTATAGGTTCCCTGGGTGGAAGTTATGCGAGTGCGGCAACCCTACCCACAACGGTAACTGCGCCAGAGCCGTCTTGGGGATATTTCGTAGATCATTACAAAAATAATAATTCTAGTAATAAGACGGAAAGTTCAAATCCGACACTCGGGTTGCTTTCCGGATTTAATAAGCTTTGGACTCCCGGCACCACCTGGGATACAGGTACCAAGCTGAACAGCAGCGTACTGGACGCCAATATTCAAAAAGTTATTGATATTGCTGCTCGCCGTACTTCCAGTGAGGCAGATGCGGCTTATTTGGATGATCGCAGAAATCAGAGCTACAGTGTGATCGACGGTCTGGGTTCGCTTACCGATATATATCGAAAGAATGCAGGGGCAACTACAACAATCAATGACATTCCGGCAGATGCCTTGACTAAAAAATATGAAGATGCTGGAACCAATGCAGGCAGTACGAGCTCCACTTTAGGTAATATCGTGAATTTAGTCAATACCTTGCGTGGTGATTACTCTTCGACAAGCTCGGCCAAGGCTTATTTTAGCTATCCTCGTCCATTTCGCTGGAGCGATAATTCAGTCGTGGTTCCAACCCTGCTGCCCGCGCAAAATTCTGATCCGAGCAAGGATGGCGGCTTTCCTAGCGGTCATACCAATGCCGCGTATCTTAGCGCTATTGCGATGGCCTATGCCGTACCAGAGCGTTACCAGGAGCTGCTGACACGAGCTTCGGAGCTGGGCAACAACCGTATTGTTGCCGGTATGCATTCGCCATTTGATGTTATGGGAGGGCGTGTCATGGCAACTGCGACGGCGGCTGCCATCCTGTCTGATCCGGCCAATAGCAGTTTAAAGAAAGCAGCTTATCAGGATGCTCACAGTACATTGTTAACGCAAACGGGTACAGCCTCGGATCGGTTTAGCAATTATTCTGCCAATAAAAAAAGCTATACTGAACGATTGACCTACGGATTTAGTCCAATGAATCCAACCACGACTGCAATGACGGTGCCTAAGGGAGCTGAGGTGCTGCTGGAAACACGTCTGCCTTACCTGGACAGCACACAACGCCGTTGGGTTTTGGCTACTACAGGTCTACCTTCCGGCTATCCTGTACTGGATGATGCTGAGGGATGGGGACGACTGGATCTCTTTTCCGCCGCAGATGGTTATGGGGCTTTTGCCAATAACGTTACCGTGACCATGGACGCTTCCAAAGGCGGTTTCAATGCTTTGGATCGCTGGCGCAACAATATCTCCGGCGTTGGAAAGCTGACCAAAAAGGGAACAGGTACATTGAAGCTGCTGGGCAACAATACGTATTCCGGCGGTACACAGCTCGACCAAGGCAGACTTGAGGGGAATTCGGAGACGGCATTCGGAAATGGGGATGTTACGAACAACGGGGGTACCCTCACTGAAAATGTTGCTGGCAAGCTGATCATCGGCGGCAATTACAAACAATCTGCCAAGGGCACGCTTGAGCTCAACCTTCAGAGTAAAAATGATTTGCTCAAAATTAAAGGCACTGCAATACCTAATGGGAAATTGCGTCTGAATTTTTCAAACAAATATGTACCAGCTAACGGTGCCACGATCATGACTTATGGTAAACGAAATGGAGCATTTACATCCATTGAAACCACAGGATTGCCAAGCAAGTACAAAGTGAAGGTTGTCTATAAAGCTGACAGTATTCAGTTAAAAGTTACAAAGTAACAAAGTAACAAACTCGGAATACAACAATTAAAGTGCACCTTTAGAATTCATCGGATAACGGAAGGGTTATTCCCATGTCAATTCTAAGGGTGCACTTTACTGTTTAATGATGTGGATATTAGGTTTTAAATATCTTTACAATAGCAAATCATTGGTAGTGAAATTTCGTAAAATGTTAACGGTTATCTACCGTCTCCGGGTACATATCATGGTTGAATAGGCGTTGTTGTGCCATTTCCTCATACTTCGTTCCTGGTTTGCCGTGGTTTGTATATGGATCAATGGAGATGCCACCGCGCGGCGTAAACTTGCCCCACACTTCGATATAACGCGGGTCCATCAGCTTGATTAAGTCGTTCATGATGATGTTGACGCAGTCCTCATGGAAATCGCCGTGGTTGCGGAAGCTGAAAAGGTACAGCTTGAGGGACTTACTTTCGACCATTTTGATATCGGGAATGTAGCTGATGTAGAGGGTGGCAAAATCCGGCTGTCCTGTAATTGGACACAGGCTGGTGAACTCCGGGCAATTAAACTTTACAAAATAGTCACGGTACGGATGCTTATTATCAAAGCTTTCCAGAATGGCGGGATCATAGGCAAAGGTGTATTGGGTGCCTTGATTGCCAAGCAGGGTAACGTCGGTCATTTCTTCGGGTGTTCTTCCGGTCATAGTGGTGAGGCTCCTTAAGTTTAGTTATTTTAGTGAAAAGGATAGGGAGTTATGGAGGTTCGGTTAGGTGACGCTCCGCGAAGGATTTGAGCTTCCGATCGCTGTTGAAATGGGATTCTTTCTGATCATGTGAAAGATATATAGGTTAGAATCCCATTTCAAAGGCGAACGCTAACGCTTCTCCAGCTTCAAATCCTCCGCTCCGCTGCCGACCACTGTCAACACCATAAAGTCCCTACTCGTTTACATGAGGTTGGGCAGAAGTGAATAAAGCTCGCTCCTTTATTAAAGGAGCGCCACTTTGAGAAAGCCCGCCTTTAGAGACGAGGCTTTCTCTTTTTTATAACTTTGGATGTCGAAGGTATAATCCAACGAATTGGGTGTAACTTTTGTATCACATACAGCTCATATGGAATATATTACTTATCAGTGCTTATACGCCGCGTTTGTTGCCCCATACGAGGGTGTGGAGCTGCGGGAGTACCCGTACGTCATTCAGACGTGAATCGTCCATGACACGGTCAATAAGCCATTCATAACGATGCAATAGGGATTCCGCAATCTGTCCGGTGTTCTCTGTGTTCACATCTGGGTTGCCAGTCTGGAGGAACAGCGGTATATGTGGATAGCGCTCGTGAACGGTGCGTGCATATGCGAGATCAATGTCATCGAATATGACGACCTTCAAGCTGCATGCTCCGTGGTAGCAGCTCACTGATTCATTAGCGGCTTCCTTCGTGCGCGTTGCGGTAGAGAAGCTGGACACTGACGAGGGCTCTCCAGCCGCCTTCCAATCAGTAATCTTCCGATTCGACAGGCGGGCTACGATGTCATCCAGCACGTCCCAGTTGGTCGTCATACCAGAGCTGGGCGGCTTGGGCGACAGGGTTACCTCGTCGATATCATACAGCCATTCCTGCCAGCGGGAGCCTTGTGTTTCGACAGCGGTGGCAATGCCTTGGCTGCGCAGCAGCGTGATTAGCTCTCCAAGCTGCGGCAACAGGGCCGGGTTGCCCCCGGATAGGGTCACATGTGAAAACCGTGTGCCACCGATGGCCTGAAGCTCCTGCCAAATGTCTGTGGCGCTGAGACGACGGATCTGATCCTTGGCGCTGCCGTCCCAGGTAAAGGCGGAATCGCACCATGAGCAGTGGTAATCGCAGCCTGCGGTACGAACAAACATCGTTTTGCGCCCAATGACCATGCCTTCGCCCTGAACGGTAGGACCAAACACCTCCAATACAGGGATCGGGGCTGTTTTTGGGCCCCGGGAAGGTGCGGCTGTTTGGTGAGTCGCCGTAGTATTACTCATCCAGCATCCACTCCCGTCGGAATTCGGCATAGCTGGTAGGTGTCTCGAACAGCCGTACAAATTCAGTGCGCCCGCCTTCCACACGATGGTGGTATGCTTCCGAGGTTAGGGCAGACTCCATTTGTTCGAAGATCCAGACGACCATATTTTCCGCCGTTGTATTCATCGGGGGCAGCGTCTCATTCAGATAGCGGTGATCCAGATAAGGCTCAATCTGCTCCTTCCAGATCGTTTTGATATCACCAAAATCAAGGGTCAGACCGGTTTCGTCCGGTATGCCGCTAATGCCGAAAACGACGATATAAGTATGTCCGTGCAGATTTTTGCATTTGCCTTCGTAGCAGTGCAAATGGTGTGCTGCATCGAACGTAAATTGCTTGCTGACCAGTACACGTTTGCGATGATAACGCAGCTGGGAGCGTTCAATGTCCGTCCCAAACTGCTGGAGCTTGTCGACGATACGAAAGGGGCCCGGCTCACGCATGGCCTTCAACTCCTGGCGACGAAGCTCCGCGTATAGCCAGATACTGTTCCAGCCCGGCGCGGCGCAGTTTACAGGCAGGGCATTCGCCACAGCCATCGCCAATAACGCCGTTATAGCATGTTAGTGTACGGGTTCTCACAAATTCAAAGGCTTCCAGCTCATCGGCCATTTGCCAGGTTTCGGCCTTATTCAACCACATGAGCGGGGTATGAATGACAAAGGGATAGTCCATGGAAAGATGTAAAGTAACGTTCAGCGATTTGATAAAAGAATCCCGGCAATCGGGGTAGCCGCTAAAATCCGTCTCGCAGACGCCTGTGATCATGTGACGGGCTCCTTTTTGTTTGGCGAGCACGGCTGCGAAGCTGAGGAATAGCAGGTTGCGACCGTCTACAAAGGTGCTGGGCAGCTCGCCTTCCTGCTGAGTAATGTCAATGTCGGTGCGTGTGAGGGCATTGGGGGCTAATTGATTGAGCAGGCTCATATCCAGTACCGATTGCGGAACACCCAGCTCGTGGGCAATCCCGGCCGCTACTTCGATTTCCTGCTTGTGGCGTTGACCGTAATCGAACGTCACCGTTTCTACTTCGGCAAAATGTTTTTTCGCCCAGAATAAACAGGTGGTGCTGTCTTGGCCGCCGCTAAATACGACGACCGCTTTTTCGTTGGCAAACATAAAAAAACCTCTCGATCTTCTTGGAATGGTGTAAGACACAGCGTCTTGTCACTTGGAAGAAGGAGAGTTCTTGAACCAGCTTCAACAAAAAACAGGCCTGGCCCCGCGATTATTTTTTCATGCGGAGGACAAAGCATCGTTAGTTTTTTATAGAGGGAGTTCGCGAACCTCTCCCATGCATGGAGCATGGACTTTCTTCATTAGGTGTCCGACAGAGGACAGACGCCTTCATTATAGCATGGCAGAGCTATTTGATAAACACTCCGCCAAATGGAATGACTTCCCTTAAAAAGCGTTTGATCACGCCATCGTCGTTCATATCCTGCTGGAGCCGTCGATGATGCTCACCCGCATGAAAAAGCACAGTACCGTGTCCGGTCATTTTAAAATGATAATTCATATGCTGGCTGGCCAAATGGTTGCCATACACTGTCAGCTCCAGCTGGGCGTTCTCGGGATAGGCAATGACGCTGCTTGCATCGACATACATCGGCTCTGTTGGATGAAGCTGTTCCTGGCATACCCGTCCCTGAGTCAATAGACCGATCTGGCCGATGCCATCGAATTTCATTTTAATAACATCCCGACTGAACAACATGTTTTTCATGCTCAGCAGCTTGGTGCGCATCTGGATACCGGAGCTGTACCAGAACAGGTTGCGAAAATCGTATAGCAGATCGTCGCCCCCATCCAGCTCAATCATTTTCAGACTGAAGCCGGGAGGAAGTGCGGCAATGAGGCGGCAAGCTCCTGTAAAATCGGCCTGAATCAGCTTGTGCTTGCGGTACATGCCTTTAATATTCATCAGTTTGTCACTACGGCCTGAGCTGGGTCCGCGGTACGCGATGATCTGCTGCGGGTGAAGAACATGCAGCTTTTCGCCCTCCGCCAGATCAAGTGTTACGACAGAACCGACGCTTTCATCATGGTGTTGTCCTGCTTGTATGTCCATTCTGGCCTTTCATCCTTTCAGGGGGCTAGTATCTTCCCGAACGTCGACGCATCCCGTAACGCAACAGGCGAATACCGATAAAATAACCAGCCAGCAAAATGACAGCTGTGAGGATCAGCATCTTGTTACGGTGTGAAGCCTGATCGCGCTGAACCTGAAGATTTTTCAGTTCGGTGACGGTGTCGGTTAGCTTGGCGTTTTGCTGTAATAGTTGAGCGTTTTGCTCCTGATAAGCCTCAACGCTGCTACGGGCCTTTTGCAGCTCTTCCTGCGTTTGCTTATAGCTTTCCTTGAGCTGATATACATCGCCAGGCAGTCGGGAAAATTGCTCAAAGCCCTGGTATACATCATCCCAGTAGGCGGCATGTGCTCCCGGAACTCCGGTTCCGCCAAAAATAAACAGAAGCGCTACAGCAGCGCAGACGACACGGCGGCAGAAAGCAAAGCGAGAAATTTGTCGTACCAAGAGATCTTCCTCCTTCTGTTGCACCAAGATGTTAAATGATAAGCATAATTACCCATATCTTATGGTTACGCATAGTGTAATGATTAGGGTTCAAAGTTTAGAATAACAGGATGACAAATCCGGGAGAAATATTTACAAAAAAGTCGATATTTTAGTTTAAGTGTACCTCAAAACGGGTATATCAAGGAAGCAGCTACATTCCGGTAATTTTCTCGCAAGCATGTACAAGAGCCAACCCTATTTGATGAGGAACAGAAATGAGTATAAATATATTAAGCAAGAATGTAGAAGGAGAAATGAACGATGAACGAAAAAGAACAGACCTATAGAACGTTAAAAATAACGGTAAACGGAAAGCCTTTGTCGAAGGAACTGGTGGTGGACAGTATAACTTTTGCGCCTGTTTCTGATATCTGCACAAAAGCGAATGTTTCTTTGACAGAAACTATGATTTCTTAACTTTATACTATGAAACGAGACTATAATGCAGCCCGGCTTACGCCGGGCTTTTTTTTACGTAATCATGCAATTTCAATGGGTTAAAATGTTATTTGTTGATGTACTTCCCCTTTCCTATAGATTACCATGTATAATTTTCGCTAACGAACATACGTTCCCTGACAATATAGTGTCAGATAACACTGTTAATTTAGAGTTACATGTTCTTTTAGGGGGAATTTACCAGTGGTGAAGCCAATGATTAACGTAACGTACACATGGGACAAAGAGTCTATATCTGCGAATAGGTCCGAGCAAGTAAATCTGCTGATAGAATGGGGCTATGGGGCTATACGTAAAAGAAAAGGTACTTTAATGCCGAAAACAGTTGGATGTGACCTGCAACTCCGGTTCATCCCAGAGAGTGGGGTAAATCTATTAAAAGTGGATGGGGCCAGGCTCAGCTTCAATCGCTTGGAAGACGGAGAGTGTATGCTTGTTCACTGTGGTGATATGCGGAGGGGGAAGTATAAGCAGGCAATTTTGTCCTTTTCTATACCAGTTCACTCTTCCGGAAGGCATATCATTGGATTGATGGAGTGGAGCTGGTGTAAGCCCACTCAGGAAAAAAGGACACTGATTCGAACGGATCAGCTCTATATCCATTACACGCATCATCTTGGTCTGCTGAGCATTCCAATCAACCCGAAGGTGGAAAAATACATAAAGCTGAATGAGACGGCTCCAATTGTGAAGAAAGCATTGCGTATATACGAGAAGGGGGAACAGGAGCGAGGGGCGTTTGCGCTTACCAGACAAGCAGATGAACTGCTTATACGGGCGGCGAGAACAGGAGACATGGAGTATCTGGAGGAAGCTGAATTACTCTTTGCCGTACGCAATAAATGGAATGGGACTTTTGGATTATTCGAATCGTATAGTTCTAAAGTCCATGTTAATAATGAAATATCTGTAGAGGATGTTCGCTTTACCGAAATTAATATTTTAAAGTAGGCAATTATGCTAGTTTATTTATGTATTATAGTGAGTCTAATTTACTATCTTTTTGTAAAGGAGAGACTTCCTTGACTGATCGGTTGATACGGTTAATGCGGATTATTACTATTGTTCAGGCAAATCCGGGGATATTGGCAAGAGAGCTTGCCGAACGTTGTGAAACATCAGAACGCACCATTTACCGAGATATGGAGGCTCTGAGCGCTATGCATATTCCGATAGCCAATATGGGACATGGCAAAGGATACATATTTATTAGTAACTTCGCCTTGTATCCGCTCAATTGGACGGAAGAAGAGGCACAAGCTTTTGCCAGGCTGGGGGATGTCATGGAAACTATAAAGCCTCTTTTACCACCAGCTTTTGAAAGTGCTTATGAGAAAGTGATGGCCTCTAGTCAGAAAAAAAAGATGGACCAGACAAGCTTCGCGCAGGAAATGAAAAATATCGTCCGGCTCGGCTCGACACTTGAGCGGGAAAACCAGCCTTATCTGCTCAGGCTGATTGTTTTGGCAAGTCTTACGCAGCAGACAATTGAAGCGGAATACAGTTCGCCTCAAAATGAAGATGTATCATTAGTTCAGATTGATCCTTACTGTCTGGTTCCACAGGATCGGCGTTTTTATATGCTTGGTTTTTGTCACAAGCAAGCCGCCATGAGAACCTTTCGGATCAGTCGCTTTCGAAATATGAGGATTTTGCCGTATACGTTTCAGAAGAATACTTATGAAATGGAAATGTTTTTTAAGGGAACCTGGTCAGTTACCAAAGGAAACCAGAATATCCGTTTTGTGGTAAAATTTTCTGCTGGATCTGTATATCGGGTCAAAGAAGAGGAGCTGTTCATCAAGCCTTTTCTCAAGGATTTGCCGGATGGAAGTCTATTGTTTGAGGTAACGGTGAATCATGATGGTGAATTTCTGGACTGGCTCACTCAATATGGAGCGGAGGCAGAAATTTTGGAGCCTTTGCGATACCGCAAGCGAATGCAGGAAATGCTGCGAACCTGGGGGGCATTTTATTCCGATAAAAAGGCAGGGAACCAAGAATGACAAGGGGTGATAGATCCCCCGGAACGGGCCGGGGTGCTATCCTCCTAACGGTCCTTAAACAGGTTGGCGAGATTGCCAAATGGACTGTACTGCTCCTGTTCTTCTTCCGGTGTGGAGTATACAAGCTTCGAACCCCGGCTTTCCTCATCGTCAGAAGCGTTATTGGATAATGTGATACGATCAAAATGATGCATGAAAACCTGAGCGGTATTCAGTGCATCGTCCAGCGCACGGTGCTGTTGACCATCAAAGTCAATGTTGCACAGCTCCAACGCCTGAGACAGGCTTAGTTGACGGTATTTGCCATTGGAGCCGGACAGACGGGAGATTTGTTTTTGTATATCGTTCGTATTATGAATCCAATGGAGGTCCACATGATGGGTGCGGCAATGAGATACCAGCTTCTGACGGTCATCTGGCCCCCAAGCACATAAGTAATAAGGGGAGTCCTCCGTTCCAAGCCATGCGATAAATGGCTTCACAGCTTCAGGGAAAAGCGGGGCCGCATCAATGTCTCGTTGAGTAATACCGGTGAACTGCACGGTATCTGTAGACAGCACAGGCCGATTTGAGGGTCTGACAAAGCTGTGAAACGTGTCCGCAACGTACAAGCCATCGTCTCCCTTCATGACTTTGACGGCACCGATATCAATGATCTCGGAGGAATATCTGGCGTTACGGCTAACGGTAAACTCAAGATCATAAATAATATATTGCATTTTTGTGCTCCTTCCACACATATAACTGATCCCGTTAGAGAACGGAATGGATGTTTTCTGCCCGAATGGCTCTTCTCCATCATACCTCTCGGTTCACAACTTGTCAGCGTCTAAAAGGCTGGCTTTTGAAAAAAAATATGCGATGTCCAAATGAGTTTGGACTATCGCATAAAAATAACCTCCTGACATACAGCAGCGTCCGAAACCACTGGGATTCTGGACGCTGCCTTTGCAAGCTTATTGAATTAGGCCGGGAGGTCAAGCTTTTGTCCCGGATAAATGCGGTGAGGATTTTTCAGCTTGTTCAGCTTTTGAAGCTGTTGCCAGGTGAACCCATATTGGCGGGAAATGTCATACAGTGTATCCCCGGACTTTACAATATACACATGGCTTTTTGTAGCTTGTGCAGAAGCCGGTGTCTGCTGTGGCTTCGCTGTTTGAGCTTTGGCTGGTGCAGGTTTCGCAGACGGGGTAGAGACCACTTGCGGTTCTTCCTGCACGGGTGCCGGTGTTGCGGTTGAGGCAGCTGGTACAGGCTGCGCGGCAGGAACGGAAGTCTTGCCGTCTGCTTTGGCTTCTTGAATGCGGCCGTCTGCTTGTACTTGCAGGCTGGCGGAGCCAACCTTTTGCATGTAGCGAATCAGCGCCTCATCAAGCGATCCGAACATACCTGCCTGCGGATATTTGGCGAACATTGTATACTGATCTCCGCCTACAGCCGTAAAGTCATTCGTTGCCAGTGTATACGTGGCATCAGGATCAAGCGTTTTTCCGCCAATCAGGATGGAGTGGACACGACTTCCTTTGACTGCCGATGTATCTATTTTAAATGAGATACCCGATACTTGTGGAAACCCGCCGCTTGGCTCTGGATAGGCGGCTGTACCATTTTCAAGTGCTGCCTGAATGTCGGAGCCTTTCACTTTCAAGGTAACAATTTGGTTGCCGAAGGGCAGCACAGTGATGATGTCTCCCTTGGTTACCGTTCCCGTCTTGATGGACGCCCGAATGCCGCCGCCGTTGGTCAGGGCCACATCTGCCCCCGAAATGTCACGCATGGCATCGGTGAGCAGGTCGCCGAGATTGGTTTCACCTGCACGTACCTTTTCACGCGCTCCTTCCAGGTTCACACTTGTTTGCACTACAACCTCTTTGAGGATCGGTTCCTGTTCCTTCTGAATAGAGGCGATCAATGTAGCGATTTCAGCATTGGGCTGAACATCGACTGCTTGCGTCGAATCAATCAGCTTGGCTTGTTTTTGCGTAACCTTACCGCCGTCGACCCATAAATCTACAACGCCCAGATACTTCGTATATTCGCCCGCGCTTGCGATCAGTGTACCATTGTCACCAACCAAGCCTTTTTCCAGTACGGTATGGCTGTGTCCATCAATGAAAATATCAATGCCGGGCACTTCCTTGACAACCTTAAGGCTGGTGTCTTTGCTGGATGCATCTTGTCCCAGATGACCGAGGACCACAACAACGTCCACTTTACTGCGGATTTCATCTACAGCCGCTTTGGCTTCAGCCGCGGGATCAGTGAATTGAATACCCTCGACATTTTTAGGATTGGTTTTGTATGCCGTTTCGGGTGTGGTCAGGCCGATAATGCCGATTTTAACGCCATTGACTTCTTTAATCACATAAGGATGGAACAAACGTGTTCCATCCGTTTGCTTAATATTGGCGCTGAGTACCGGGAATTGAATTTCCTTACTCAGCTCGACAAGATGCTTCCAGCCGTAATTAAACTCATGGTTGCCTGGTACCATCGCATCATAGCCCAGCTTGTTAACCACTTTTACAATGCTCTCGCCGTTGACCAAAGTAGCGAAGGTCGTTCCATGAACCGTATCTCCGTCATCCAGCAGCAGCGTATTGGGATTGGAAGCCCGGTACTGGTCAATGATGCCTGCCAGCTTGGCGAAGCCCATTTCCTTGTCGTTAGACACCACGTGGGAATGAGTATCGTTCGTATGTAGGATGGTGATGTGTTTCCCGTTGCCGGGAGGAGTTGCAGCTCCCGCTGTTCCCGTACTAGCTGCCGGGTCCGCTGCTGCTGTACCGAGACATCCGAGCAGAAGCGCGGCGGTCGTCAAGATGGACGAGATTTTTTTCCATGAGTTCATGTTGTTCTTTCAACCTCCTGTAAAATGAATGAATTAGAGAAACCGCTTACGTCCACATTTTATCAGAAGATTGTAAAAATAACTTCTATTTTATATAAGAGCACTGAAAATTTTTTGTATATCGGTTGTTAAAGCCATCATGAAATTACCTATATTGAAGAGGAAGTAATAAACAAGCAATTATATGTGAGAACTAATGTTCCGTTGTAGGATTAAAAAAAAGGGCAGTCTCCTTGGGCAGACCAATCCGGGATAAATAGTGCTCCTGCGTTTCGTCAGTAAGTGGTGGTTGTCCTACACTGAGCAATAGCACAGCGAACCGATTGGCTTGCATCTCAAATTTGCCGGGAAAAAAGTAGGAATGCTCCTCCATAAAAAAGCGGCTGACGCCTTTATGAAGTCGGTCATGCCCCAATTCATGCGCACAGATGAATCGTTTCCATTCCGGTGTAAGCCCGTTGTGGATGACGATGAATCTTCTGCGCAGCTTGCGGTAATACAGTCCTTTGGTTGTGGGGCCCAGATCACAGTAACGGATATGGATACCCAGAGCTTCCGCAATATCGAAGGGGGAGTTCGTGCGGTATTTTCGGACGAGTTTGTGAATGAGTTGGTTCATGCGCTCACCTGCTATTCCTGATCACTGCCCGCTGGGGGCGATTTGGGTTTATGCTTGTTCATCTGTTTGGCTTCCCAGAACAGGCCTGTCAGCACATCCTTGATCCGTTGACGATCTTCTTTATCCAGTGGAATGCCGTCGAACATCAATTCGCCGTCTTCCTCCAGCATTTTTTTAAAATCCCGGCGGTCCTGGGAAGTAGCCCATTCCGGTACGCTGGAACGATAGGAGTCGTGTGAATGCTGCTCTGCTGAATCATCGTCTCCCCAATATCCGGCGTTCTTCATCATCTCGGTATACGATACGCCGAGCGCGTCCGCTATTTTGCGTAGAGTAGAGGGCTTGGGTACTCCCCTCAGCCCGTTTTCAATGCGGGAAATTTGTGAATTACTGATGCCAGCCGCTTCTGCCAATTGGTTAATGCTCCATTGCTTGTGCTCACGCTGGTGCTTTAAGTATGTTCCAAATGCTGGTTGTTCCACCATGACGGCTCCCTTCTGCAACAGAATAAAAGATTAGTTCCATTATACCATTAGGTAAATAGTAAAGGCACGTAATATGCCAAAAGGTATAGGAAAATAAAGCGAATATGCAGTTTTTGAAGCTATACCGCTTTTTTTGCCGATGGATAGCTATCCTAAATAATGCTATGTTATACTCATAATACGAACAAAAGGGGAACAAATTGTAAATGTAAGAGTTGTACGATTTAAAAAATACATCATTGTCAAAAGGCATAAGATAAGGAGTGTTGCTTTACATGAAAAATAACCTACCCGAATTGGACAGACGCAAAACGCAGAACGCACTGGAGGGGGTATTTGAAAAATATCGGATTTATAAAACCATTACCTTTATGGACCGGGAAAGTTTTATCACTGCCGGATATACGGATCGCCCGAACGGACCGACGAATGTGACCAGCGATCCAACGGCACGGACAGCTGTATATAATGTAGATGCTCCTGCGGCTCGTTTGGCTTATTGCGAAATGGTGGATGCCGTAGTCGGCCGCTTGAATGTACGCGAACAGCTGCTCATCCGTGAGCGCTATTTAAAGGATGACGATGTGTTCGACTACAAGGTTTACAATTATGTGCTTGACCCGCCGGTAAGTAAAGATACGTACACGAAGCTACGCACGCGTGCTTTTTACAAAATGGCGCTTGCACTGGCGGATCAAGGTGTTTTGAATCTGGCGGGTTTACAGAAGGGAGCGGAACGGAAACTGGGATAGTGTAATAATTATCCATTCGTTCGCATTTATATTTTAAAATCGCTTCTTAAAAGGCTTTGATTTCCTGCAATGGCGGGGGTCAAGGTCTTTTTTAGATATAGGAACACTTGTTCTCAAATATCCGCCCAACTTCATCCCTAGTCTCGCCTTTTATCGTCCATTTCCCCGGCAACGCATTCGTTATAAGGGTGTAAGATTATATCATCGGGAATCAAGACAAGAGGACATACCGAAGACACACACAGTCAAACGTTAGCCGGCCATCAGGGCCGGTTTTTTCATGCGGTTGTCGTCCCTGTCGATTCCCGGGAATTGTTTTACAGAAAGGAGGAGTCGTGTTGCCTAAGCAATGGATGCTGCAATGCATGAGGTTGAGGCTACGCCGGATGAGAACACGGAAGTGGAAAAAAGCCTGGCTAAGCAGCCACAACATGCGAGTGCAGGATGCGCAAAGGTGGCATGCCGCAGGATGAGACAAGCCTTTAAACAAAAGCTCATTGACATTGTTCCAGCACTTCAAGGGCGCGTATACGATGTTCAGCCACCGTCGCAGACGGCAGAGGAGCCGTACGCCGTTATGGCGCTGGGCGAGGAAATCTGGAAGTCGTCCTGGGCCGGATATCGGCAGGTTGTCCGCATCAAGCTGTACGCAGGACAAGCCGGGCTGGCACAGGCTGATGTATGGGCGAACGCCCTGATTGCCGGTCTGCACCGGGAGCCGGTGACAGGCCAAGGCGGGGACACGTCGGCTTTTACCGCGCACTATTTGGGCGTGCGGGATGCGGAAAAGCTGGACACCGTCACGGGCAAGGCCTACAGAACGCTACGTTTTGGCGTATACGTGCCTGAAACGGAAGGGAGTCCGGCGGCCGCTCCGGCAAACGGTATTGCACAGCCGGATGAATGGCTGGCGGCGCTGACCCGCTGGACGCAGAAGCAACTGGGCGCAGCGTGGTCAGTGTACGCCGATGCATGGCCCGCACAGCCGGGACGGCACGCGGTGCTATGGCGGCTTAGCGGCTGCGAGACCAGGATGGCGGGAGCCTCCATGTATGAACTTCGCAAACGGTTCATTGGGCACGTTATTGCCCCGGACACTGCTGAAGAGAATCGCGCGGCTTCCGCGCTGGTCGAGGGCTTTGGCGCTCAAATTCAGCTTCCTCTGGATCAGGAGAAGGCCCGTTATATGTCCATGGCTGAGGCTTCCGCAGATTTGCAGGCGGATGCGATTTTGGACGGTCAGCTCCGGCTGACGCTGGTACAGCGGCGTATGCGTCCGGCTGAGGAAGCGGCGTTAATCCGCAGAGTGGAAATTCATCCTATTTTGAAATGAGGTGGTCCGAGTGACCTTGGACAACAACAAGAAGGCCCCGGTCATTGCCGGGCAGGAAGCAAGCGGCCCCCGCTATACGCTGGAGGAGCTTAAGGAGCACGCGGAGCAATTGTTTTCCGTGAAGGAAGAAGTGCTGGCAGGCGCCTTTTTTGGCACACAGGACAAGCTGTTCACGGTAGCAGAAGCACACACTAAAATCGAACAATTTATGAAAGCGAAGGTGGACTAATTATGGCAGGCGGAACATGGGAAAACACGAATAAACCGGTATTGCCGGGTTTGTATATGAATTTTCAGGCAGCAGCAGCTTCAGCGATTCAAGGTGGTTCACGCGGTACGGTTGTTGTGCCGGTTAAAGCCAACTGGGGACCTGTACGTGAGTTTGTAGAGATTGGCAGTGAAACGGCGATTAGCCAAATCTTTTCCAATGACAGCCTGGATGGTGCGACAGCGTACTCTACACTGTATCTGGCTCTGCTGGGTGGACCGAAAAAGCTGTTGGCCTACCGTTTGGCAGATGACACGGCTGCTCAAGCAACTGTGACGCTGAAAAGCGGCGGTGAGGCACCAACCGATGTGCTGCGCTTGCAGGCTTTGTACACAGGTAGCCGCGGTAATGGCTTTGCCGTAACGGTACAGCCATCCTTGGGTGACGAGCAAGCCCGTGAGGTGCGTCTCTATGAGGGCACCAAGCTGCTGGGCACGTATAAAGGCAGCGACGGTACGGCTGCTTCGATTGCCGAAGCATTGAACAAGAACAGCGAAAATGTATGGGTGAAAGCCGAGGTTGTCGGCAATGGCGGCATTCCGGCGGATGTCAGCGGCGTACATCTCACGGGCGGCAACAGCGGTAATAGCAAGCTGGTTAATGCCGATTACATCGCTATGCAGGAAGCGCTTGAAGGACAGGAATTTAACGTGCTGGCGCTGGATTATGCAGCCGATCTGGCCTTGCTGCAAAGCTTTGCCGCGTGGATCAAGCGTGTCCGGGGCGAAGGCAAGGGCGTTATCGCCGTGTTCGGTGGTTCTGCGGCAGATGATGTATCCAAAACCGCTGTCAGCCTGGCCTCTGCCCGTTCTCTGGCGCTCAACCATGAAGGTATCGTGAACGTCGGTACTGGCGTACGTCTGGCAGGTACGGACTATAGCTCCGCTCAAACGGCTGCTTATGTAGCCGGACTGATCGCAGGTCAACGTCTGAATCAATCCGCCACCTATGCGGTGACGCCTTTTGAGGATGTAACCCGCCGCTGGACACGCTCCGAGCAGGAGCAGGCAGTCCGCAATGGTGTCTTCCTGCTGTTCTTCGACGGTCGTCAGGTCAAAGCGCTGCGCGGTATCAACAGCTTGGTGAACCCGGCTGCCGGGCAAAACAACGCATGGAAGAAAATCCGCTCCATCCGCGTTATGGATGCTATTAACGCTGACTTGCAGCGTGCAGCCGAAGAGACTTACATTGGCAAAATCAACAACACCGTGGAAGGCCGTCTGGCACTCATTGGTGCGATCAAAGAATACCTGGCACAGCTGTCGCTGAGTAACGTGATCGAAGCAGATGGCTACGATGTCATTCTCGACCCGGCTTACTACGGCGATGCGCCAGTTATCAAACCGGAGCCGGATCAAGTGTTCCTGCAATGGAACGTGAAGCTGACCGACGTGATGGAGCAGCTGTTCGGTACATTTTACGTGCAATAAGAAGGCCGCGGAAAATTAGAAATTCAAAACTATATTATGGATCATTTTGAGGAGGAAAAATAAATGTTGGATGCTTCAAGAGTCATTTTAGGTACGTATGGTCAGGCGCATGTGGACGGAGTATGGCAGACCAATATCAATAAATTGGAAGCCAGTGTGGAAATGGAAAAACGCGAGCTGAATCTCGTCGGCAACGACTGGAAGGTACACAAACGCGGTATTAAAAAAGGAACGGGCACGATGAGTGGCTACAAGGTGACGTCCGATATGATTCGTCGTGGTTTCAGTCGTTTTGAAATTATCACTAAATTGGATGACCCTGAAGCCTTTGGACATGAGAGCATTCGTCTTATCCGTTGCACTCCTGACAAAATTCAGCTTGCCAACTGGACAGCGGGTGAGGAAGTACAGGAAGAAACGACCTTCACCTTCGAAGGCTATGAGCTGCTTGATCCGATTGTAGCGAACTAATATGAACATGGGGGATGGGATGCCATAAGGTGTTCCGTTCCCCAAAACAAATTGATAATAAGGGAGAATGACTTATGAGCTTGAATGAAAATATGACAGAAGAACAAATTTTGGACAGCCTGTTTGAAGCCGCTGAAAAATTGCCGGAGGAAACGGTGCGTATCAAGCGCCTCGATATGAAAATTGTGCTGCATGGCCTGACCTCCAGCAAAGTGGACAGCATTCGTGAACGGTGTACCATTCGCCGTACCGTAAAGGGTGCAGTGGATGAAAAGGTAGATACCGAGACGTTCAACGCCCTGTTGATTTCGGAGGCTACTGGAAAGCTGGAAGTGAAGGGCTTGTCCCTAAGCGGCTGGGGCGATCCCCGGATTACAAGCCGTTTGAAGCTGTCCGGTGGCGAACAATCTGTCCGTCGTATGCTGTTGGCGGGTGAACTGGATGCCGTAGGCGACAAAGTGCTGGAACTGTCCGGCTTTGGCGTGGAAATTGCTGACCTAAAAAACTAATCGGCTCCGGGGGAATGACGACGATGCTGTACCACTTGTGGGTTCGGCACCACCTCCGCCCCGGAGACTTTTGGCGGCTTCCCCGTGGCGAGCGCATGCTGCTGCTGGCGTTTGCTGAACAGGAAATGGACAGTATGGTTTCTTCAAAAGCATGAACAAGGAGGTGAACATGAAATATGGCAGAAGCATTAAATTACCGCATGAACCTCGTAATTGATCCTAAAAACGTCATTAAGGCGAACCGCGAATTGCGCGCAATGGAACGCTATTTTGAGCGGATTCAAGGGCGTGTTATGAAAATAGGCCGCACTCGCATGGCCCCGGAAATCGTGCTGAACGATATGGCCTCCAAAGGCTTGGATAATCTGTTGAACAAGATTAACCGGGTCAAATCCCAGATTATTAACGCTTCGGGGAATGTCAATGTGAAGGCAGTCTCTCAAGGTAGCTCACCAGCTAACAGCGGTGCTGCCAAAACAGGTCCCATTAAGGGAGATAACAATCTGAGTTCAGTATTGCAAGCAAATACTGCTGCTGTGGAGGCCAATACTGCCGCTATTGGGGATTTGAGTACTAAGTTGGGTTCTGTGACGCCAGCCGCAGAGAAAAAAGAGGAGCCTAAGACGGTTTGGGGTAAAACAAAGGATTTCTTTGGTAATCTAAAGAAAATTGGTGGGGGGATAAAAAGTTTATCTGAAGCACCTTCAGCAGCTAACAAAGTTTTTAAAGCCGGAAAGAAATTATTTAGGGAACCGGTTGTTGGAACAACTTTTAAAGAGAAGTTTAGAGATGTCTCCAAAAAAACCCTTTCTTTTAGTAAAAATAGCGGAGATCTTATGCAAAAAGTAGGAGGGGGGTTCTCAGATCTCTTTGATGGTGGAGAGGGGATGTTTGGAGTTTTTAAAGGCGGCGGAAGTACCGCTGCAGATGCGGCTTCTAGTGCTGCCTCCAGTATTGTAAACCCAAGCACGGTTGCTGGTGCAACTGAGGAAGCTGGGTCAGGCTTATTTAAGAACCTTTTAAAAGGCGGCGCAAAAAAATTGCTGGGGCCATTAAGCTATGGGATGGATATTGTGAACATCGCGCAGGCTACCTCCGGTAAAGAACGTGCAGAAGCTATTGGTTCTACTGTAGGCGGGACTGCTGGTTCTGCGCTAGGTGGAGCTATAGGCACAATGTTGCTTCCGGGTATTGGTACTATGGTTGGTTCTCAACTTGGAAGTATAGCGGGAGGCTTTTTTGGTGGAAAAATTGGGGGGGTAGTCTCAGATTATGGTCCTGCTATTATGGACAAAGCAAAGTCCGCTGGTAAATTTATTGGGGAAAAAGCTTCCCAGGTCACAGGCTGGATTTCGGATAAGGCTGGAGACTTTGGTAAAGGCTTTTCTGATTTCTTTTCTTTTGGTAAGAAAGATGAACCTAAGAAAGAGCCAGCTAAGCCACCTGAAGTTCCTAAACCTGCAATCCCGCCTCATTCGACTATAGGTGCCTCCCTTAAGCCATTAGCAACTATGCCGCCTTTATATAGTGCAGTTGCATACGTGCCTCCGCAATCAGGTGCAAAAGGCGTCCCTAATCCTTATGGTCCAATGGCTATCGCTAACCAAGGGGTCAATCCTAATCCACTATTGAATACTGCGGCTCATGCGAACAACGGAGCCAAAGCTAAAGGTAAAGCCAATGGTAATCCGACTCCTCAAGTAGTACAGATTAGCCCAGAACAAATGGGAACACTCTCCGGCTTTTTGAAGGATTTTAAGACGGAAACTACGAACCAATTCAATCTTCCAGCAGGGGCTGTACAGGTAACTGTGCATGAAAACAAGCTGGATGTGGAGGGGCTTATTACGCAAATTGGCTACCGCCTCAAAGCCGAGATTCTGCGGGCGACGCAGAACACCAAGCCTGCGAGCGGAGGAGCTATGTAATGCAGTAGGATGGGAGTAACGGGGAAGGAGGAAAGAGATGGAATTTAGTTTAACGGATGGCAAGGGATTTAAGTTTGTATTTCCGGTGAATCCCGAGGAAGTGACAATCTCACGGCAAAAGGGATTTGATACGACAACGATTTTATCCTATGGGGAGTTTGATTTTCCACAAGGGGAGAAGGTGAAGGAAATCTCCTTCTCTTCTTTTTTTCCCAAGGAATACGACGAATCGTATTGTAAATATCAGGACATTCCCGATCCACAGGAGGCCATGAACACGTTGAATGGTTTTTTGCTGTCTCAAAAGCCATTACGCTTCATTATTTCAGAGACGGCTGTAAATGTACCCGTAATTGTAGCATCTCATAACTCCACCTTTCGGGGCGGCGATTATGGGGACGTGAATTTTGATCTTTCGCTGCGGACCTGGAGTGAAATGAAGGTATCCAAAAAAGCAGGCAGTGGCACGAAGTCTGCTACGGTCAACAAAAAGCCCCGCACGGATATGAAAGAAAAGAAGAAAACCTACACGGTGAAATCGGGGGATTCCTTGTCCAAAATTGCCAAGCTGGAGCTGGGGGACAGCTCACAATGGAGCCGTATTTATCAGCTTAACAAAAAGGTTATTGGTCAAAATCCGAATGCGATTGAACCGGGGCAAAAGCTGGTGCTGTCATGAGCTATAAAGTTATTTTACAGGATAAATATGATGTGTCGCCGCTGGTGGAGAACATTAATTTGAGGGATTCGCTGGAGCAAATCGCCTATCAGGGCACGGTAAATCTGGTTGTTACGCCGGATATGCCGCCCATTTCTCCAGGGATGTCGATTCGGGTTAGTGGCATTCCTTATGGCAAAAAAGACTATGTCCCCTTGCTTTCTCCTGCGGTGATTTGGGAAGTGGAAACCTCCAACAGTGGACTCAAGCGTATGACGTTGACCTTGTATGATCGCACGGTGTATTTGGACAAGTCGGAGGATGAATATTTGCTCCCTGCGAAGCAGACGGCTACTCAGCGTTTTCAGAAATATGCCAGGGATTGGAAGCTGAAAATCGCTTCATTGCCAGACACGAAAAAGTTGCTGGGGCGTGCCGTATACCGGACACAGTCCATCTATTCCATGATGCTGGGCGACCTGCGTGAAACGGCAAAGGCGGGTGGCAAGCTGTATCATCCACGGATGATTACCTCCGGTTTGGAGCTATACGAGCTGGGAACGAACAAGGATGTGTATGTTTTGGAGAGAGTGACCGATACGACACAATCCCGTACGCTCGAAGGCGCGGCCACAAGAGTCAAGGTGCTGGCTACGGCGGCCAGTGAAACGGGCAATGAGGTTCCCTCCAAGGTGATGGCGCTGGAGGAAAAGGATATCGCCAAATACGGAACACTTCAGGTGATCGTGCAGGATGACGAGGTGAAATCGGGTGCGGCGGCACGTGAGTTGGCCAAAAGTAAGCTGAGAGGCATACAACAAACGATATCGGTCAATGCGCCAGATATGAACACGATTCGTGCAGGAGACGCGGTGATGCTGGGTTCCATGAAGCTGCTGGTAATTTCAGTGAGCAGGGAATTGGGCAATCCCGGCAGTATGTCGCTGGAGCTGGGCACGTATGACGATGTGAAAAGGAGGTTTTACCTTGAATAAGGACCCCTACGGGCATTTGGTCACTGCTCTGCAATCCTCATTTCACAAGCAAACCAAGCAAGCGCTGAGCGGAGTGGGCGCGGTACTGGGCACGATTACCTCCACGGGAATCAAGCTGGACGATTTTAAACATGAGCTTCAGGACTATTTGGTCGCCGAGCTGCCGGGATTGCTGTCTGTACCGCGTCATATGTACAAAGGAACCTCAACCGCAGTAGAGTCGGAGAATTGGGAGGGCAAGGAGCTGAAGACTTCCTTTTATATCGGGGAGGACGAGCTGGAGGATGTGAATCTGAGCCTGAACAAAGGACTGAAGCCCGGAGATCGCGTACTTGCGGTTCGGGTGAATAGCGGCAACGATGTGGTTGTGGTGTGCAAGGTGGTGAGTGGACGTGGCTAATTTATTTCCCGAAACGGATGATATGCTCTGGACGGATATTACGGACCCGGAGGTGCTGGAGGATAACCGGGCGGTATTTGGACGAAGCTGGCGGTTTGATTTTGAAGCCGGAGAATTTGTCATGAGTCCCAGTCGTAAAATCGTGACTACAGGTGAAAAAGAAGCCTGGGTGCAGTGGTGCGAAAAAGCAATTCGTACCCCCCGCTACCGTCATGTGATCTATTCTCCCGACTATGGTAGCGAGTTGGAGGAACTGATCGGCAGCAGCTATGGGCATGGTGTGCAGGAAAGTGAAATCAAGCGCATGGTCACGGAAGCGTTGCTGGCAGATGCTCGCACGGCTAGTGTGGATCAGTTCACGTTTAGCTGGGAAGGCGAGGCGTGCCATTTTAGCTGTCAGATTACGAATGTGCGAGATGAAACAGAAATTGTGGAAAGTGTGGTGATCTAATGGCAGACTTGCCAGAATATTTGGTAAACCAGACGGAAGAGGAAATTTTGAGTCGTATGCTGGAAAAAGTGTCTTCGGATATTGATAAGTCCGAGGGTTCTTTTATTTGGGATGCGCAGGCGCCAGTAGCGTTTATGCTTTCCGAAGCGGCGATCTGGGCGCAGGAGTTGCTGCGCCGGGGCTTTGCCAGCACGGCAGCCAGCGACAACCCGGATTTTCGCTCGCCGGAGCTGGATCTGCGAACAGCAGAGCATGGAGTGACACGGCGGGAGGCGGTTGCTGCCTCAGGTATGGTCACATTCACGGGTACAGCGGGAACGACCGTTCCAGCGGGAACGTTGGTGGCGACCCCGGCAGATGATGTATCGGGGGAAGCCTCCATTGAGTATGCGACCACGGCAGCAGTCACGCTGGATGAGCAGGGTAAAGGAGAAGCGGTGATTCGGGCAGTCAATCCCGGTCGCAGCGGTAACGTACCCGCGGGCGTCATTCAGGTGATGGCTAGCGCGGTCAATGGTGTTTCCTCCGTTATCAATACGGAGGAAACCAAAAGCGGCACGGACATTGAGAGCGACCAGCTGTTGCTGGAGCGTTTTTATGCCAAGGTGCGCAACCAGGGAACGAGCGGCAACAAGGCGCAGTATACGCAGTGGGCGAATGAAATCGCTGGAGTAGGCGGCGTGGAGGTTGTTCCGCTCTGGAAAGGGCCGGGTACAGTGGCTTTATATGTGCTGGACACAGATAAACGCGCTGCCAGTCCAGATATCGTCGCTGCGGTACAGAAGTACATTGATCCGACCCAGGATGGACAAGGAGAAGGGTTGGCACCTGCGGGTCCCGTGGTGACGATCATGCCTGCGACAGAGGTGGAAATTAACATCTCGGTCAAGGTACAGCGTACCAAGGAGAAGCCGTCCACCCTGGATGAGATCAAAAAGCTGATCGAAAGCGGTGTGCGGACGTATTTGAAGCAGCTTGCTTTTTACAAGGAAGACCCGTTGGTTCGGTATACCCGGATTTCTGCTGTTTTGCTGGACATTCCGATCATTATTGATTTCTCTGAGCTAAAAATCAACGGACAGAGCAATCAAAATATTGAGATTGGATCAGGTCAGGTGGCGGTGCTGGGGACGGTGAGCGTCAGTGAATAATGATGGAATGAACATGAACAATCCAACGAATCGTCTAGCCTTGGGTGAAGAGGGGCACATGAGCAGCTTGCGGGGACGCGAGCTGTTTTCCTATTTACCCGCCTACTATGAAATTTCCCGTGTGATGCGCTCCGATATGGATGCGAAGGGCAGTGAACTGGATTCCTTGTATCTGGCGATGGATGCGACGGTAGCTCAGTTTTTTGTCCGTACAGCTACCTGGGGATTGGAACGCTGGGAAATGGAGCTGGGTATCGAAACCGACCTTGGCAAGCCGCTGGATCAGCGTCGTGCAGTAGTAGAGTCGAAGCTACGGGGAGCAGGGACCTTTTCAGGCCGACTTGTCAAAAATGTAGCTGAAGCATATGACGGCGGTACGGTAGATGTTACCTTTCATCCCGCCGAATGGGGATTCACGGTCAAATTTATAGATACCATCGGGATTCCGCCCAATGTGGAGGATCTTAAAGCAGCCATCGAGGAGATCAAGCCGGCTCATTTGACGGTAGAATATAAACTACGCTACCTGACCATTGCCGAAGTCGAGTCTATGACCATCTATGAAAATGAACATACAACACAGGATAGATATTTAGGAGGTGGCGCATAACATGGCAAGTGAAAAAACACCAAATCTGGGCTTAAATCAAATTGACCGTACATCGCCTAAAACAACGTATTTTGATCTGGAGAAGTATTTGGATCAAAACTGGCGTGCTGTAGATAATTTTGCAGGTGATGTGAATGATGGTGTGGATGCGATCAAGAAACGGTTGGACACGACGGAGCGTAAGGAGGTTACTCTGTCACCTGGGGTGCAAATTGTTCATGCGGAAAAGGCTTCGCCGTTCTCGCTCACGGGACTGAGCGGGCGTACGTTGGTGAATTTGTTGGGTAGATGGGGGAATTTAAGTAGTTTAACAGGTATTACACCTTATCAATCCGAGATAGCGCTGGATACAACGAATAAGGGAACGATGTCTAATTCGTTAAAAGTAACAATCAAATCGGGATATACAGTCGGAGTTGGGTTTTATAGCGATTTTAAATTTTTGGCCGGAAAGTATTATGTTGCAATCGCAAAGGTGAAGGTTGGAAACTCTACAAATGCGGGAATATCAGCCCCGAACGTTCAGGAAGGAACGACAGTAACAGATAAGACTAAATTTACTACATCTTGGTTCAGGGCGGCTCCTACCAGCAATGTGACTTCAAATATTGATTTGAGAATACAGGGGACTCAAGGACAGTATTCTTATTTTGAGGCTGTTCGCATCTATGAGATTTCTTCAGCTGATTATACCGCTTTGGCTTCAATGACAGGCGAGCAAATAGCTGCCAAGTACCCATATGTGGACAGTATAATGCCTGCACGTAATCCGTATGCGATTCGTTATGGGGAAAATTTATTGCCATCGTTTTATGAGTGGTCAGCCAAACAGGGAACACCTACCATAGCGGATGAAAAGAGCGTTTCCGTCACGGTGGATAACAAAATAGTACACACCGTATCACCGTTAGTGCCTGGGCAAAAGTACACTGTCTCAGTTCAATCCGGCGGAGCGACTGGTAGAATTACGGTCACGGATGAACCGGAGACATCAGTAATAGCCGAAGCGGCTGGTTCTGGGCTATTGAGCGTCACGTTTACGGCGGGCCGGGCGGTGAATGTCAGATTACTTGGTACGTCAACGACAGCGGTGACTATTTCTAACCCTATGCTCAATATCGGTAGCACAGCCAAACCATTCAAGCCTCGTGAAGACTCCGTGCTTGCGCTGCAAACAGACCTGTACGCCGATCCAGTTACAGGTGCAAATGCAGATATGGTATTTGAGCGCGACGGGCAATACTTTAAGGTGAAAAGGTTCGAAAGCATCCTACTAGATGGCGGGAGAATCACCAAAGTGAATAACGTAGTGTCGGGAACGGGTTTCAAAGTCCTCTATCCTGTAGTGCCCGATGTAAATTATGCATTTGTTGGCAATGGCACGGCAGTCAAATTTGATGGAAAAATATTGTTGTGGGGCGGGCAAGACACTACAGCCGACAGATGGGCTATAGACGCGACCGCATCCAATTTTGCCGTTTCTGTCTCTGTCGCGGACAGTGGGTGGGGCGACAGTTACGCACCGACGTTGGACGACATCAAAGCCTACTTTTATGGGTATAAGGCGTATGACGCTAACACCATAACGCCTGCACAAGCGCAAGCGGCAACAACGGCGACATGGACAGGTACGGGTACTAAGTATTGGGTGCAACGTGTTGGTTCACCTGCCTTTACACAATCCACACCACAGACATCGTATGCAGGGTACACGCCGTACCAACTCGTATACCAACTCGCTACGCCTACTGTGGAGACCATTGTCAGCGAGGGCCAGCTCACCTTTACCGAGGGAGATAATCAGGTTGAAGTAGGTACGGGGATCGTGTTACGAGAAAAGGCAAAAATGTATCAAGAGCTAGATGGAAAACGCTGGAACATTAACAACGGCAGCCCAGGACAGTTTCAGGCATCGCTTTTGAACTACAGGGTTGACAGGTTTATAGGCATTTACCGAAACTCGCAGCGTGACAACTGGATACTATACCCTAACACTACAACTACGGCTGGTGCTATGGCACAGTTAATGGACTATAACTATGACGCTACCACAGCATACACAGTGTCTTACCTGGCTTTCATGTCGTCGCCAGTTGTACCGTTCACAGGCTCCTACGCAGCCAACGAGAAGGCGCTGTTGCTGGACTTGGTAGATAGTGTACAACAGAACACGGCGAGGGTGTCGGTACTGGAGAATAGGAAAGCTGACAAAGATAGTCCTGCATGGATTACGCCAACGTTGTTAAATGGATGGGTGAACTATGACACTACTCGTAGGCCGATGGGCTACTACAAGGATTCGATGGGATGGGTTCACGTTCAAGGTTACGTAAAAAGTGGTACTTCTACGGCGAATTCAGTCATATACCGCTTTCCTAAAGGTTATGAGCCTGAATCTCCTATCGAGGTTATTGCTGTATCCAGCAGCGGTGCGGGTGCCTCCCCATCTACTCTGTACGTAGGGAGCAGCAGCCTTCAATGTAATTCGAGTGTCGGGAACTCGTTCCTGGTCATTGATTTTTCATACCTAGCTGAAAAATAAAGGAGGACAACAAATGAAAGCAGTACCTAAAGTAAATACAAACGGCCTCTATCTGGAGGACGAGTTGGTGGACGATGCCTTTTCTGGCGTTGTCCCTTTTTATGCTCCATCTTCGCTCACGCTATCTGATACGGACCAGCAGTTAGACACCTATCAGCTTATTGCAGATAGTTCGAGTGCCACAGACGAAGCGAATTCAAAAAACATCTCTGTTGGTTATACCGTCGGTATTCCAGTGCCACCGGGTCTATATCATCCTCGTTTTGATATCCAAAGCTGGCTGACCTATGAAGCAGAGTATAGCCAAAAGCTGCTAGAAGCACAAAACGCGCACGAGCAGTTGAACAAGGAATCACAAGCTTCATTTCAGAAGCTCCATGATGAATGGCAAAGCAAGCCGGAAAACAAACGTGGGGAAGAACCCGTATATTTTCCACCAAATTTTACAACTCCAGAACGAAAAGACCCAACGACATTCTGGAGTGAGGGATTAAGTGACGAAGAGATCAAGGAGCTGACACAAAAAACGGAGCAACAGCCAAGCGAGGCAGACCAATTGAAGCAGCGTATTGCAGATCTGGAAGTAACGCTGACCCAACTCATGCTTGGCAACACAGGAAAATAACGTGTACTGACTATTCTATACAGTAGCAAAAATCTATATAAAAGAGGTGAAATCATAACCATGGCAGCTTTAACAGAGGCTCAATTGCGTATTTGCGCTCATGCCTGCATCACCCGCTATGATCGCGGAGAGGGCGATGTAGCTACGATCATTGGAAGCTATGTTTTGGATGAACAACAGCGTGACGAGGTCATGGAGATTATTTTATCCAAACGTTCCGATCTAGTGCAGGGTAACGTAGAAGATTCGTCATCTGAGGATATTTTGAATGAACAGGAAGAAACGGTTCCTTGGTACAGCTCTATTTTTCGCAAGAAAACAGTATAACGATTAGGAAAATAAATATATACACGAATCTACAAATTCCACTGTATAGATGTGCTGGTGACGTTATAGGACATCGTTGTAAAAATTTCGGTTTTATAGAGAAAGTGAAAAGCATAGCGCACAGCAGGTGATACTATGATGCCCTTGAACCAACCAAGGGCATCCATTAGATAAGTTGATTCAAAAGGGGGAACAAGCATGCATGAAAAGGTCGATCAGATTTGGCTGGGGTTTTCCACGGGGACCTTGATCGGTTATTTTTTCGGGGGGTGGACGATGATGTTGACGTTGTTGTTATGGATGGTTATTATCGACTTTTTCACGGGCTGGGCGGCGGCCTGGATTAATGGAGCATTGAAAAGCCGAGAGGGCTATTACGGTATTTTTCGCAAGGTTACGGTGTTTTTGATGATTACGGTAGCTCATCTGATCGACGGTATTCTGGGGGATGCACATTATTTCCGGGATGCCGTCGTTTTCTTTTATTTGGCGAACGAGCTATTGTCGATTATTGAAAATGTGGGCCGAATGGGAGTGCCGATGCCGGATATTTTGCGAAATGCGGTAGCCATTTTTGAATCCAAGTCGGTCGGGGAAAAGAAAAAAAAGAAAACAGATCCCTCCGACAAAGGAAATAAAGCTTCATAAGGTGGGCAGAATGCATCTCTGCCCCATTTTCAGCATCAAGGTGGAAAAGCCCGGACCGCTTCAATGGTCCAAGCATAGTTATAACAGTAACATCATCGGTTACAACATTATGAATGACAAGGAGGGATCGCCTTATGCAAAATCGCAGTCCTAACGCTGCCGAGGGCATTGACGTGTCCCGATACCAGGGAAATATTGATTGGAAACGTGTACGAGCCGATGGCAAATCGTTTGCTTTTATTAAAGCGAGTCAGGGGCAGCGTTACGTCGATCCGACATTTATCACTAACGCAAAAGGCGCCAAGGCAGCTGGGGTATTGCTGGGAGCTTACCATTTTGTAGATGCAACCAGCGTTGACGCGGCCAAAGCGGAGGCCAGACATTTTGCCGAGGTGCTGGATCGGGTTGGAGGTGCAAAAGCGCTAGACTTTCCAGCAGTAATGGATTATGAGAATAATCCGGGTGGACTTAGCTCTGCCGCGATCCATGATGTAGCCATGGCGTTTTTGATGGAATTTGAAAGGGTAAGTGGTCGCAAGCCGATGGTATATACGGGAAACGCTTTTGCAGCCCATTTCAAAGCGTCGCTGGGAGCCTACAAGCTATGGATCGCGCGTTACAGCACACAAGTGCCCAACGATACCACAGCATGGAAGCTGTGGGACTTCTGGCAATACAGCGACAGTGGACGAGTTGATGGGATTCAAGGGCCAGTTGACCTGAATGTATACGCCGGAACTGAGGCAGAGCTGCGCCAAGTTTTTGCAGGAGAAGAGGGGGATGAGCCGATGACAGCAGAGGAAAAAGCGGCATTTAAAGCCTTGCAGCAGCAGGTTGCCGCACTTGAAAACAGCAAGGATGTGCTCAAACAGACATTGAACGAACAGACCGCTTATATTAAAAAAGTGGATCAGCAAGTAGCTGACCTGGAGGCGCGTCAGGCTATGCCAGTGCCAGCTTGGGCCAAGGAAGCCGTAGCCGCAGCCGTTGCTTTTAATCCGTCGAGTCCGATTGTGGATGCCAAGCAGCCGAGCAGCTATGATTTTTATCGCCTGCTTGTCGTCTTGAACCGTCTGGGTGTGTTTAAGAAATCGTCGTAAACTACTGAACAAACAGGAACCAGGTGGAAGAATTGGAGCTTGCCAAGAGGACGCGAGCAGCTGTTATAGCCGCGTTCTTTTTTATATAATTGTATATATTTCCCTGTTATATTAACTAACATTACTCTCCGAAAACGTTCGGAAATTTAAAAAAATCTATGAAAACGCTCTTGTCTACCATCTCATTTTATAGTAAAGTAACCAGTAATCACTCTCCATTCATGTAATCAGTTGTATATACTGTGAGTATATATGACATTTTTCACTATGATTCAACAAAAGCTGAATGCTTGGAGACAGCAATCTTCCTCATAACCTCACAGACTATCTCATCGGGTACGAAACTTTAGGCATACAGCACGGAGGCCGATTGAATTGAACCACAGGTGTTGATATCTACTTCTACATATAAAATTACCTTACACACCTCCTACTTGAGCATTTTGCAACAATCCCATGAGCGATTTCAAATCAGCACTATATAGATCGAAACGGTTTAGTTCGTCTATCTATTGTACTTTCGAGCGTTGGGAATCGAATGATTCAAAATGCTAACTAATGAATTAACTTCCATCAAGAAAATGATATCACTCGGTAATAGGATGAAAATCAGATTGATTCCGTTAGACTTACTCGAAATAATGCATATGCCACCCGGAAGCAGTTTTTTCTGCTGAATATAAAGGGATTATTCGTTTTAGCTGTACAGCGCCATCATTCGCTTATACCTTACGATTGGTGATAGCTATTTGCTGTATCAGCTTACGTATCTGTGTGTCATGAGGTTTAATGTGGACGCTGTGTCCATTAGATCATAAAGGTTTTCTAAACATCCATCTGGTATCAACGAACTAACAATATACGAGGTGTGAAAGGGGTCTGCTGTATGAGCAAAAAGTACGCAAAAAACAAAGCCTGGACCGTCCTGCTGGTGCTTGCATTGGGGGCTGTTTTGGCACTTTCCGGCTGTGGAGGTTCCAATGAAGGCGCAAAACCGGAGGCAGGAAAAACGCCAGGCGGCGCAGGAGAGGGCGCGCAGGATACATTAATTTATGGACGCGGTGGCGATTCCGTGGCGCTGGACCCTGCGATTGTGACCGAAAGTGAATCGCTAAAAATCGGGATGCAGGTGTTCGATACCCTGCTGGAATACAAGGAGAGCACTACGGAGATTCAGCCGGGGCTTGCAGAGAGCTGGGAAGTATCACCGGACGGACTAGTTTATACGTTCAAGCTGCGTCAAGGTGTAAAATTCCATGATGGAAGCGACTTTAATGCAGAAGCCGTTGCATTTAACTTTAACCGTTGGTCTGATCCGAAAAGTCCATACAAATTTGAAGGGGACTCGTATGATTATTATGATTCCATGTTCGGCCCAGAAGGGAGTCGGGTGATCAAGGAGGTCAAAGCGGTAGATGCGAATACGGTTCAATTTACACTGACCAAGCCGCAGGCGCCTTTTTTACAAAATATCGCTATGCCATCCTTTAGTATCGCCAGCCCTAAGGCTATTCAGGAAAAAAAGGCTGATTTCAAGAGCAATCCGGTCGGTACGGGACCCTTTATATTTAAGGAATGGAAGCGGAACGATACCATCACGCTGGAGAAAAATCCAAACTATTGGAAAGAGGGACAGCCGAAGCTGGCCAAGATCATTGTTCGTTCTATTCCCGACAATACCGCGCGATTTAATGCTTTGCAAAATGGAGAAATTGACCTGATGGAGGATCTGAACCCGGACGATGCGAAGCAGCTGGAAGGCAATAATGAACTGCAAAAAATAGAACGCCCATCCTTTAATGTGGCGTATATCGGATTTAATTTGAAGAAAAAGGTATTCAATAATCCCAAGGTGCGGCAGGCGCTTAATCATGCGGTGAACAAGCAGGCCATTATTGATGCATTGTTTGCGGGAGAGGCCAAGCCTGCGGTCAATCCAATGCCGCCTACATTATGGGGGTATAACGATAGCATTCAGGATTATACCTACGATCTGGATAAGGCTAAATCCTTGCTGGCAGAAGCGGGCTACCCTAACGGACTTACCGAGCCGTTAACTTTTTACGCGATGCCTGTATCTCGTCCGTATATGCCTGACGGTAAAAAGGTAGCGGAGGCCATTCAAGCTGATTTTGAAAAAATAGGTGTGAAAGTGAACATCCAATCGCCGGAATGGGCCACTTATCTGGATGATGTCAAGGCGGGCCAGAAAGATGATTTGTATATGCTGGGATGGAACGGGGATAATGGCGACCCGGATAACTTCCTGTACACCCTGCTGGACAAGGATACGATTCCGGGCAATAACCGTAGCTTTTATGTCAATGAGGAGCTGCACAGAGTATTGGTAAAAGCACAGGTTGAGGTCGATCAGGACAAGCGTGCTGAGCTGTACAAGCAAGCGCAGGTCATTATTAAACAGGATGCGCCATGGATTCCACTGGTTCACAGTACACCGTTGATGGCAGGTAAAGTAAATCTCAAGGGCTTCGTGCCTGCTCCGGGAGGTATTGAATCGTATAGCAGCGTTTATTTTGAATAGTCCAAATAGCTCAAGCGCAAGCAGGCGGTGATTCTGGTATGAACTCATATATTGTAAAAAGACTGGTCGTATTGATTCCGGTATTGCTGGGCATGACGCTCATCGTTTTTTCGATTATTCATGCCATTCCGGGTGATCCGGCGGAAACGATACTGGGAGACAAGGCCACAGAGCAGTCCAAGCAGGCCCTACGTGAGCAGTTGGGTCTGGACAAGCCGTGGTTGCAGCAATATGGAACTTACCTGGGCGAGCTGGCCCATGGCGATTTGGGTGATTCGATCCGTACCAGACAACCGATTGCCCGGGAAATGCTGCCTTATCTGGCGGCTACATTGGAATTGACGGTGGCGAGTATGTTTTTTGCCATTGTTGTTGGAATGAACGCGGGTATCGTGAGCGCCTGGAAGCGAAATTCCTGGTTCGACTATGTCAGCATGGTCATTGCCCTTGTCGGGGTGTCGATGCCGATTTTTTGGCTGGGCTTGATGGAGCAGTGGATTTTTGCCAATAAGCTGCATTGGCTACCTTCCATCGGGCGCATGAATTCCCGTGATCCGGTGGAGGCGGTGACACATTTGGCGGTTATTGATGCAATGATTGGTGGACGTATGGAGCAGGTATGGACGGTCATCAAGCATTTAATTTTGCCCAGCATCGCACTGGGAACCATCCCGATGGCGGTCATTGCGCGTATTACCCGTTCCAGCATGCTGGAGGTTATGGATTCGGATTATATCCTTACGGCGCGGGCGAAGGGATTGGCATCTTTTCAAGTCGTGTACAAGCATGCACTTAAAAATGCCGCCATCCCCGTGCTTACCGTCATCGGTCTTCAGACCGGCTCGCTACTGGGTGGCGCGGTGCTGACAGAGACCATTTTTGCATGGCCCGGCATCGGACGGTACATTTTTGAAGCGATCAGCTCGCGTGACTATCCTGTCATTCAAAGCGGGATTCTGATCATTGCGTTCCTGTTCGTCATCATTAATCTGATTGTCGATTTGCTGTACGCGGTTCTGGATCGGCGTATCCGTTATCAGTAATCAAGTCGTCAATGGGTCAAGGGGGAGCTTGTCCGATGTCACAATTTTCGATGGAACCCAACAATATACCGACGACACGCCATACGCTGGCGCATGTTCCTGTCGTTTCCGGCCCTTGGAGAGACGCGTGGAGGGCTTTCCAACACAATAAAATGGCGCTTGTCGGCCTCAGCATTATTATCTTCTTTGTCATTATCGCTTTGATCGCGCCGTGGATTGCTCCGTTTGACTATAAAGCGCAGAATTTAGTGGGGCGCTTGCAGCCTCCTTCCGCAGAGCATTGGTTCGGGACGGACGATCTCGGCCGGGATCTGCTGACTCGTACGCTGTATGGGGCCAGAATCTCGTTGTGGGTCGGTTTTTTGTCCGTCATTGGTTCGATGATCGTAGGAACGGCTTTAGGTTTAGTTGCGGGATTTTATGGAAAATGGGCAGATATGATCATCTCGCGGCTGTTCGACATTTTACTGGCGTTTCCGGGGATTCTGCTGGCGATTGCTATCGTTGCTATTTTAGGACCTTCCCTGGAAAATGCACTGTATGCTATTGCTATCGTCAACGTGCCGACATACGGACGGTTGGTCCGCTCCAAAGTGCTTAGTGTCAAAACCGAGGAATACATCACTTCTGCCAGAGCGCTTGGGGCGAATAATGTGCGAATCATACTCCGGTATATTTTGCCGAACAGCCTGACACCAATCATCGTACAGGGCACGCTGGGAATTGGAACGGCGATCATTGAAGCGGCAGCGCTTGGATTTCTCGGCTTGGGCGCACAGCCTCCTCAGCCGGAGTGGGGGAAAATGCTGTCGGATTCACGCCAATATATTCAGAACGCGCCATGGACTGTTATTTTTCCCGGTATATCCATTATGCTGACCGTATTGGGCTTTAACCTGATGGGGGACGGCTTGCGCGATGTGCTGGACCCGAGGGCGAAGCGTTAGAACAAAAGTAGTTTAGCTTATATGCTTCTAATATTAATAAAAAAGGTGTTCCCCGGCCTGAATCCTAATGGCTGGAGGAACACCTTTTTCATATGACATTTTTCGTGTTATGAACTCGATTCATTCAACTATCACATACAATATTTTCCATTAAAATCATGTCACCTTTCCTAAGACGTGAAAAAAATGTATAATCACTCCAATTGAGTACGTTGGGAGTGGGCTTTATGACACGGCAAAACAAGAGAGAGCATCGGCAGTTTCCGGAACAGATACGAAGCGACGCTTCACGGGCAGCATATGAACGGGATTACTCCCGATTGATCCATTCACCGACCTTTCGTCGGCTGCAAGGCAAATCTCAGGTATTTGGCGCAGGCACGGGCGATTATTATCGCACACGGCTGACGCATTCGCTGGAGGTGGCGCAGATTGCACGGGAAGCGGCACGCAGCTTACTGCGGCGGCATCCCGAGGTTGAGCTGGAGCAGGCGGATAACGCCGGGCTGATTATTGATCCCGAGGTGGTGGAATGTGCATCCATTGCACATGATTTTGGTCATCCACCGTTCGGACACAAGGGCGAAGAGGTGCTGGACGGCATTTTGGATCAGTTGATTAAGACGAAGGTGGAAAAGATAGCGGCCGCTGGAGGCTTCACGCCTGATTCCAAGCAGGGGCTGGAGGCATATGCACGCGAGCGGCAAATCTATGAGCATTTTGAGGGGAACGCACACAATTTCCGACTCATTATGTTTTTGGAGAAGCGTGAGAACGTAGATGGCTTGAATTTGTCGGACGCTGTTTTACTGGGGATCAACAAGTACCCGTATCCGGGGATTTGGAATAAAAAAGGGATGTATCTGCATGAGTGGGAATACATTCGTTCCATTCGCGAGGATTGGGGAATTCCTGATGGTCAAAAGACGCTGGAGGCCCAGCTTATGGACCTGTGCGACGATATTGCCTATTCCGCGCATGATCTGGAGGACGGAATTAAGGCAGGGAAAATTGAGGTGCACGAGCATTTTTTGTATGATCCGTACTTGATCCGTCTAATTACAGAAAAAATCACCACGTTGGAGGATAGCTTCTGGCAAGGCTGGCAGCTGGCTCAGATCGAACAGAAGGTGGCGGCTGTGCTTAGCGAATTTTTGAAGGTATGGAATGGAAAGATGCCGATGTGTGAACACGATTATTCCCGCACCCGGCGTGAGGTGAAAGCATACTGGGTTAGTTTGTTCGTCAGCAGCCTGGGTGTAATTGATGTAGGCAATTGGAAAAAGGTTACTTTTGTACGGGATGGAAGCGAGGATCTCGACATGCTTCGCACTGTGAGTGTGCTGAAAAGCTTTGCCTGGGTCACGATGATTCGTGATCTGCGCGTGCAGCGGCTGCAAAAACGGAGTGAATGGATGCTCAGACGGCTGTGGCTGGCTTTTCTAGATCCAGTGACATCCAAGTCCATTATTCCGAGTGATTGGCTTCAACGCTTTGAACGTGATCAGGGCAAGGCAAAGCCGATCTGGACATGGGAGCATATGGTCATTGATTATATTGCAGGGATGACCGATGCTTTTGCCGAGAAAATCTATAATGAGCTGTATGGTTTGAAGGTGGGTTCCATTTACGATCTGGACTAACATTTCATGCATAACCCTATATAGTAGAAGAAACTGGTTTTTAAGTATGGAAAAGAAGGGGGGAATATCTATGGGTTTTCAGTCTGTATCTGCCCAATCACTGAATTTGGGGGTACTGGATATGGTGCCGTTATTGCCCGGAAACCGACCGGAGCAGGCCGTTCAATGGGCGAGAGAGCTGGCGAGACGTGCGGAAGCGTGGGGCTATACGCGCTACTGGACCTCGGAGCATCATGATATGGAGGGGCTGTCTTCCTCCAGTCCGGAAGTGCTGCTAGCTCACATCGGGGCAGTGACCCGGAAAATCAAGCTGGGGGCAGGGGCTATTTTGCTTCCGCATTATAGTCCGGCCAAGGTCGCAGAATGGTTTCATCTGCTGGCGGCTCTATATCCGGGCAGAGTCGAGCTGGGTCTCGGGAGAGCACCCGGTGGAGGACCACATGCTTCGATGGCGCTGAGCGGCAACTTTCTCCAGCATGTGGCTGAACTGCCACAGACGATGGAAGCGCTGCTGGCTTTGCTGGAAGGTACCTACGAGTATGAGCAGGTGCGCGTGTTTGCCCGCCCGATGCCTGAACAGCCACCTGCGCTGTGGATGCTGGGTACAAATCGTAAAAGTGCCGAATACGCCGCCCGGTATTCAACTGGTTATGTGTTCGGTCAATTTATGAGTGAGCAGGATACAGGTGAAATGCTGAGCATGTACCGTTCCGACTTTCAGTCGTCCAAACGAATGAATAAGCCTCGTACGATGGTTGCTGTAGGGGCCATATGTGCCCCTACGGATGAACAGGCGCAGCGGTGGGCTGCACAGATTACGATGGGTGACCCGACGATGCGGGCTAATTGGCTGGTGGGAACACCATCGGATGTTGCCGAACGGTTGCGCGGCTTGCAGGTTGAGTACGATAATGATGAATTTTTGTTGGTCACACCCATTCCCGATTATGAGCAACGGCTTCAATCCTACCGTCTTATAGCGGAGGCCGTAAAATCTAGCTGTGATTCCAAATGAAAAGAGATCTGACATGAACAAATATGAAATAAATAGTTCTGCTATGAATATGCAAAGATACATATATACCTACGCGTGTCATGAAACCGAGCGAGAGCTGTGTCTTTTGGAGTTGAAAAGCTTGTTCGGCCAGCCGCCTGCACATGATTCCATGCTGCTGTCCCATCGGCGGTTGGAGCCGGGCACCAGCCCGTTCATCCATCTTCGGCTGGATGTGACCGCAGATGCGGGTACGTTGGATGAGCTATGCGAAGCAGCTTCCGCAATTCATCTTGAAGAAGGGAAGACCTTCAAGGTCCTGTGCCTCAAGGAAGGCGACAACGTGGTCGACTATGACGAGCGTCGCGGTATAGAAAGACGCATTGGCGCACGTATTCGAGGACAGGCGCAAATGAAAGAACCGGATGTCACCCTGGGTGTCATACGGGTAGGAGAGCGGTGGCTGCTCGGCAAGTGCATATACAGCGACAGATCGTGGCTGGAGCGCCGTCATAAGCCGCAAAACTATTCCACCGGACTCCCCGTGCTGGTAGCCAAAGCGCTTGTGAATTTAGCAGTGAATGACATAGCAGCACAGGATATAGATGGGGGCCGATTGAAGTTGCTGGACCCGTGCTGTGGCATGGGTAATGTGATGATTGAAGCATTGAGCATGGGAAAAGATATTCGCGGTTGTGATATCAATCCGCTGGCGGTACGCGGGGCACGCGTGAATTTGCGTCATTTTGGATATGAAGAGGATCTGGTGAAGCTGGGAGATATGAATCTGCTGGAGGGAACCTATGATGCGGCCATATTGGATATGCCCTATAACCTGTGCTCCGTGCTCCCTGCCGATGAGCAAAAGCAGATGCTGCGCAGCCTGAGGCGCTTGGCCGCACGAGTGGTAGTCGTAAGCACGGAGCCGATGGCAGCATTGCTGTCCGAGTCAGGCTGGACCCTCACGGAGCAATGCCGTATACACAAGACAGGTATGAGCCGGGAAATATGGATCTGTGAGTAATTGGTTTATTAATACTGAGTTTTATAGTTGACCAAATTCAGCGGCAGCTCCTGATCGGCTGCATAGGCTTTCAAATTGGTGAGGAAAATATCTACCGCCCGTTCAGCGTAGCGGTCCGTGTCGCCTGCAATATGCGGCGTGATCAGGACATTTTCCAGACTCCACAGGGGGTGCGACACGGGTAGCGGTTCTTCCTCGAATACATCCAGTCCGGCAAAGGCAATATGCTTTTGCTCCAGAGAGCGTACAAGTGCATCCGTATGGACAGTGCCGCCACGACCTACATTAATGAAGAAGGCTCCCTTACGCATGGCTGCAAATGCCTTTTCGTCAAAGAAATGACGGGTTTCCTCGGTGAACGGCAAAATATTCACCACGATATCCGCTGCTCCCAGCGCTTCATGTAATTGCTCAGTTGTATACATGCGCTTCACATGAGGGGCATCCTTGCCGGTACGCCGGACCCCGATCACTCGCATGCCGAAGGCTTCTGCAATCCGCGCCGTTTCACGTCCGATTTCACCCACGCCCGTAATCAGCAGCGTTTTTCCGCGTAATTCCGTCAGGTCGCCTTCCGGTGGCTGCCATGTTTTCTGACGCTGCAAGAGAGCTGCTTGCTGCAAATACCGTGTATGCGACAGCAGCATCCCAAAGATTTGCTCCGTAATCGGAATGGCATGAACGCCGCTTGTATTGGTGAGTAAAATATGACGCTTTTCCAGCTCTGCTAGTGGCAGCTTATCAATACCCGCCGACCAGGTCTGTATCCATTTCAGCTTGCTGTCTGGCTGCAAAGCCGCTTCGGAAATATGCTTGGACCAGCCTAAAATGACCTCTGCCTGTCGGATTTGTTCAGGCTCCAGCTCTTGGGCTTTACCAATGATCAGCTCATAGCCCGGAGCCGCTGCACGAACTTGCCTTTCTTGCTCTGCGGTAAGCTGGTGTAAACTGACGATGTTTCCCATGATTCATTACCTCCTCGGCTTTTGATTCTTTGGAGCTTTCCAATATATTCTGATGAATCATCCCTTCAAGGATAACAGATTGGCGGAAAGATTGCATAAATGTGGGCAAAGACGAGTTTGCTGTGTCACCATAGATAACAACAAATGACTATAGCTCTGATTAGGGAGAAAGGAAGACGATGACGATGAATGGAGTACCGCCGGTAGTACCACAAATAGCACAAACACAGAGACTTTTTACCGCGATTGCTCTCCCGAGCGAGCATAAGAAGGAGCTGAGCCGCTGGGTGGAACAGGATATTAACGAGCTTTCTTTTCGCAAATGGACCGATTTCAGGGATTACCACGTGACACTTCAGTTCCTGGGGGATGTGGCGACCAAAGATATATCGGAACTGGAACAGGCTTTATTTCAGGCGGCGGCTGCACATTCCGCGTTCACTCTCGGCATTGGCGAACCGGGGACTTTTGGACGAGATGGATTTCCGCGTGTGCTATGGAGGGGAGTTACGGGGCAGAAGGATTCTTTGAACCAGCTCCATCAATCCATAGTTGAGGCTACCGAACCACTTGGTTTTAAGCCCGAGGAACGGCCTTACAGGCCCCATATCACAGTAGCACGTTCGTATACAGGGCAGGAGCCTATTCCGGCGTCTATGTTTCAGTCCAATGACCGGATAGGCGAGCCGTGGGAAGTGGGAGAATTTGTTTTGTACGCGACCCGAATGGGCCAAAAACCGATGTACCAAATAATTCAAACGATCCCATTATTAAGGTGAAACCCTTGATCTATCAGCAAATTTAGTGATATAGTATTTCAGCGCTATTCAAAAGGCGCGTTTTGGGTTACATATCTGAGAATGTGCCTAAAGTTAACAGGAGGAACATTATGGAAATTGTTAAAGAACATCGTTGGTTTGCACCTCTTTTGAGTGTGCTGCTTGTTTGTATATTGGGGGTAGGCCTCTACGCTGAGGTTCAACAAACACAAAAAAATCATAAAAATGCACCTATGCAATCTCTGAGCTGGTCAGGGAATTTTTCGGCTTCTTCACACGGGGACAGGATGGGGACCCATAAGGGGTCAAACAGGACAAGTCCCATCTTTGTTGAGGCTCATGGACAGCCGAGCTGGAAACAAATCATGCCGACTCCGTTACCCGCTTCCCAGATGAAGCAGGCGGGACAAGCCCGGAGCAATGTTGCAACCGGTGTGAAAAAGCCTGAAGTCCAGCATAGCAAGTCCGCAATTCTTACCCCTCCTACAACCATCTACTTTACGAAGACACAGATGCTCTCTCAGGATGACAAGGCGTTGTCTACCTGGAGCTACCCTGTCTCCGCTAAAGAACTGCTTCTGCTACAAAAAATAGTCATGGCAGAAGCAGAAGGCGAACCGTACGAAGGCAAAGTGGCAGTTGCCAATGTTGTCTTAAACCGGCTGCGGTCAGCCCCATTTCCCGATACGATTCAGGCAGTGATTTATCAAAAAGCACAATTTAGTCCGGTTGCGAACGGGCGTCTTCGTCGTGTTCAGCCCAATCAGGACAGCATTCGTGCGGTTACGGCTGCTTTGAATGGCCATAAAGCCGTGCCTGATAATACCTGTTTTTTCCTGTCGCTGACGTTGGCTCAGGATCTTACGGTTCATCATTCGCGTACCAAGGTGAAAACAATCGGTCATCATACCTTTTACAAATAAAGGAATACTTCTACGAATAACAGCCCTTTCTAACAACTGGGTTCAGCTTGGTGAACGTATTTTTTCGTGTACAGGTGAAGCTTGTATGCAAAAAGAGGTATAATGGGTAATGGAAAGGTACCTAGGTTCTGAAAGTGAAAATGGAGGTGGCAGATGATATGAAAATCACATATTACGGGCATTCAGCTGTGCTGGTGGAGGAAGAGGGCAGACGGATTATTATTGATCCTTTTTTGACCGGGAATCCTAAAGCGGTAGTAAAAGCTGAGGATATTCAGGTGGATGCAGTGCTGTTGACGCATGGTCATGCGGATCATTTTGGTGATGCTATCGAAATTGCCAAGCACAACGATTGCCCTGTAATCGCGGTGGCGGAATTGGCTAACTATTGTTCATCTCAGGGAGCCAAGGCTCACGGTATGAACCTGGGCGGCGGTCACCAATTTGACGGCTTCCATGTAAAATTCACACTTGCGTTCCACAGCTCCTCTTTAACGGTGGATGGACAAACGATATATATGGGTGAGCCTGCGGGCATTTTATTGACCATAGGTGGCAAAACATTTTTCCATGCTGGCGATACGGCCCTGTTTGGCGATATGCGTCTCATTGGTGAAACCAACTCGATAGATGCTGCGGTATTACCGATTGGTGACGGCTATACCATGGGACCGGAGGATGCACTGCTGGCAGCCAAATGGCTCCGGGCAAGCCGCGTAATACCTGTGCATTACAATACATTTCCGGGGATCGAGCAGGACGGTAACGCCTTCTGTGACCGTCTTAACAAAGAAGGGATTAAGGGAACAGCCCTGAATCCCGGCGAAAGCCTCGAATTTTAACCCGCATTGCCAAATTGCGAGCAAATGTCGGAGCGCCAGAATGTTCAATAGATATCCTCTGTCAGCCTTTTCTATTCCTTTGGGAATGGGAAAGGCTGGATTTTTTTGAAGTGAATATTTATACACAAAAACGGTATATTCTTGCAACTTCACGTTGAAGCTGTAATGTAAAAGATTTATTATCACAATCATAAAAACTTTGAATTGCTAACATGGTAGGTCGATGATAAAATGATAGAACTAATTAGATTCATCAGTAGATCCGACGTGTTTTTCAAGTCAAGCTAGTGCATAATTATTGAAAAGCATTCGCATTCGGCGGACCGTACCGCCTTGAATACGTCACATGTTTTGTCCTCCAATCCTCGTAGTTTTTTCTTTGAGTTACCTCTTGTTGCCACTGTCTTCTATTCGGTCGCCTGTATTTCAGGCCAGCATGACTTTATAACAGAAAGGTTGCGTTCCATGAGACAGACAGGTTTACCACCCAAACAGGGATTATACGATCCCCAATTCGAGAAAGACGCCTGCGGCATGGGCTTTGTTGCTCACATCAAGGGAAAACCATCGCACGATATCGTAAGTCAGGCTTTGACCATGCTCGTCAATATGGAGCACCGGGGCGGTCAGGGAAGTGAACCGAACTCCGGTGACGGAGCGGGGATTATGATTCAGGTGCCGCATCAGTTTTTTCAAGAGGAAGCGGAGCGACTGGGCTTCAAGCTGCCAAAGGCCGGACATTACGGCGTGGGTATGCTTTTTGTATCCAATGATCCAAAGGTTCGTGAAGTTCATGAGCAGAAGCTGAGAGATATTATCGTAGATGAGGGTCAGAACTGTCTGGGCTTCCGTGATGTTCCGACCTATGACGAAATGCTGGGCAAATCGGCGAAAGCGGCCAAACCGGGCGTACGTCAGGTGTTCATCGGTCGCAGCAGCGATTTGAACGAAGAGCTGGATTTTGAACGGAAACTGTATGTTATTCGCAAACGGGCGGAGCTTGCCATTCGCTATAACGAAGAGGACCAGAACCGTGAGTCGTTTTATATCCCAAGTTTGTCATGCCGCAAAGTGGTGTACAAGGGTATGCTTACAACCGAGCAGGTAGGCAAATTTTATCTGGATTTGCAGGATGAGCGGGTGACATCGGCGATTGCGCTGATCCATTCCCGTTTCAGTACCAACACGTTCCCGAGCTGGGATCGTGCGCATCCTTATCGTTTTATGATTCACAACGGTGAAATTAACACGATGCGCGGCAACGTGAACTGGATGCATGCACGTCAGGCCCAGTTTGAAAGTGAAGCGTTTGGCGAAGATATCGGCAAGGTAAAACCGGTCATTAACCCGGATGGCTCAGATACAGCCATGTTTGATAATACGCTGGAATTTCTGTATCTAAGTGGACGTTCCCTGCCTCATGTAGCCATGATGATGGTGCCGGAGCCTTGGAACAAGCACGAGACGATGGACGGGAAGAAACGGGCATTTTATGAGTATCACAGCACGATGATGGAGCCATGGGACGGACCGGCTGCGATGGCGTTTACAGACGGTGTTCAGATCGGGGCGATTCTGGATCGTAATGGCCTGCGTCCTGCACGTTACTATGTAACCAAGGATGACCTGATCGCGTTGTCTTCAGAAGCGGGTGTACTCGATATTGCTCCTGAAAATGTACTGTACAAGGATCGTCTTCGTCCGGGACGGATGCTGCTGGTCGATACCCAGGAGGGCCGCATCATTTCCGACGAAGAGTTGAAGGAGCGTATCGCTTCCGAGGAGCCTTACCAGGAATGGCTGGATGAGCATCTGGTCAATCTGGATGAGTTGCCGGAAGCGCTGGAGCAGCCGGAGCCAAAGCATGAGAATGTGAACCAGCTTCAGCTCGCTTTTGGCTATACGTTTGAAGAGCTGCGCAAGATACTGGAGCCGATGGCGCTCACAGGTGCGGAACCGATTGGCTCGATGGGGTATGACGCTCCACTGGCGGTGCTGTCTGACCGTCCGCAGCGTTTGTACAACTATTTTAAACAAATGTTTGCGCAAGTCACGAATCCGCCGATTGATGCCATTCGGGAAGAGATTGTAACGTCCACGGCAACTACGATTGGACCTGAGCGCAATCTGCTGCATCCAGAACCGGAAAGCTGCCGTCAGATTCGTCTGGATTCACCGGTGCTGTCGAATGAGGAATTTGCCAAAATTCGTCACGTACACCGTCCAGGCTTTAAGTCGATGACGATTCCGATCTTCTTTGAAGCGAAGGAGGGCGCAGAAGGCTTGCGTAAGGCACTCGAAGGACTGTTTGAGGCGGCTGATCGTGTCATTGACAAGGGTCATAACATCCTGATTCTGTCCGACCGTGGAGTGGATGCAGAGAATGCAGCCATTCCGGCGTTGCTGGCTGTCTCCAGCCTGCATCACCACTTGATCAAGCAGGGTACACGCACACGTGTAAGTATTTTGCTGGAGTCCGGTGAGCCGAGGGATATTCATCATTACGCGGTGCTGCTTGGTTACGGCGTGAGTGCGGTTAATCCGTATCTGGCTTTCGAAACGCTGGATGTCATGATTCAGCAGGGCTTGCTGCGCGGTGTCTCGCATGAAAAAGCAATTAAAAATTATATTAAAGCGGCCACTAAGGGTGTCGTTAAAATATTGTCCAAAATGGGTATTTCCACGATTCAGTCGTACCGTGGAGCACAAATTTTTGAGGCCGTAGGTCTCCAACAGGATTTCGTTGATCGCTACTTCACCTGGACACCTTCCCGCATTGGCGGTATCGGTCTGGAGGAAGTCACGGTGGAAGCGCTGGCTCACCACAATCGTGCTTTTACTGACAAGGACGGTAACGACAAGGTGCTGGATTCAGGTGGCGAATATCAATGGCGTAACGATGGAGAAGAGCATTTGTTTAATCCGCAGACGGTACATTTGCTCCAGCAGTCGGTTCGCTCGGGGGACTATAAGCTGTACAAGAAATACGCCAAGCTGGTGCAGGGTGAAACGGAACAGCATTTGACGATCCGCTCCATGCTTCAGTTGAAGCCTGCGGGTAAGTCTGTGCCACTGGAAGAAGTGGAATCTGCTGCATCGATTATGCGTCGTTTTAAGACGGGGGCTATGTCCTTCGGCTCAATCAGTCAGGAAGCGCATGAGGATATGGCGATTGCGATGAACCGTATCGGCGGCAAGAGCAACACAGGTGAAGGTGGGGAAAACCCTGCACGTTTCATTCCGGATGCCAATGGCGATTCTCGCCGCAGCTCGATCAAGCAGGTGGCATCAGGTCGATTTGGTGTAACGTCGAATTATTTGGTGAACGCTGACGAAATTCAGATCAAAATGGCGCAAGGCGCGAAGCCGGGCGAAGGCGGACAGCTGCCAGGACGCAAGGTGTATCCTTGGGTGGCTGAGGTACGTGGTTCTACGCCGGGCGTGGGACTGATTTCGCCGCCACCGCATCACGATATTTATTCTATCGAGGATTTGGCAGAGCTGATCTACGATCTCAAAAACGCCAACCCGCGTGCTGACATTAACGTGAAGCTGGTGTCAGAGGTGGGCGTAGGTACGATTGCAACAGGAGTGGCTAAAGGCCGTGCTGACATTATTCTGGTCAGCGGCTATGACGGAGGTACAGGGGCTTCTCCGCAAGGCTCCATTCGCCATGCGGGTATGCCTTGGGAGCTGGGTCTGGCCGAAACGCATCAGACGCTGATGCTGAACAACCTGCGCGACCGTGTAGTGCTGGAGACAGACGGCAAGATGCTGTCCGGCCGCGATCTGGTGGTAGCTGCCCTGCTGGGTGCAGAAGAATATGGCTTCTCTACAGCGCCGCTTGTGGCGTTAGGCTGTATTATGATGCGGGTATGCCAAATGGACACCTGTCCGGTTGGTGTGGCTACACAGAATCCGGAGCTGCGCAAAAATTATATGGGCGATCCTGCCCATGTGGTGAATTTTATGCGTTTCATCGCAGAAGATGTCCGCGAAATTATGGCGGAGCTGGGCTTCCGCACGATTCAGGAAATGATCGGACGTACGGACTGTCTGGATACCGTGAACGCCGATTCGCACTGGAAGAAGAAAGGCGTCGATCTGAGCTTGCTGCTGCATGTTCCTGAGCTGGAAGACGGCAGTGTACGTTACCGCGTACAACGCCAAAACCACGGGCTGGAAGAAACACTCGATATGCAGAGGCTCGTACCGATGGCTGCTGGGGCGTTGGAGAACGGAACAGCTGTAGAGGCCACCATGCCTATAACGAACGTGAATCGGGCCGTAGGCACGATTCTGGGCAGCGAGGTCACCCGCAAGTACGGAGCGGCGGGTTTGCCTGAGGATACGATTCGCTTTAACTTCATCGGATCAGCAGGTCAGAGCTTCGGAGCTTTTATTCCGAAGGGCATCACGCTGAGCGTTGAAGGCGACAGCAATGACTATGTAGGTAAAGGGCTATCCGGTGGTAAGGTTATTGTGAAGAAATCTCACAAAGCGACCTTTAAGGCAGAAGAGAACATTATTATCGGAAATACGGCTTTGTATGGAGCGACCAGCGGGGAAGCTTATATTAGCGGAATTGCAGGAGAGCGCTTTGCCGTTCGGAACTCCGGCGCACGTATCGTCGTCGAGGGTGTCGGCGATCATGGCTGTGAGTATATGACAGGCGGACGTGTAGCTGTACTTGGCGAGACTGGACGTAATTTTGGAGCCGGGATGTCTGGAGGCATTGCATACGTCTATGACCCTCAGGGGACGTTCCTGAGCCGTTGTAACCTGGAAATGGTGTTGCTGGAAGGCGTGGAAGACCCTGCGGAAGCAGCGGATCTGCGCGGTCTGATTCAGCGCCACGTCACGTACACAGGCAGTGAAGCTGGACAACGTATTTTGGATGACTGGCAGACTGCGATTCAGCAGTTTGTACGGGTGATTCCAAAGGATTACAAGCGTATGGTAGAACAGATACAAAAAGAAGAGGCGACCGGCTTGAGCGGGGATGAGGCTCTGCTGGCTGCATTTGAAGCCAATATGCGTGAACTGGCGCGTGCCGGGGGTTAATGAAGCCCCTCACCAAATTCACTAAAAAAGGACTTGCTGAATACCGTTGTTAAGATCACGGTAGTACCAGCAAGTCCCTTTTTTAGTTCCTTGAAAACATGATTTATGTCCTTGACAAACGTTATAGTTTCTGACATTACCCCCAAAATGTTTTCCTGAAACGGTAAATATGTTATAAAAAGTGTCATTTTTTTTGGAATGTAACCGTTTACGTTAGAGTTTATGTCTTGTTATTTATTTTTGGATTGGTTATGATTTTTTTAGAGTACACATGCAAATCTAGTATGCCCATCGTCACTTCAAAACACAGAATAGGGTGACAGGATGAAGTTGAAGAAGTCAGCAGAAGACCAAATGATTTTTTTGTACAGGTATGTATCAGTATCTTTAACGTCGCTTGTATTTCTGTTCGAATCATCCGGATTAATCGTGTGGCAGAAGTTATTACTCATTGTGTTTCTATTTTTATCTGTTACATTATTTACGTGGATTTACCGCAAGTACAGACTTCATGATATGGTACTGAAATGTTGCATTGCTCTGGAAACCGCAGGGATCATTTTGTTGCTGCTCCCGACGGGAGGGATGGATAGTCCGTTCAAATGGTATGTGATTACTCCTATGTTGGTGGCTTGTGCTCATCTTTCTATGAGGTACAGTTGGACGCTCCTTCTTTCCTATATCGGCCTGGTACTCACATTTTGTTATATCTTTTTTACACCAGGTCAATATTTTTTGTGGGATATGGTGTTACAAAATGCGAATTTATTTCTGGTGCTGATTGTGACCACGATGGCGATGCAGGTGATCGGTGTCATGAAGAATGAGTTGAAGATGGCGAAGGAGCAAGCTAATGAGACGATGGAGCATATTAAGTCGATTTACCACATCATGGAGACGACCAGCCACAACGAGGCATTGAATCTGGGGCAGGTCATCTCGGACTACACGGTTAAGCTGACGAAGCAGAGCCGCGCGTTTTTCTGGTTGGACAGTCAGGAGGAGGATGCGCCGGAGAGCAGTCAGACAGGTTGGACGGTGGAGGAAGAGGAGCAGCTATTCGAGGAGCTGGGGAATTATCGTGAGGAATTCAGGGAAGAGCGGGAGCCATTTTTCAGGCATCTGCCGGAATGGGGCGATTTTCTCATGATCACGGTACCGATGACGACTCGTTTTGTAGCGACCATCGGACTCAAGCTGGGCCCGGATCAAAGTCTGACGGGAAGGCGCTGGCTCGTTCAGCAACTGATATTCCTCGCTGAGCTGAGCGCCGTGTTTTTGGAGCGCTATGAGCTGGAGCGTATCGAAAATCAGTTGATTGTGACGAATGAGCAGAACCGGATTGCGAATGAAATGCATGATAATGTATCACAGAGTCTTTTTGGCATTGTGTACGCGACGCATTCACTTCGGCAGACATGGCATGATCAGTCGAAGGAGCAGGTGGAGGAACAAATTGAGCTGATTCAGCAATCCGCCAATCAGGCAGTAAGAGAGCTAAAAGGGGCCATTCATAGCTTAAGCTCGAAAAAGAGCGGGGGCCCGACTTGGTTAGGAACAGTGAAAAGCCATCTGCATACGCTGTCCAAGCTGAATCATGTACAGATTGACTTTGATATTCATGGGGATCATTTTTCACTGCCGTACTTGTATCAAAAGGCTTTATTTCGTATCATATCCGAAGCCGCAGGTAACGCAATCCGGCATGGGCTGGCGAAACGGATTGATGTAAAGTTAAAATTGACGCCCCAAGTGATTAGACTGTCTATTCATGATGATGGTGTAGGGTTCGAGACGGGGAGAATGGTTGCAGGGGGTGAGGTGGTCAGCGCAGGCAGTGGCCTGGGCATGATGAATATGGAATATTTAGCTCAATCAATGGGAGGTGAATTTGATATTTCTAGTCGAATCGGTGAGGGAACACAGATCCGATTGTCCATTCCGGTAAATGCTTATGAATAAAGATGTGTGAACATCCTGCAATACAAAAAATCTGCGGTAACAATCGGATACATAGGGATTATGCAAATCCTGAACTGTAGACAGGAGGCCGAATCATGAAAATTGTCATTGTCGATGATCATCCTTTAGTACGGAAAGGACTCGCTGCGGTTATATCCATGCAGCCCAATGTTCAGTTTGCGGGAGAGGCCCAGAATCAACAGGAAGCACTTCTGGTTATCGAGGAAACCGACCCGGATCTGGTGCTGCTGGACTTGAAGCTTGCCGACGAATCAGGTCTGGATATTATCAAAATAGCACGCGGACGCGGGTTCAGAAGCAAATTTATCTTGCTGACATCCTCGGCCACACGAGAAGACTTCCTGAAAGCGGAGGAAGCTTCTGTGGACGGCTACGTACTCAAGGAGGCTTTGCCTGAGGAACTAATTTACGCGATTCATCTTGTCAACAAAGGACGCAAATATTATGATCCTGCTATTCTGGAGAACAAGCTGCGGGAGGATGCTGGCAATCTGACAGACGACCTGACACCTAAGGAAAAGGAAGTATTGGTCGAGCTGGGACAGGGAGCCTGCAACCGTGAAATTGCATCCCGGTTATTCATCAGCGAATTTACAGTCAAAAAGCATGTCAGTCAGATTTTGGCCAAGCTGCGGCTGGCGGATCGGACGCAGGCAGCGTTGTATGCCAATGCGATTGGGCTGGCGAAGTACGAGCCAAGGACATCTAGCGTGTGAACCGCTGAAGGAGGTGGCGATGGAATGCCTGTCCGACTGGACAGTGCGCCCATGTAGCTTTCCAGTTCAGTTTATATACCGAGTAACAGAAGAAGCCTCAAAATCACCAGCTTCGGTGGTTTTGGGGCTTTTTTTCGATTTATTTTTCCATAATCAACTAAGACTGGTACAAAAGTATACCATGCCGTAGCCAAAAGTATACAAACTCATCCCCCTGTAGTGATGGAGAAAGTGCCGTCCGGTTCCATGTCGTTCCCACAGCAGCTTGTTACAATTAGATCATCATTAAAATAAGAAGAAAAATAGTATGGGAGGGAGGATTTTTGTGGAGAAAACCATTTTGGATTATCTGGTCCTAATCAAAAAAAGATTGTGGCTGATTGCGATTTTTGTCATTCTCTCATGCGTAACGACTTACTTTGTGAGCGACAATGTCGTGAAACCGGTCTATTCCGCCTCAAGTCAGCTGCTGGTTAACCATATTTCCGGTAAGCAGGGAAGCAACAATCTGAACGACGTCAACACAAGTCTTAATTTGGTGGAAAGCTACAAGCAAATTCTCACTTCACCCAAAATTATGGAGGCTGTCGTAACGGCTCATCCCGAATTCGGCTTGACGCAGCAAAAGCTGGCAGAAAAGCTACAGGTCAAAACCTCGGATAAAAGTCAGGTCATCGGCTTGACGTTTGAGGCAGGGAGTTATCCACAGGCCGCCGCTGTTGTCAATGCGGTAACCCAGAAATTCGTGCAGACGGTTCCGGGACTGATGGAATTGAATAATGTGAAAATCTTGAATGAGGCGGACCCGCGGGCCAATCCTGACCCGATCAATGGCAATCCGCTCATGAATATTGCGATTAGCTTTCTCGTATCGCTGATGATTGCACTGGGCACGATTGTGTTTCTGGAAAGCATCAACGGTACGCTGCGCACGGATAAAGAGGCAGATGCGGACATCGGTATTCCGGTGATTGCATCCATCCCGGTCATTCGTAAGAAGGACATCGACGGCGCAGCCGGAAATTCCAAAGAACGGGTAGGGGAGCGTAAATATGCTGCGATTGAATGACATGTTGATTACAGAAAGCAACCCTTCATCGTATGTCTCGGAATCCTTCCGTTCCCTCCGTACATACATTCGGCAGCAGGTCATCACGCAGACGGACCGCGGGACGGTTCTGCTGCTGACCTCGCCAGAAAGTGGAGCGGGCAAAACAACGCTGCTCGCCAACATCGGCGTTTCCTTTGCACAAGAAGGCAGGAGGGTGGCTCTGGTGGATTGCAATCTCCATACACCAGCGTTGCACGAGATATTCGGATTGGAGAATACCGGAGGTTTAACGGCTTATTTGCGCGGTGGAGCTGCTTCCAAGTCCATCGTCAGACATGGCGTGCCGGAGCTGTCTATTATTCCCGGCGGAGACACCTTGTACAATGCGGCTGACTTGCTCGGCAGTGAACGCATGGTGGAGCTGCTTGAGGAGCTAAAACGCGAATATGACATCATACTGCTCGACTCGGCTCCGGCGCTGAACTACACGGATGCCCGGCTGGTCGCAAGCTTGACGGATGGTGTGATTCTCGTCGCCAGACACGCCCGGACCAAACGGGAAGATTTACGCAAAACAAAGCAACTCATGGATCAGGCCGGTGCGACACTGGTTGGAATTGTGATGAATCAGGTGAAGTAAGCAACACCAAAATTCGATGAAGCAAGGAGAATGAGTGCGATGACGAAAAGAGTGAAAAAGGCCATTATTCCAGCAGCAGGGTTGGGTACGCGCTTCCTTCCTGCGACCAAGGCAATGCCTAAGGAAATGCTTCCGATTATCAATAAGCCCACAATTCAATATATCGTGGAAGAAGCAATTGCTTCCGGTATTGAGGACATTATTATCGTAACGGGCAAAGGCAAGCGTGCGATTGAGGATCACTTTGACAACGCATTTGAGTTGGAATCGAAGCTGCTGGAGGACGGCAAGCTGAAGCTTCTGGAAGAGGTTCAGCGTTCTTCGGGAGTAGAAATTCACTACATTCGCCAGAAAGAACCCAAAGGTCTGGGACATGCGGTATGGTGCGCAAGGCGCTTTATCGGGGACGAGCCGTTTGGCGTACTGCTGGGTGATGATATCGTAACAGGTCAGAAGCCTTGCCTGCGTCAGCTGATGGATCAGTATGAGGAAACTCAAAATTCCGTCATCGGTGTACAGCGGGTACCGCAGGAATTCACGAATCGCTACGGCATCATTGAACCGGATCAACAGGACGGACGTCTGTATCGGGTAAATAATTTTATAGAAAAACCGGCTCCAGGCACAGCGCCTTCCGATCTGGCTATTATGGGCCGTTATGTATTCTCACCTAAAATTTTCAAATATCTTGATCTTCAGGAAAAAGGGGCGGGCGGCGAAATCCAGTTGACCGATGCCATCCAAAAGCTGAATCAAAGCGAGCGCGTGTACGCCTACGATTTTGAAGGAACACGCTACGACGTGGGTGAGCGTCTTGGTTATATTTTGACCACACTTGAATTTGCACTTGCTAGCGATGATTTGAAGTATCCGGTTATAGAGGCCATGCACGAGTGGCTGAAAAAGACCGAGAAAGCAACCACGGCAGGTTGAGAGGGGGTACGTCAGCATGAGCATGGAAAATTTACCGGAGGACGGCGAGGCTGTCATGTCAGGTAAAGCGTTTTACATGCCATACGGAAATACACAAATTCAGGATAAAACGTCTTACCTGGTAACCAAGCGATTGCTCGACATGTTGCTGTCTTTCGTGGGTTTGATCGTATTACTGCCGCTTTTTATCGTGGTGGGTGTTTTGATCAGGCTCGAGGATCCGAAGGGAAGCGTGTTTTTCAAGCAAATTCGGGTGGGCAAGAACGAGAAGCTATTCAACATGTATAAATTCCGTTCGATGGTGTCCAATGCCGAGGAGCTAAAAAAGGACTTGATGGAGCTGAATGAAGTGAGCGGCGCCATGTTCAAAATTAAAAACGATCCGCGGATTACGAAGATTGGCAGCTTTTTGCGCAAGACGAGTATTGATGAGATTCCGCAGCTGTGGAATGTGCTGGTCGGGGATATGACGTTAGTGGGTCCGCGTCCGCCATTGCCGAGCGAGGTTGAGCAATACTCCGATTATGACAAGCAACGCCTGATTGTCACACCGGGATGTACCGGCTACTGGCAGGTGAGCGCACGTAACAGTGTAGGCTTCGAAGAAATGGTGCAGATGGATTTGAAGTATATCCATGTTCGGAATACGTGGCTCGATCTGAAAATCATCATGAAAACAGGCATTAAAATGCTGTTCTCCAAGGATGCTTACTGATGGATGCATTCAAGCGGTGTCCCGCAGTGTCCGTCGTTATTTGCACCTATAACCGGGCGGACCTGCTGGAAAAAACGCTAATGTCCCTGCTGGAGCTGAACGACCTTGCGCTGGCTGAGATCATTGTGGTCGATAATCGCTCCACCGATCATACGGCGGCGACGATCAAAAGATTTAATGTCGAGCACGGTCAGGATATTCACCTTCGGTATCATTTTGAGCGCGAGCAAGGGTTATCAGCCGCTCGTAATGCGGGCATTACGTTATCGAGGGCAGAAGTCATTGCTTTTCTGGATGATGATGCGATCCCGTGTGTTACATGGCTGCAAACGATTATGTCGACCTTCGGGAACAATCCCGAGCTGACGGCCATGGGCGGGAAGATAGATCCTTTGTTTGAAACGGAACGACCGGGCTGGCTGACAGGGCCGCTTGAGCTGCCTTACACGATTATTGACTTGGGAAAAGCCATCCGCGAATATCCGGCGGGACTGAATCCGTTCGGAGCGAATATGGCCATGCGCAAAACGGCTTTTGCTGCCGTGATGTTCCCGCTTCATTTGGGAAGAAAGGGAGACATTCTCTTATCTGGTGAAGAGTCGTGGGTATTCGAGCAGATTCGTAAAAATGGCGGAACGATCATGTATCATCCTCACATGGCTGTGAAGCATTTTGTTCCGGCTGCACGGTTGACGAAGGAATGGATCATGAATCGTTACTACTGTCAGGGCATGTCTCACGCAGTTCAGGCCGCAGGCCTGCACGGCAACGTGATGCTGATGGCGAAGACGGCAGCCAAATGGCTATACAACACGGTGGACTCCCTGCTGGCACGTACTGAGGGCAGAAAGCTGTTAAACCGGTGCAGATTTGAAAGTATACGGGGAACCCTGGATACGCTGCGCAACCGGAAAAGCGAGTCAGCTGCGGGGTGAAGATTGATCATGAGCAACTATCCTTGGACTTCGAGAATAAACACAATACAGCATGTTTTCATTTTTCTTCTGGGCGCTCTTGCTGTAGGAATTGCGGCTACTTATCAGCCGGTGGCCAGCATTGCGGCGGTATGCTTACTGCTTCTGCTGGCCGTTTCTATCCATCATCCGGAGCGCATCAGCTACGCAGTTCTGCTGAGCACGGCGGTATCGGTGGATTCCTTGTATCAGGGTGGCGTATTCGGTATCGAGATTTTGTCATTATACAAATTGGGGATTTTGGCCTTGCTGGTACCGTGCATGCTCGTTTACGGCATACGCCTTAAATTTAGCTATCCGATCTGGGCATTGGTGATCATGCTGGGGATTACATTTGGATTTTCAGCATGGCTGCCTACGCTGACGAACTCGATTGCAGTGAAGGCGTTCGTCGGACTATCGTTGCCCTTCTTTTTTTTACTGATCCAGTGGAAGAAGGAGGTGGCGGAAAAGCATATCCGGTTGATCAGCCTGCTGCCGATCATTAGTGTGGTCGTTGGACTCGGTTTACAGGTCGTAGGGCTGCATTCGTTTACCGATGTGGAATTTACGGGAGCAGTGAGAGTACAGGGGGCGAACATTCCGCCGCATCTGGCGATGCTCTCCTTTCTCGGGATTGCCGTCTCGCTGATTGAGGTCAAACGCAAGCCGCAGCAAGCTGCCTTTTATTATACAGTGCTGGCGCTGAATTTTTTGATTCTGATTGCCACCGGCACACGCGGCCCGATTCTGGCACTGTTGCTCATGTTTGCTGTGTATCTGTTCGATATCGCCAGGCAGTATCTCAAGGGGAAAGTCAATTATTTGCTACCGCTGGCCGGATCGTTTTTGATTGCTCTGGGGGCGGTGGCCCTGCAATGGAACAATTTAAAAAAACGCTCCTTCGAGCGGGAGACCGATACGGGAATTGACCTGTCGGGACGCTCGGAGGCATGGGAATATTTCTTAAACAGAGTACAGGATTATCCGTGGTCAGGCAGGGGTCTTGGCGCGGTGACGGTTGCGAACGACGGGACGTTATTCAAAGGCTTTGTCGTGCCGCATAACGAGTATATTCGCTTTTATTTTGACACGGGATATATCGGCTGTGGGTTATTGATGCTTTCATTGCTGGTCGTGTTCGTTCTCATTTACCGGTCGCTTGCCAAGCCAATCAAACCTTATTTTGCAAGCTTGATTGCGGGCTTTCTGATTTATTCGTTTTCAGATAACACGTTGTCGACGGTTCAGATGATTATTCCATTTTGCTGGTATTTGAACGCTTTATACCAGACATCTACTCAAACCGATTTTCGCAAAGAGAAGTGATACGATGAGCAGAGTGAACATGTTCGATGTCAACTTTGATAATTATGATTTTAACGATCTACTCGAATTTATAGATACTTCTATTGAGCATCAGCGTCATTCCTACATTTTAACCTGTAATGTCGATCATGTGATCAAGCTTCGCAAGGATGATGAATTCCGCAAGGTATATTCCGATGCAGGAGCTGTGGTGGCCGATGGAATGCCCATTATATGGGCGTCCAGATTGCTGAAAAAGCCCCTCAAGCAAAAGGTGTCAGGCTCCGATCTGTTCACCCGGCTGGGGGAGGCTTTTGAGGATCGAGGCTATCGGTTGTTTTTTCTGGGGGCGGCGGACGGTATTCCCGAGAAGGCGATGCTCAATCTTCAGGAGTTGTACCCAAACATGAATATAGTGGGCTGCTACTCTCCTTCCTATGGCTTTGAGAAAAATGAGGAAGAGAACAGACACATTGTCCAATTGCTGCAAGAGGCTCGTCCGGACATCGTTTTTGTCGGCGTAGGCGCACCTAAACAGGAAAAATGGATTTACAGATATTACGAGACATATCGCGCTCCGATTTCGATAGGGGTAGGAGCTACGTTTGATTTTCTGTCGGGAAATGTGAAACGTGCCCCGGAGCTGATGCAGAAGACGGGATTTGAATGGTTTTGGCGGTTGTCTCAGGAGCCTAAACGTTTGTGGAAAAGGTACTTGATTGAGGATTCCCAGTTTCTCGTTCTGCTGTTTAAGGAAATATTCAAGCGGAACCGGGTGAAGGGAGGTCAGGGGTGAGAAATATGACTCGGCTGGCAGATCAGCAGATTTCCGTTTGGTTAGGAAATCGGCGTGGAATCGGCATGATCGGCATGGGAGTGCTGGCTTGTATGCTACCACTCGCCATCGGATTTGTCAGCGCCAAGATGAATCCCACCATGAGCCAGCAGGGAGCCATATTGCTGGCACTCGTTTTTCCAGCCTTTTTGCTGGCGATCATCCAATCGCGGATGCTGATTCCGTACACACTGATGGTGTGGGCAGTAGGACCGGAAATCCGGCGCATTGCAGACTGGCTGGAGGGAACATATCACTCGGTGTCCTTATTGAGCTTGGCACCGTTGCTGGTCAGCAGCATGTTGATTATTCCCGTGCTGCGTGGCATTCATCAGGCGGAAAAGCCATTAACCCGAATTGCTGTTTTTTTTGGTATTGAATTGGCCTACGGAAGTGTAGTCGGCTTGTTCAAAAATGGTATCGTTTTTGCTTATGATTTGGCCAACTATGTGATTCCTTTGCTATTGCTGCCTTATTTTGCGATTAAGCCCATGAAAGCGAAGGAGCTGGACCGTCTGCTGTATTCCTATGCCAACATTGCCGTTCTCGTGGCGATTTACGGCATTATTCAGTATTTGACGGTGCCTCCATGGGATGCGTTTTGGATGAATAACGTAGAGATGAATTCCATTGGTATACCAGAGCCGCTTCAAATCAGAGTTTTCTCATTGATGAACTCGCCTGGTCCCTGTGCTATTTTCCTGGCAATGGCGCTTGTACCCATGCTGATGGAAAAACGGTGGCGCGGCACCTTGGGATGGATCGGAATCCTGCTGACGGTCGTTTGTCTTTTGATCACGCTGGTACGTTCAGCCTGGTTGATTGCATTCGTTATGCTACTGGCATATATCCTCACTTCATCCTCCAAGGGAAAGTGGAAAACCTTGTTTCAACTTGCTGTCGTTGGCCTCCTTCTCTACATCATTGTTCCGAAGCTGCCGGGAGCAGAAGGTCTGGTGGCCCGTATGCAAACGTTGACGGATATTCAACAGGATCATTCGTACAATGAACGCCTGGATCTGTTGCATACGATGCTTCCGGCCATTGTCGGTAATCCGGTAGGGCAGGGGATCGGGAGTGTAGGAATTGGAACCAAGCTAGATAACGGCGGCGATCTCGGTGAACTTGGGATTATGGATAATGGCTATATTGCCATTTTTCTCACCTTCGGTATTTTCGGAGCATTCTTTTTCTTCGGTGGTCTGTTCGTTATCGTCAAGCGCCTCCTTGTCCGCATTGCCGAGCGAGATTCCAGCCAGCCTTATATTAGACTGGCGTTGGCTACGTGGGCCGGAGCTGTAGCCAGTCTCATATCGGATAACGGTTTTCCCGGTATGCGCGGCTATCTGATCTGGATGATGATCGGTATAGGACTGTGGGCGAAAGATGTCATCGTGGAAAGAAGGTAAAGGCTGTGCAAAACTTACAAACATTATCCGCACCTGTCCGGACACTATGGTCCACGGTGGTTCGCTTTGCCAAAAGCAAGGATAGCAGCTCGGCAGCAGTCAAAACGATGATATTCAGCATGCTGATTCTCGTCGTGAACATGCTGACTGGCGTGCTCACGGCCCGATTCCTGGGTCCTACCGGACGCGGGGAACAGACCGCGATGGTGAACTGGTCCCAATTTCTCGCCTTCTGCATGAGCTTCGGTGTCCCGTCTGCGTTGATTTACAATGCGAAAAAGAACCCGGAGGAAACAGGCAAGCTGTATGGCCTCGCCTTGCTACTGGCGACGATGTTCGGGGGCTTGGCGACACTCATCGGCGTGTTCCTGATTCCTTATTGGCTGCGTTCCTTTTCTTCATCGGTCATACTGTTCGCGCAATGCTCCATGATGATGTGTCCGCTTATCGCGATCTCGCAGATCAATAATGCATTGCTTCAGGTCCGGTCGGAATACAAGCAGTACAATTTGTTCCGGTATCTGGTGCCGCTAAGTACGCTGCTGGGTCTGGCGATCCTGATCCTGACGGGTCATATGAATCCGTACACCTCAGCCCTGGCCTATTTGCTGCCAGGCTTGCCGATTTATATCGGTGTCACGATTCGAATGGTTCGGCTGTACAAACCGAAGGTGAAGAACAGCTGGACGCAATTCAAAAATCTCTTTACCTACGGTATGGGTTCATACGGCAACGATCTCATGGGGCAGGTTTCTACTTACATTGATCAGATCCTGATTGCGGGTCTGCTCAGACCGGCTGATCTCGGTTTATATGCAGTAGCGGTCAGCTTGGCCCGGATGGTGAATGTATTTTCAACCTCGATTATCGTCGTGCTCTTTCCCAAAGCCTCTGGGTTAAACAAGGAGGACGCGGTTGCAATAACATTCCGGGCGTTTCGAGTGACTTCAACAGCAACGATTCTGGCTGCCATGATGCTGATGCTGATTGCTCCGTTCGTATTTACATTGCTATATGGTCAGGAGTTTAAACAAGCGCTTACGGTGTTCCGGTTATTGGTGCTTGAGGTTGCTATCAGCGGAGGAACCATGGTGCTGGCACAGCAATTCATGGCGCTGGGTAAGCCCAAGCTGGTTACCATCCTACAGGGTGTCGGATTGGCGCTCGTCGTACCATTGTTGTCTATACTCGTTCCGAAGTATGGCTTGACGGGTGCAGGGATAGCAATGCTGTCTTCGGGGATTCTACGGTTCGTTTTCATTTTATGCAATGTTAAATTCGTTCTGAAAATGAAAATTCCGAGACTGCTTATTTCCAAACAAGATATTCAATGGCTCCGATCAACGATGTCACACTACATCCGGAAAAAGCCAGCTAACGGTTAGATAAAGAAGGAGGCACCCCCTAATGAACCACATGTCTAGCGTTCCCGCGGACAACCGGATATCCGTAGTTATTATCGCTCAGGATGATGGCACTCGAATCACAGCCGCCATTAAATCCTGCAAGCCCTTTGCGGACGATATCGTCGTCATTGACGGAGGGAGCAAGGACAATACGATTCAGGTAGCTGAATCATTGGGCTGTCGGGTGTTTTCCAACCCATGGCCCGGCTATGCGAAGCAGCGCATGTTTGGTGTTGAACAAGCCGAATTTGATTGGATTTTCCTGATTGATACGGACGAGGTGGTAGATGCGGAGCTTCTTGGAGATTTGTTGAAGGTCAAGGAAGCACTCCATGATCCGGCCAAAGCATATTCTGTGTTTCGAATTGGTGATTTTTTGGGCAAATGGATGAACAAAGGCGAGCATTTGGTTCGTCTGTACAATCGGCGTATTTACGGCATTACGAATAGTCTTGTTCATGAAATGCCGGATGTAGCCTCTTCCCAGATCATTAAACTGGAGGGTGTGTTATGGCACTACGGCTTCCGCAGTATCAGTGATCATATGACCCGTTTTAACAAGTATACGGACCTTGAAGCAGAGACGGCCTTTAATAAAGGCAGATCCTTTCGGATTTCCAGGCTGTTGTTGCGCCCTCCAGCCCGCTTTGTGCAGAAGTATTTTGTCCAAGGCTTATACCGTAAGGGCTTGGCCGGTTTTGCAGTAGCCGTCTTTTGGGTGATGTACGAGTTTCTGGTCTGCTTCAAGCATTATGAGCTGACGAAGCGGCGAAAAAAAATAGAAATTGTGGAAGACGGACAGACCGAGCAGAAAGGAGAAACCAGCTATGTCGTACAATAACGGATTTCGCATTGCAGCAACAGGGCTTAGCTGGCCGTCCTTGCAGCCCGGCGGATTAAACACGTACTTCAAATCCATCTGTGAGCAACTGGCGGAACAAAATACGCTGGATGCTTTAATCTGTAGCGATGAGAAGCCGCAAGTACCTGAAAATATCCGAATTCATTCGATTGGCAGCAAGCAGCAATCCATCTGGAAGCGTCGAGAGCTGATGCAAAAATATGCAGCAACGCTGTTCGACAAGCAGCCGATAGATGTGCTGTACTCCCATTTTGCCCCCTATGGTGTCGGCCCGGCGCTGGAGGCGAAAAAACGGGGAATTCCGGTAGTCACCACCTTCCACGGCCCATGGACGGAGGAAATGAAGATTGAAGGGCAAGGCCTCAAGCATCTGCTGAAAACAACGTTGGCCAAATCCATTGAAATGAAGGCTTATGGTCTGGCGGACAAATTTGTAGTGCTGAGCGAAACCTTTCGGGATATTCTGCATGAGCATTATAAGGTTCCACTCAGCAAAATCCATATCATTCCCGGTGCGGCGAATGTAGAGAGGTTCCATCCGGCAGAGGATCGGGGGACGGTGCGGGAACGGCTGAATTTGCCACAGAATGCGACGATTGTGCTGACCGTCCGTCGTCTTGTTAACCGAATGGGACTGCTACAGCTGCTGGAAGCATGGCGGCGGGTAATTGATCGTCATCCTGATCATCTGCTGCTGATCGGGGGGAAGGGACCTCTAATGGAGGAACTGGCTTCCAAGGTGGTAGAATACAATCTTCATAATCATGTAAGATTGCTTGGATATGTATCGGATGAGGAACTCCCCCTGTATCATCAGGCATCGAATATGTTCGTGGTGCCGACACAGGCACTGGAGGGCTTCGGCCTGATTACGGTGGAGGCGATGGCCTCGGGTTTGCCAGTGATGGCGACTCGTGTAGGCGGCAACAGGGAAATTTTAAGTGGATTCCGTCCGGAGCTGTTGTTCCGGGGAACGGACAGCGAAGCCATTGCGGAAGGACTGCTGCGTGTGCTGGATAACCGCGAAGCCCTTCCCGACGCACGGGAATGCAGGGACCATGTCCTGAGCAAATATACGTGGGGACATGTGGCGGAGCAGGTGGAAGATGTGTTCCGGCAGGTCCTTGACAGAAAGGCGGCTGCAAAATGCTGAGAATAGCTTATATTGACCACACGGCAAGATGGAGCGGTGGCGAAGTCGCGTTGTATAACATACTGACGAACATCGGGGAACATATCGACCCGCTCGTGATTTTGGCGGAGGAAGGCGATTTGGCCGATCGTCTTCGGCAGCGCAACATTGATGTGCGTATCGTTCCGCTGGATGATTCCATTCGCAATCGGGGGCGGAATGCCGTCAATCTGGGTGCGCCTGCGGCAGCCTACCGGCTGTTGGCTTATGGGAAAAAGCTTGCGCCTTTGCTGCGCGAGGAAAAGGTCGTGTGTGTTCACACAAACTCGCTCAAGTCGGCGTTCTACGGCGCAGTAGCCGCGAAGTCAGCGAAGGTGCCATTGATCTGGCATATCCGTGACCATATCGGTCCGCCGTACCTGAAGCCGATTGTGGCCAAAGGCATACGGCTGATGTCCCGCTTTTTGCCTAACGGCGTCATTGCCAATTCCAAGTCCACGCTGAGTGCGCTGGAGCTGCCCCCGGACAAAAAGACACTCGTCGTCTACTCGGCATTTGCCAAAGCGATTACGGCTCGTGATGTGACCGCAAATTCACGTGACGATGACTCGTTTAATGTCGTGTTGGTCGGCAGACTGGCAGAGTGGAAGGGACAGCACATTTTACTGGAAGCGGCGCGCTCTTTTTTACCGGATAAGCGTGTGAAATTTTGGCTGGCTGGAGATGCGCTCTTCGGCGAAGAGGAATACAAACGCCGTCTGGAATCCACGATGCGCGAATACGGATTAGACAACGTCAATTTACTTGGACACGTCGATGACATTCAGGGCCTGATGCAGCGTTGTGATCTGCTGATTCACACCTCCATCACACCGGAGCCGTTCGGGCAGGTCATTATTGAAGGCATGGCCGCAGGGCTGCCGGTGATTGCTTCGAATGAGGGTGGACCCAGGGAAACCGTCGTACCGAACGAAACCGGACTACTTATTGAACCGGGTGATCCGGCCAAGCTGGAAGAAGCCATCCGCTGGATGCTGGAGCATCCGCAGGAACGCCAGCACATGGGCGATAAAGGAATGGAACGGGTCAGGAAGCATTTTGTTATCGAGAACACGGTTAAGGATATAGTTCATTACTATAAGGGTTTGTTGGCAGGAGTCTGACCGACATTCGCGTTAAAGGATGATTCAGATGAAAATAGCGATAGCACACGATTACTTAATCCAAATGGGCGGAGCGGAAAGGGTGGTAGAGGTATTCCACGATATGTACCCGGAGGCTCCAATCTTCACAACGGTGTTCAGCGACGACCGCCTGTCGAATAACTTGAAGGATGCAGATATTAGAGCCACCTGGCTACAGCACATCCCGGGAGTGAAGGACAATTTCAAAGGAGTGCTTCCGCTGTACCCCATCGCTATCCGTGATTTTGATTTTAGGGATTTCGACATTGTTTTAAGCTCTAGCAGCGCATTTATGAAAAGCATCCAGGTACCTAAACATACGTTTCACATTTGTTACTGTCACACACCGATGCGGTTTGCCTGGGATTACGATACATATATGGCCCGGCAGTCCAAATCCAACCTGCTCAAAAGCATGCTAAAGCTGTACATGAATCGGTTGAAAACATGGGATGCCAAAACTTCTCGCAATGTAAACCAATTTGTTGCCAATTCCTCGGTCGTCCAACGGAGAATTCTGCACTATTACCAACGGGAGTCGGATGTCATTTTCCCTCCTGTGAATACCTCCCGTTTCCAACGCGCTACAAGCATCGGAGACTATTACCTGATCGTATCCCGGTTAGTGTCCTACAAGCGCGTGGATCTGGCGATTGAAGCATTCAAGCGCAATGGTCTCAAGCTGCGCATTGTCGGTGAAGGACCGGATCGTAAAAGACTGGAAGGCATGGCCTCCCCGAACATTGAGTTTCTTGGCAGACTTGAAGACGAAGAGGTCAACAAGCTGATGGCAGAATGCCGGGCGCTCGTTTTTCCGGGGGAAGAGGATTTCGGTATCACGCCTCTGGAGGCGAACGCAGCCGGACGGCCTGTTATCGCTTATCAGGGCGGGGGAGCGCTGGATACCATCGTTCCTCATGTGAATGGTGTATTTTTCCGCAGACATCAGGTAGAGGATGTGCTGGAGGCGGTTGCCAAGGTCGAGCAGCATGCATGGGATGTGGACGGTATCATTAGCCATGCACGCAAATTTGATGAAGATACATTCAAGGATCATTTCAAAAAGTATATAGAGCAAGCCTATGTGAACTTTCTAAAAGGAGGATGAACGGAATGAAGCTGGCTGTAATCGGTACTGGATACGTTGGACTCGTCTCGGGCGTGTGTTTTGCACATAAAGGTAATGAGGTGATTTGTGTCGATCTGGAGCAGCATAAAATCGATATGCTGAACCGGGCGGAATCTCCTATTTATGAGCCTGGCATTGAGGAACTGATCGCGCTAAATCTGGAAGCGGGTCGTTTGGAGTTTACTTCGGATTTGGCCGACGCAGTTCGCCGCTCGGATATCATTATTTTGGCGGTGGGTACGCCGTCTCTGGCTAACGGTGAAGCGAATCTGTCCTACATTGAGCAGGCTGCTGCTGATGTCGGGAAGGCCATGAACGGGTATAAAATTATAATGACCAAGAGCACGGTGCCTGTCGGAACGAACGAAAAGATCAAGGACGTGCTGGCTCATCATACGAGTTTGTCCTTCGATATTGTATCCGCTCCGGAATTTCTGAGAGAAGGCTCTGCTATCAATGATACACTCCATCCAGATCGCATCATTATCGGCTTGGACAACACAGGGCTGCGTGAAACGATGGTTTCGCTGCATCAGGTGTTCACGGATAAAATTTATGTAACGGATATCCGCAGTGCAGAGATGATCAAATACGCGTCCAACGCATTTCTGGCGACCAAAATCTCGTTTATCAACGAAATCGCCAATATTTGCGAAAAGGTAGGCGCGGACGTTACCTGTGTGGCTGACGGTATGGGGATGGACAAACGAATCGGGTCCTATTTTCTGCAAGCTGGGATCGGGTACGGTGGTTCTTGCTTCCCGAAAGACACGAATGCGCTCATCCAAATTGCGGGTAATGTGGACTATGAATTTAAGCTGTTAAAATCGGTGGTCGAGGTGAACACCGACCAGCGTTTCATGATCGTATCCAAGCTGCGCGAATCGCTGGGTCAGCTGCACGGCGTGCCGATTGGCATTTGGGGCTTGGCCTTCAAGCCGAATACAGACGATATCCGCGAGGCTCCGGCACTGGAAATCGTTGAAACGCTGGTTCAGGCAGGTGCTATTGTGAAGCTGTATGATCCGATTGCAATGGAAAAATTCAAGGAGCGCGTGGATCATCCGAATATTGTATGGTGCTCATCCCCGCAGCAAGCTGCCGAGGGAAGCGACGCGGTCTGCCTGCTGACCGATTGGGAAGAGTTCAAAAACGTCAATCTCTTACAATTGTCTTCCATTCTGCACAAGCCAGTCCTGATTGACGGTCGTAACGTATTTACGGAGGAGCAGATTCAAGGCTCGGGGTTGGAATACTATTCCGTGGGTCGTCCGCGGATGAGTGGGTGGAATCGGGATAAGGTGGAAGCTTAAAAGAGTGACTGTGGTGGTGGTGGAGGCGCTACGCGTGCAGATTGTTCTTCCGATTGCTGTTACCCCCGGATTTTCTTGATTGTATAAAACATTCAAAGGTTAAAATCCGGGGATAAAGGCAAACGCTGACGCTTCTTCAGAACAATTCTGCCCGCTCCGCTGCTTTCCGCCGTGGAGTCACGATTTTTAACCTCCCACCTCATGGGGGGAGGTAGGAAGGGCGTATCGGAAGGAGCGGCGCGGTGATACCGCTCCTTCGGATCAAAGCGCCATGCGCCGGGCGCGCGAGCACCTTTACAGGCTGACCGGACATGAATCGTCCGGTCGTGCCTTTTGCAATACACGGTATGATCGGCATGATGCATTTTTGAGTAGCGCAGGGATGGATTTGAATCTGGAGAAGCGATAGCGCTCGCCTTTGGAACGGGATTCAAACCTTTACACGATTTTATACAATCGAGTGAATCCCGGTCCAACAGCGATCGTAAGATCAAATCCATCCCGTAGCGGGCTACTCAACCGTGCTCCATCCGATCACCTACCCAAATTAGAGAGGAAGTGGAGAGTTATGAAGCTCGTACTTTTGTCTGGTGGTTCCGGTAAGAGATTATGGCCTTTGTCCAACGATTCCCGTTCCAAACAATTTTTGAAGGTGCTGGAGAGTCCGGAGGGGAATTCGGAATCTATGGTGCAGCGGGTGTGGAGACAACTGGGGGATAACGGCTTGTCCGAATCCTCGTTTATTGCAACAGGGAGAGCGCAGGTTGAAATGATTCAGAGTCAGGTTGGGCAGGATACGCGCATCATTGTTGAGCCGGAACGAAGAGATACGTTTCCTGCCATTGCGCTGACAGCGACTTATCTATATTCCATTGTTGGAGTTTCCCCCGATGAAATCGTTGCAATATTGCCGGTAGATCCCTATGTAGAGGATGCTTTCTTTGCTACAGTTGCCCAGTTGGAACATACTCTTCAGGAGAGTGAAGGCAAGCTTGCGTTAATCGGAGTTGTCCCTTCCTATCCTTCTGAGAAATATGGTTACATTATACCGAAAAATGATGCCACACAAGGTAGCACAGGCTACCGCGAAGTGAGCCATTTTCAAGAGAAACCCGACCGGGAGCAGGCGGAGCGTCTGATGGAACGCAATGCTCTATGGAACTGCGGGGTTTTTGCATTCCAATTGGGTTACTTGCTCGATATCTTGGCATCCAAAGGTTTGCCGCTGAACTATGAAGAAATGCAAAAGCAATATTCTTCTCTGGAAAAAATCAGCTTTGACTATGAGGTAGTCGAGAAGGAGCAGGACATCGTTGTTCTTCCGTATGATGGATTCTGGAAGGATTTAGGTACCTGGAACACCTTAACGGAAGAAATGTCCCATCAGCAAGTGGGCAGAGGCGTAGTAACGGAGGATTGCGTCAATACAAGCCTTATCAACGAACTGGATATCCCCGTGGCAATCATTGGAACGAATGATCTGATCGTAGCTGTCAGCCCGGATGGCATCCTTGTGACCAATAAGGCGGAAAGTCCGCGCATCAAGGAAGTGCTCAAGGCTCATAATCAGCGTCCAATGTACGAAGAGCGACGTTGGGGGCATTATCGGGTAGTGGATTATGTAAAGTATGACGAGGGCAACGAGGTATTGACCAAGCGAATCCGTGTGCTGCAAGGCAAAAATATCAGCTACCAGCTTCATTTCAAACGGAGTGAAATTTGGACCATTATTAGCGGTGAAGCGGAAATTATTTTGAATGAAAAGCTGCATAAGGTGAAGGCGGGTGATGTGGTTCGCATTCCAGAAGGGACGAAGCATAGCATTTTGGCCGTGACCGATGTGGAATTGATCGAGGTACAGACAGGTTCTGAGTTGATCGAAGAGGATATTGTCCGTTTTTGCATGGATTGGGATGAAATTTCCCGTCACCAGTTTATTTCATAAATGAGCATCATGCAACATTCCTGAAGGATGAAAAATGACTCATTTATGAAGTTTTTATCCCGAACTGTCGAAAATACGCGAAAATCTGTAAATTCATGAACATGACCTATTAAATTTTGGTAAAAAAAAGTCGATACTTAGGGTAAGAAGGAATCCAAACTCCTTCCACGATAAACGCAGCCCTGTTGAAAGGCAGGTACGCAAAGCTAAAGGGCCTTCCGTGAGGATGGCAGCCTGGCTACCGAAAGGAAGAGCGAGAGTGAGTCCCTATTTTACCCCTGTGAATCGATGGATACGCAGTGTACTCCCCGTTGTTATGCTTTTTTCTTTGTTGCCCGTCGGTTTTGGTGAATCTCTGTCCGTGGCGAATGCTGCCACACTACAGCCTGTTAATTCGGACGCTTCTGCTGAGGCCCGTGAACTATACAACTATTTGATCAGCATCTCGGGAAAAAAGATGGTCACAGGTCAACATGATTATTTGGAAAGTCCGGATGAATTAAGCAACAAGGTCCAAAAAATCAGTAAGGCGTATGCTGGTGTACATGGCTACGAGATGGGAGCCATCTCCGGCCAGTCCGCCGCTACGGAGGCAGCACAACGTAAAAATGTCGTCGATAGCGCGATACGTTGGAGTAGAGCTGGCGGCATGGTTACGATGACTTATCATGAACCGTTGCCGGGTAAACCACTGACTTGGGCCAATGTGCAGGCGAAAGTAAGCCAGGCGGAGTTCAATAAATATGTGACGCCGGGTACTGCGCAGTATAATCTTCTCATTGCCGATCTGGATAAGGTCGCTGTATCGTTAAAGCAGCTTCGTGATGCGGGGGTTCCAGTATTATGGAGACCTTACCACGAAATGAACGGCGACTGGTTCTGGTGGGGAAACAAAAACAATTGCAATCAGCTATGGAATATCATGTATGACCGTTTTGTAAATACGCATCAGCTGAACAATCTGCTGTGGGTATGGAGTCCGAATGCGCCTAATTCGTACACTGCTCCATATACCCCGAAATATCCGGGGGATGACAAAGTGGATATTTTGGCTGTAGACATTTACAACCATGATTTTAAGCAAAGCCATTACGAAGGATTGCTCGGACTGGCACGAAATAAACCGATTGCCATTGGGGAACATGGTGAGGTGCCCAGTCCCGAGGTGATGAAGGCTCAGCCTAAATGGGTGTATTCCATGACCTGGGGCAAGATGCTGACCGAAAATAACACGACGGATCAGATTCATGATTATATGAATGATTCGACAAGCTTGACGCGGGATGATGTGAAAAAAGGGCTGGCTGCGATGAAAAAACCTGACACGGAGCTACCAACCGTACCGGACACGGGACAAAATGGCTCGACTCCAGCTCCGCCAGTGGTAAGTAAACCAGTCCCGCCTTCCGTTCCGGATATGGTCTACGCAAACGGGCTGCGGGGCGAATATTTTAACGACATGAATCTGGATGGCACTGCTGTTTTGGTTCGCACAGACAGTAAGCTGGATTATAACTGGCGTGCCGCCACGCCTGATCCAAAGGTGGAGGCTGATCAGTTCTCAGTCCGTTGGACGGGCAAAATCAAGCCGCAATATAGTGAGGCCTATACGTTTACCACGATATCCGATGATGGCATTCGTGTATGGGTAGATGGCAAGCTGATTATTGATAGCTGGTTCAAACAAAGCTGGACAGAACGCAAGGGCAGCATTTCCTTGCAAGCAGGCAAAATGGCAGATTTGAAGGTTGAATATTATGATGAAAAGGGCGACGCAATGGCACGTCTGATGTGGGAAAGTCAGCATGAAGCGAAAGCGGTAATTCCCGGCAACGCTTTGTTTCTTCCTTGATATATACTCTTTCCCCGCCAAAAATTTTGAGGAGAGAGAGGGTGGAGCACAATGATGAAAAAATGGTTGACCCAAAAGTATATAGTGGTATTGGCCGGGCTGCTAGGGGTCGCAGCTATAGCGCTGATTGCCTGGTTTATTCATACGCCTCCCAAGAGTGAAGAACTTCAGACGATTAAAGTAGCGGCGGCGAGTCCGGTATGGAAGCTTGGTCAGCGGGATGACTCTTCAGTAGAATTTAGAGGTGTGGTCGGTAAGGACAATATCAATATTTCGGTGGCCTCTACCGAGTCGTCTGCTAAAGGAACATCGTCAGCGATGTCCATAGCGGGGAGTACAACGGCTCCGATATTGCTCAGCAGTGGAGATATCCCTTCCGGATTAAATGCGTCCACGAATCCTGAACTGTCCCTCCAGTACAAGCTGGATCAGGTTCCTCCCAACGGGATGATATTCCGTGTACGAATTTTGGATGCGGGCAAAGCCGTTCCCCAGATGGCTGTATTTTCAAATCATCAGCTGTCCGGTATCATCCAGATTGCCGGGGTTGCCGGCACAGGCAGTGCATATAATTTCAAAAGCAATTACGAGCTATATATCCCCAAAGAGCAATTGCAAAGCGGTGTTAACGTACTCAAGCTAAAGACAGCGCGCTGCCTATACTGCTCCTCTGTTGAAGATAAAAATGTGTGGTGGACTTGGGATGACTTGAGCTTGGAGACGTTAGCTTCACCTGCAACCGAGCCGATACACGGTAAATATATATTGACCGGAACGAATGTCAATAATAAAGAATTTTATTATGATGAGGGTGCAGTTAAACATTTACCATATGTTCTCAAATGGCTGGGAATTGCGTATAGCGGCAATGTCATGAGAGTCACTTGTGCCAGTAATGTAAACAAGGCCTGCACAGACGTGGGAGATTACTACCAAACATTGAAGCAGTATAATATGCAATCGTCAGCTTTGTATTTGTATACAGGCGATATCAAGCTGCAAAAAGACGGCTCCCTGCCGGAGACGGCTAAGCAGAAATTGCGCGATTATGTAAAAAAATATGGTTCATACCTGCATTATTACGAAGTAGATAATGAACCTGGATTGTTTAACCGCTCAAAAGCGGTCAATTTGGCCGTCGCCAAATGGCTGAATACGGAAGGTAAGCAATTGGCGCCGCATCTCAAAACGGTTGCGCCGGGTTGGGCCTACTGGCCGACATATTCAACCAAGGCATGCAAAAACCAAACCGGAGGTACGCCCAAATGCGGCGATCCGGATGGATGGGAGCGGGACCCGGCACAACGTAAACAGCTGGAGGATGTCACTGACCTGACCAATGGACATGCCTATGGCGAATCGTATAACGAAGAGGGAGGAGGCAGCTTTGTTCAAAATCTGAAAACGTTCGGCGGTTCAAGTAACGGGCTGGAGAAGAAGATGCTGAATACGGAGTTTGGTACGAACGATACGCATCGGGACAACCCTGAGTACGGGGCCAGTCAGCCACAGGCAGCCGCATTCGACCGGATTATGCGTTCGCAGATTGGTTTTGCCGATATGTTTATTCAGCATGCTGCTTTCTATAAGGACTACACGCTGTTTAAAACCGGCTTTGACCTGCAAAATCACAATCCGGCGAATACGGAAATGTATCCGTTCGGACAAGGGCAGGACAGCCGTGTAAACATCATGAGACGCTTGAGTCTGGCTTATGCCACACACGGGAAACCATTGACTTATACGGTCCTGAATCCGGAGGAAACGAAGGATAAGATGGTCTATGTCCGTGCAGTGGATACGGCTAAACTGAAACCGCTGGCTGGCAGTGGGGCCACCTCGGACAAATTGCTGGTGAATCTGGTGAATTTCGAATCCACAGCACAGACGATCCGCGTACGGGTGACGATGCCGAAAGCCGGTTTGTACACGGGTGAACGCTTCGGAGCTGGCTCTACGTACAGCCAGGCACAGCGTTCCATATCCGGACTCAAGGCTTCGCCTGCCCTTGATTTTGAAGAAAAGCTGGGTCCTGGCGAGTCGGTACAATACATTCTGGAACTGAAAAGTACAGATCAGACCGCAGCTTCGGCCCCTACAGAGGTGAAGGCCGCCTCTGTTCAGGAAGACGCGGTAAAGATCAATTGGCTTCAGGCAGAAGGCGTATCCGCCTATGATGTACTGCGTGCGGACGGGACAAACGGGGCGTATCAGGTGATTGCCTCGGAAGTAGCGGGAAGCACGTATACGGACCACACGGTGAAGGCAGGAAGTCACTACGCCTACAAAGTCCGAGCGACTGGGGGCACTCAAGTGTCCCCGGCAGCCGAGGTCGCTTAATGAGGACAGATACAGAGTAGGACCAGCGTTGAAGAATACCTTACATGCAACCGAAAATAGAATGCCAAAGAACCTATCAGGAGAAATTAGGACCTGACAGGTTCTTTTTTATCTGTAAATGGTTCTGATTTGGCAGTTCATTGCGTATATTTCAGAAGAAAATCCAAAAATCCTTTAATTTCCTCGCCATAAGACGACAACATTACAGGTATGTATTCATATATAATGGTTTTGCTCATAACTATACATACATGGTTTGTGGAGATTCTCTTTCCGGTGACCAAGAATGATAAAGTGAGGTAAGTGCCGAATGAACAAGGAGACTGAATCAGGGATGGACAACTCTCTTCTACGAAACAACGAACGGAAAGCAGACAAACCTGTCGTCCACCTGGACATCCGGGATATTTTGCTTCAATGTGGCATTGTGATGCCACATTGTCTACAGAGCGAAGCTGACGGAACCAAGGACCGAAAGGATAAGAGCTTGTAAAATATCGGTTGCCGGCACTGCTTAAAATTAGGAGTGAACCGGCTCCCACCCTTCTTTATTCCATCATTCGTTCCATGCGGACAAACGCGATAAAACGCTTGGCTTCTTCCTCAGACAAAGTTCGTCCATCAATGGTCAAATTAAAACGTTGCAGGATATCTTCATCGGACAGCTCCAACTGGTCCACAAATTCCCTCACATCTGAATCCAAAATTGCTGCCGGATGGCTAGTGCGTCCTACCAAGTAATCAATGGATACCCCGAAAATGTCTGCAAGTTTGGTCAGTATCTCAAAATCTGGCTTGCGCCGGTTTTTTTCATAGTGAGAAAGAGCCGCCCGCGTAATTCCGAGGGATTGCGCTAGTTCCTCTTGTTTTAATCCCTTATATTCCCGTAATTCAGCGATGCGGGTGCCATAATTCATCTGATTTTCCTCCTGAATGCAAGGTTGAGAAAGTAAAAAAAAGCAATTTTAAGCTTGACAAGATACGAGTTGTATCATAAATTAGTTATGTAGGATACATAACGTATCGTTATTTTATAGTTTTATCCAGATGCTATCGTTCATATACCCTGGGAGGCCACGGATGGTTTAGCACTTGTGCAAATTCGCTGGCTAGACCTTCTATGCGCTATTATACAACATTTTACTATAGATTATATGGTCATGCTATGCAGAGGATCAGTACAAGCGTCATTGCATCGAAAACAAGTCAATCAGAGAGGACTGGTCTTGTGCAGTTGAAAGAGTACATCCGTATGATCCGAAAAAGAATATGGTTGATTAGCGGTATCGTATTGTTGGTATGTGCTGTGGTAGGCGTGAAAAATGTATATTTTACCCTTCAGATTTATGAAGCGACAGCGAAGCTTATTATCAACCAAACGCCAAGGCCGGATCGTGCGGGTGTCGTCGATTACAGTGTCGTTCAAACGAATATAGCTTTAACGAACTCCTATAAGCAAATTATGATGTCCTCGGCAATTATGGACCAGGTGGTCGCCAGCTTCCCCGATCTCAAGGTCACTCCGTCAGTTCTGGCGCAAAAACTAAGAGTAAACACCGCAGGTGATTCACAGGTCATGGATTTAACAATCCGTGATTTATCGTATACGAAGGCTGTCAAAACCGTAAATGCGATAGCTAAAGTATTCAAACGACAAATTCCCTCTATCATGAAAATGGACAACGTCACGATTCTAAGCGAAGCCAGTCTGACTGAACCGGCTGTTCCTGTGAACAGTAATCCCGCTATACAGATGCTTATTGCTTTTTTCACCTCCTTGTTGCTGGGTATAGGCTTGGCGTTTTTGCTGGAAGTGCTGGATGATACCTTTAAAAATGAAGAGGATGTTGAAAAAGAACTCGGCCTGCCTACCCTGTCCCTGATTACGAAAATGAAAAAAGAAGACAAACGCTCCGACGGTTCAGCTACAACTCCCAAACAGGTAGGTGAAGGCCAATATGCCGCGACTAATCAATAACCAGCTCGTCACATCCCTGCATGCCCAATCTCCTGTCTCGGAGGAGTACCGTATGCTTCGCACGAACATCCAGTTTTCTTCTATAGATGAGCCGATTGAGGTTATGATGGTAGCATCAGCTCAGGCGGGTGAAGGTAGGACGGTCACGATTAGCAATTTGGCTGTAACGTATGCGCAAGAGGGGAAGAAGGTGCTGGTTATGGACATGGATTTGCGCCGCTCTTCCTTGCACCACATGTTCGGCTTGCGTAATCATACGGGTCTGACACGTGTCCTTGCCAACCAGCAGCCATGGCAGGAAGTGGTTCAGGAAACAGGGATCGATCATCTGTATGCCATTACAGCCGGACCGACTCCGCCGAATCCGTCCGAGATGCTCAGCTCCCGCAGAATGAACGCTCTAATGTCTGAGCTGAAGGAGCATTATGATGTGATTTTAATGGATACGCCGCCATTGTTGTCCTTTCCAGATGGCCTCATTATAAGCGCCATGTGTGACGGAGTGATTTTGGTGGTGCAGGCAGGGAAGGTCAAAAAGGATCTCGTCAAGAAAGCGAAAGCCAATTTGGAAAGAGTAAAGGCACGTATTTTGGGCGTGGTGCTCAACAACGTGAAACGGTCGGATACTCGTGCGGAGCGCGGCATGGAGGAACGCAACCTGACATGAACAGAAAGGAGGGAAATGGGAGTTAAAAAAAATTCTCTTAACAATGAATAAATAATACTTATCAATCGGAAGCTGAGGTGATGAGCAGTGTCTTCTTCCCACTCGAACGAGGCTGAAGCTTTGAGTACATCAGTGGAAGTGTATTCGGCCGCTCATGGGCTTGAACGCCGGCAAGGATTGAGCGTATATCCGTTCGTGAAGCGAAGTATGGACATCGTGCTGTCGTTCATTGGTTTAATCGTGCTGTGCCCGGTATTTCTGCTCGTGATTTTGCTGATTAAGCTGGAAGACCCGAGAGGAAGCGCTTTATTTTATCAAGTTCGTATTGGTAAAAATGAACGGCCGTTTCGCATGATCAAATTTCGCTCCATGGTGTCCGATGCCGAGGACAGATTGTCCACGCTGCTGTTGGAAAATGAAATCGAAGGTGCGATGTTCAAAATGCGGGATGATCCACGCATCACCCGTATTGGGCGCCTCCTCCGCAGAACGAGCATTGATGAGCTGCCGCAACTGCTGAATGTACTACGTGGGCAGATGAGTCTGGTAGGGCCCAGACCCCCGCTGCCCAGAGAAGTCGATGATTATACGGTTAGGGATAAGCTGCGTCTGACGGTTACGCCAGGCTGCACCGGCCTATGGCAGGTCAGCGGTCGTAATCATCTGAGCTTTAACCAGATGGTAGAGCTGGATCTGGAGTACATATCCAGACGCAGTTTACGCACGGATATTATCATCATGCTGAAAACGTTCCGGGTGCTATTGGGCTCCAACGATGCATATTAAATTCACTCCAACAGGAAGGGTAGGGGAAAGCATGGATCTTCATTCCAACATATATGTAGCAGGACACAACGGACTGGTGGGTTCCGCCATTGTTCGGGCGTTGAGCAAAGAAGGCTACCGTAACCTGATCACCCGCACAAGCAGCGAGCTGGATCTGCGCAACAAGGAGGCTGTAGACCGCTTTTTCGAAACTGAGTCGGTGGACTATGTATTTTTGGCAGCAGCCAAGGTTGGTGGGATTCTGGCGAACAACGATTACCCGGCCGATTTTATCCGTGACAACCTGCTCATCCAGACGAATGTGATAGACGCGGCATACCGGGCGAATATAAGCAAGCTGCTATTCCTTGGGTCCACCTGTATTTATCCCAAATTTGCCCCACAGCCATTGCGGGAGGAATATCTGCTTACAGGTGAGCTGGAGCCTACGAATGAAGCCTATGCTATCGCTAAAATCGCCGGGATTAAAATGTGCCAGTCCTACAACCGTCAATATGGAACCCGTTATATTTCGGTGATGCCTACGAATTTGTACGGTCCAGGCGATAATTTTGATCTCCAGACCTCTCATGTGCTGCCTGCGCTCATCCGCAAGTTTCACGAAGCCAAGCTGAATCAGTCCCCGACAGTCGAAGTATGGGGCTCCGGCACACCACGTCGTGAATTTCTTCATTCGGATGATTTGGCGGAAGCCTGTCTGTTCCTGATGAATAGCTATGAGGGAAATGAGATTGTGAACATCGGCGTTGGGGAGGATATTTCCATCCGGGAGCTGGCTGAACGGGTGAAGGAAGTCGTCGGTTATGAGGGGGAAATTACCTTTAATACGTCCGCTCCCGATGGCACACCGCGCAAGCTGGTGGATGTGTCCCGAATTTCCGGGCTGGGCTGGTCGGCGCGCATTTCACTGGAAGAGGGATTAACGTCTGTGTATCAGGCATTTCAAGGTCTGGATCTGGTTGAACAATAAAAAACGGTGGGGGAATAGGAATGAAAAAAGCGCTGATCACAGGGATTACTGGACAGGACGGATCTTATCTGGCCGAGTTGCTGCTGTCCAAAGATTATGAGGTGTACGGGGTACGCAGACGCACCAGTACGCCGAACTTTGAAAATGTGGCACATATCCAGAATGACATTCATTGGCTTTCCGGCGATATGACCGATCTGGCCTCGCTCATCGAAGCCGTGCGTCAGTCTGACCCGGATGAGGTCTATAACCTGGCTGCCCAATCCTTCGTCGCGGCCTCATGGCCGCAGCCCTTGGCTACTGGGCAGATTACAGCGCTATCCGTCACCAATATGCTGGAGGCGGTTCGGATTGCCAAGCCGAACACGCGCTTTTATCAGGCGTCGAGTAGTGAGATGTTCGGCAAGGTGTTGGAGACGCCACAGACAGAAACGACCCCATTTTACCCGCGCAGCCCTTACGGTGTCGCCAAAGTGTATGGTCATTGGATCACGGTGAACTACCGTGAGAGCTTTGATATGTTTGCATGCTCCGGCATTTTGTTCAATCATGAATCGCCCCGCCGTGGGCTGGAGTTTGTAACACGCAAAGTGACGGACGCTGTAGCCCGTATCAAGCTGGGTTTGCAGCAGGAGCTGCGCATGGGGAATCTGGATTCGCTGCGGGATTGGGGTTTTGCGGGGGATTACGTGAAGGCGATGTGGATGATGCTCCAGCAGGATCAACCGGATGATTACGTCATTTCTACGGGAGAAATGCATTCCGTCCGCGAACTGCTGCAAATCGCCTTTTCCCATGTAGGTCTGAACTATGAGGATTATGTCGTCATTGATCCTCAGTTCGTCCGTCCGGCAGAGGTGGATTTACTGCTCGGCGATTGCGCCAAGGCGAAGGAAAAGCTGGACTGGCAAGTAGAAGTAGGCTTCGAACAGCTCATTCATATGATGGTGGACACAGACTTGGAGCGGGTAAAAAGGCAGGCTGCGGTCGAAGCTTCCGTCGTCGTATAAGACATGGAGGGGCCACCCGCTTGCCGGGAGGTCTCTTCGCTGTACATTATTGTAGTCGCATCGGCAGAACAGCATGCTATGGAGCCGTGCGAAAGGTCATTTTTCAAGATGGAGTAGAGCTTATGACATTAGTCAAAAATCACGCCAAATCGCGCAGAAGTCTGCTGGTGAATACGTCTTGGCTATTCGGCGACAAAATGATCCGCATGGTGTTTGGTCTGGCGGTCAGCATTATCATGGCGAGAGTGCTCGGACCGGAGGAACTGGGGAAGTGGAATTATGCGGAATCTTTTTTCGGAATGTTTCTGATTTTCACGACGCTTGGCTTTGATTCCATATTGGTGCGCGATCTCGTCAAGGACCCCAAGGATGAGCAGGAGTTATTGGGTACGGCGATTCTGCTGAAGCTGGCGGGTACTTTGGTAGCCATTGTCTTGTCATGCTCCTTCATTTCGCTGCTTAGACCGGAGGATAGTTCCGTACGATTGATCAATCTGATCCTGGCAATGGCCTCAGTGTTTCAGTTGTTTGATATCATCGACTACTGGTTCCGGGCGCAAATGTTGTCCAAATACACCGTCATTGCCAAGAACACAGCCTTTGTCCTCAGCTCCACCATTAAAATCATTTTATTGCTGTCCGGTGTCCCCATCTGGGTGGTGGCGCTGTGCGCTCATGGCGAGTTTCTGCTCGGAAGTCTGATTCTGCTGTATTTCTTCCGTAAGGAAGGACGGCGTATGCACAAGTGGACGTTCAGCCTAACCACAGCACGACGAATCATGAATCACAGCTGGCCGCTTATTTTGTCATCCTCCGCTGTATATGTACAGGCACGGATTGATCAGGTCATTATCGGCGAGATGCTGGGGGATGCGGCGGTGGGGCAATATTCTGTTGCGCTCCGTCTTATTGAAGTGCTGGGCTTCATTCCGGTCGTTCTTACCACAGCATATGCCCCAGTGGTGACCCGTTCCAAGATGAAAGGGAGCGATGAATACAGACAGACGTTGTCCAACGTATATCGGCTAATGTTTATTTGCTTTCTGGTGACCTCAATACCGTTATTTTTTCTGTCCCAATGGGTGGTGGTCGTGCTGTATGGGCGGGAATTTACCGAGGCAGGCTCGTTGCTGTCGCTGTTTGCGATTCGTCTGTTTTTTACTAATTTCAGTGTTGCTAAAAGCTTGTTTATCACGAATGAAAATTTGTTTAAATATACGCTGTTGACCTCAATCGTAGGTGCAGTGACGAATGTGGCTTTAAATTATGCGCTTATCCCGTTATTTGGTGTTCGAGGCTCGCTGGTGGCGACCATCTTGTCTTTTACGATATCTGTATTTTTATTAGATTTGCTGTTTAAGGAAGTCAAAGCCAATTTGAGCTGGATGATGAAGTCGATCCTGACCTTCTGGCGTGTTCATATTACAGTACCGAAAGTTGGAGAGAACAATCATGATACCCATTAAACCGTTTGTTCAGCATGAGGGACAATGTCCGCATTGTGGAGGTAAGGTACGGGGCGGAGAGGTGCTGTGGCAGGGAATTCATGTATGTGTCAGCACTTGGTGTGAGGGCTGTGGACGTGAATATATCGAGGATATGCGGGTCGGGCATGCCACGTATTCACCCTATCGGGTAGAAATGCCTAACTATACACTAACCGGAGATGCGAAATCGATAAAATGGCTCGGAGAGCCCTTGCGGCAAGCGTTGCTCAGTCCTTCCTATGATTTGGCAGTTGGCATGACTGTGCATAAAATGAAACCCTTTAAGCGCATCATCATCGTCAATACGATTGATTATTTGTATGGTCACGCTTTGCTTAAGCTGCTGAATGTGCAGCGGGAATACAAACAATTGCCGGAGCTGGGCATCGTCGTTATTGTGCAAAAATCGCTGGAGTGGATGGTTCCCGCAGGTGTGGCTGAAATCTGGACAGTCGATGTGCCATTCAGCAAGGCCCGCAACTTTTATCCGGTGCTGCATCATCGAATGATAGAGGAACTGGTACGCTTTGATGAGGTCTATGTCAGTCCGGCGTATTCACACCCTAGTCAGTTCGATATTGAGCAGTTTACGGGTGTCCCGCGTTATGAGGATGGCCGTGAGTCGGAGCCGCGCATTACCTTCGTATGGAGGGAAGACCGCTTGTGGAGCGGCAGCCATCATATCGCACGAGCGGTACAGAAATTTCCGCAGCTCAAGCGTTGGCTTAAACCGCTGATTTATCATCAGCGTCGCAAAATCATCCGGTTGTTCCGCAGGTTGCAGGAATCCTTTCCGGATTACCGTTTTACGGTTGCCGGATTGGGTCGCACTGGGAGCTTCCCGGCATGGATTACGGACGAACGTGTCGCACGCTTCGACCGGGAAAGTGAGCTGCTGGTATGCGAGGTGTATGCAGCCAGCCGATTGGTGATCGGCATTCACGGCTCCAATATGCTGCTGCCCTCCGCACATGCCGGCATGACGATTGACTTGATGCCCAAGGATCGTTGGGGCAACTACGCGCAGGATATTTTATTTCACGAAACGGACCATCGGCTTACGGCTTATAAATACCGCTTTGTCCCGATGGAGTCGAGCGTGACCTTGGTGGCGGATATGGCGGCTGCCCAGCTTAAAGGAGCAGATCATTTTAATATGCAGATGATGGAAGAAAAGCAGAGGCAGGGGGAGCATTCGGTTTGGAGGGGGGAGGCCGCTTCGGGACGGATTTGATCCTCCGATCGCTGTTGACGCGGGATTCCCTGATTGAATAAGCCCCTATAGGGGGCGGAATCCCACGTCAAAGGCGAACGCTTCGCTTCTACAGATTCAAATCCTATCCTCCGCTACTTCCCGCCGCCGCCAAAAGGAATTTCCCCCAGCCCATAGGGTGGGGGAAGGTAGAGCCCGCCCGGCGATAGCTTCGCCTATCGCCGTGAACTTCTCTCGGACACGCATCCCAGCGTAGTCTACGGCTGCGTGCATCCGCCCGCGTAACCCGCGCAGCGGGGCACTTCATGCCCTGAGTTCTCTTTTTTAAAATTAGGGTGACTTTATGGAAACGGCGGTCAGCAGCGAAGCGGTCCATTTGAATCTGAAGAAGCGCTAGCGTTCGCCTTTGCCACTGAATTTTAACCTTATTAGGTTTTATATTAATCCAAAAATTCAGTGGCAACAGCGATCGGAAGATCAAATGGAACGCGCAGCGGTCTCTAAACCCTCCGCCCGCCATAACTCACCCAATATGAAATGGCAGGAGCCTAATGATGATTCAAAAAATATTGTATCTTCGCAATTTTGCTAGCAAGGTGAACGGGGACTCATACAATTTGCAGGAAGTCGGCTTGGGCAAGGCACTCGTTCGGAAAGGCTTCGATTGCGACATTGTCTACTACAACGACCACAAGGAAACCCATCTGGAGCAGGTATACCGTCACGAAGGCTGCACATTGCGCATCATCTGGCTCCACGGATTGAAGTTCCTGAGCAACAGCATCTACAGGGATGTCCTTGAGGATTCGTTTTTGGCTGCTTATGATTGGGTCATTTCCACAGAATACAACCAGATCATGACTTATCTGCTTTCTCGCAAATGTCCGGAAAAGCTGGTGCTGTATCACGGCCCGTACCGCGATGATACACACGCGCTGATCCGAAGATTGTACGATACCCTGCTACTGCCGAAGGTGACAAAGTCTCAACGCTGTACCTTTGTCAAATCCGATCTTGCCAAGCGCTATCTGGAGGATAAAGGCTTTCACAACGTCGTCACCCTTGGAGTCGGACTGGACCGCAGCAAGGTGGAGGGAACGTTCAACAATGACAACAGCGGCAACCGGGGCAACGACGCAAGCGAAGGCCGGGAGAAAAATCCTGAGGTCACGGATGAGCTGAGGCGGCTTGGGGGTCGTCCGGTGCTACTGTATGTCGGCGTGCTGGAGGAGCGGAGAAATATACGTTTTATGCTAGGCGTGTTCAAAAAGGTACTTCAAAAGCATCCCAGTTGCCTTTTGTTAATGGTCGGGGATGGACGTAAGGCGGATACGGATCGCTATTGGGCCTATGCCCGTGAGCTTGGGCTGACGGACAGTATTTTGCATTTTACAAGAGTGGAGCAGCGGCATCTATGGCAGGTTTACGGAGCAGCGGATGCGATGCTGTTTCCGACTCATTACGATATTTTCGGTATGGTGCTGCTGGAAAGTATGCTGTTTCGCGTCCCGATTATCTCTTCGGTAAATGGCGGCTCGGTTACCTTGATCGAGGACGGGGTGAACGGAGTGATCCTGAGCAGTTTTTCGGAGGAGGAATGGGTGAGTCGAGTCTCTGAATTGTTGGACAATGCTGAGCTGAGACAAAGTATGGCGGAGCAGGCGTTTCTTACAGTTGAGCGTATGTCGTGGGATCGTATTGCGGAGGAAATGCTAAGCCACTCACGGATACAACCGATGCAGCTCATGCACCACCCCATGCAATCTACGCAGGAACGAGGGACCGCCACGTGAGCAAACAGATCAACATACAGTCGGGGTCTCCAGTACATCTACAGGCTTCAAACCTAGATCATCATCATGTTCAAAAAGAGGCCCCTCAGTCCGACCTATCATCACCATCATCGGATACAGCAAGTCATGTCCATCGACGTGAATATAACCAAAAAACGGTGGGCAAGGTGCTGGTCATCCACAACTTTTATCAGCAAAGCGGGGGAGAAGACAAGGTTGTCGAGCAGGAATTGGCTATGCTGCGCTCCAGAGGGATAGAGACAGAACACTATTATGTGCATAACGACAGTATCCAAAGCAAAGGGCTGGCTAACATGGCAAAGCTGGCGGTGGAGGCGGCTTGGTCCCTGCCGGAGTTCAAAAGAATCAAAAAGCTGCTTCTGCGGGTGAAGCCGGATGTGGTGCATGTGCATAACTTTTTTCCGGTTATTTCTCCTTCCGTCTATCATGCCTGTGAACGGCTGGGGATTCCGGTCGTCCAGACGCTGCATAACTACAGGCTGATTTGTCCGGCGGCGACCTTTATGCGAGGGAATGAGGTTTGTGAAAAATGCCTGCATGGCACCTTGCTGCATTCCATTCGCCACGGGTGTTACCGGGGCTCACCGCTACAGACGATTCCAGTGGCGGCGATGATCAAGTTTAACGATCTGATCGGCACATGGCAGCACAAAGTAAGTCGCTATATTGCGCTAACCGAGTTTGCGCGGGAGAAATTTGCTGAAAGTGGCATTCCACCGGATCGTATCTCAGTGAAGCCAAATTTCATCCAACGTAAAGAGGTGAAAGCCGTGTATGACCCGGATGATCGTTACTTGCTGTTTGTGGGGCGGATCTCGGCTGAAAAAGGGGTGCGTAATCTGCTGAAAGCCTGGACACAGGTGGAAGATCGGGGCGACTTGAGACTGGTCATCATCGGGGATGGCCCGGAAAAGGCTGAACTGGCTGCCGCGTATCCGCAGGAGGACATCCGTTTTCTCGGCAAGCAGGATGGAGACACGGTGCTGGATTGCATGAGCCGGGCCATGTATGTCATGGTTCCTTCCATTTGGTATGAAGGCTTTCCCATGACCATCGTAGAGTCCTATTCCGTGGGAACCCCGGTGTTGTGCAGTCGGCTCGGGGCGCTGGAGGAAGTGGTGGAGGATGGAGTAACCGGGTTCCATTTTCAACAGGATGATATGGAACATATCAGTGCCGTAATCCGTCGTGCGACAGCCTATGAAAAATATCCAGCTATGAGACAGAAGGTATCGGAAATATATGCTGCACGCTACACGGAAGAAGTGAATTACGAGCAGCTGATGGCCATATACAGCGAGGCGATAGAGGAGCGTGATTATGAAGCAGCTGCCCCAGTATAGAGTCGGAAGGATTGCAGACGCAGATATTGCGGCGCTTACGTTTCAGGAAACCGTACACACGGTGGAGCAATGGGCAGTCGGACGCAAGGACAGCTATGTATGTATCTGCAACACGCATTCTATTGTTACAGCCGGAAATCAATCCGAGTTCCATGAAGCACTTGCGCGTGCAGATTTGTGTACCCCGGATGGTATGCCGCTGGTATGGGCGCTCAAGCTGTATGGATTTGAGCATCAGGACCGGGTGGACGGCCCCAGTCTGATGCTCAAGCTGTGCGAACGCGCGCCGCAGACAGGATTAAGTATCTATTTTTACGGCAGCACGCCGGATGCGCTGGACAGCCTGAAGGAAAGAATGAAGCAGGACTACCCAGGAATCCGAATTGCAGGTGGGTTTTCACCGCCATTTCGGGAGCTTCGGCCCGCTGAGGAGGAGCAGATTGTTCATGACATCAATGCGTCAGGCGCGCATATCATCTTTGTCAGCTTGGGCTGCCCGAAGCAGGAAATATGGATGTATCGTAACAAAGACCGCATCCGTGGCGTGATGATTGGTGTAGGAGCGGCCTTTGATTATATCACCGGAAAGGTTCGCAGACCGCCGCTAATGATACAAAGGCTGGGGCTGGAATGGCTGTACCGCCTGATTAGTGAGCCAAAACGGTTATGGAAGAGATACGCCTATAACAATCCGGTGTATGTATACCGATTTCTCAAATCCTATCGGCGGAACAAACGGCTTACGCTCCATCATAGTCGGCATGCAGGGAGAGGCATAGAGAAGTGAAGCTGGTAAAAGCGTAATTCAGCGAGACAGTATGTAAAAGGGGGAGCCGCTTTGAAGCTATGTGTAATTGGTGCAGGGTATGTTGGACTGGTATCGGGAGTCTGTTTTGCCGCGCTCGGGAATACGGTCGTCTGTGTTGACCAGAATGAGGACAAAATTAGCCAGCTTCATGAAGGAAAAGTACCGATTTATGAGCCGGGCTTAAAAGGCTTGATCCAGGATAATGTCGAGCAAGGTCGGCTGACCTTTACAACAGATACTGCATCTGCGGTAGAGGGAGCGGAAATTGTTATTTTGGCGGTCGGAACGCCTTCGTTACCGGGCGGGGAAGCGAACCTGTCCTATATTGAGGGAGCCGCACGCGAGGTGGCAGACGCCATGAACGGCTACAAAGTGATTGTCACCAAAAGCACGGTGCCTGTCGGGACCAATGATCGTATTCACAGCCTGATCGCGAGCCGCACAAGCTACTCTTTTGGCGTGGCTTCGGTTCCTGAATTTTTACGTGAAGGCTCGGCGGTAGCAGATACGCTCCAGCCGGACCGTATCGTGATCGGGGCATCCGACCCTCATGTCGCCGCTGTGCTATGTAAGCTGCATGAGCCGCTGACGACAAATATTTTGACCACAGATATCCGTTCAGCGGAGATGATCAAGTACGCGTCGAACGCTTTTTTGGCGACTAAAATTTCGTTTATTAATGAGATTGCAAATATCTGTGAAAAAGTGGGTGCAGACGTTACGCGCGTGGCACACGGCATGGGGCTGGATCAGCGGATCGGTTCTTCTTTTTTGTCCGCAGGCATCGGCTATGGCGGATCTTGTTTTCCTAAGGATACACAGGCGCTAATCCAGATTGCGGGCAATGTGGATTATGAATTCAAGCTGCTGAAATCGGTGGTGGAAGTGAATCAGGGGCAGCGCTTTAATGTGCTACGCAAGCTGGAAGAAGCGCTGGGTGATCTGGAAGGAGCCACGATAGGCATATGGGGGCTGGCGTTCAAGCCAAATACAGATGATGTAAGAGATGCTCCAGCGCTGGATATTATGCAGTCGCTTCTGGAAGCGGGGGCGCAAATACGTGCATATGACCCAGTCGCCACCGCCAACTTCCGCAGAATGCTGGACAGCTCGGAAATAACGTGGGCGGATAGCGCACGAGAAGCGGCAGAAGGATGCGACGCGCTGTGTCTGCTGACAGAGTGGGAGGAATTTGGTGAGGTGGGGCTAGATGAGCTAAACGAGCTTATGAAGTATCCCATTATGATCGACGGACGCAATGTGTACCGTGAGGAGCAGATCAGACAGTCCGCCTTTGCATACTATTCTGTCGGCAGGCCGCAGATGAACAATATGGATATGGTTCGTCAACGGTCTGTAATGAACCCGTAAAGGGGAGGCTCTGTATGAAACGATGGCTGAAAATGACATTAGGGGCCGCTGCATTATTGATGGTAGGTGCTGGTGCTTACACCGCTTATGTATATCATTCGGTTCAAACGGCGGCAAATGCCATGTACCATCCACGCAGTATCGTGCAGCCCGCCGCGATTTCTACCCTTGCAACAGGCGGAGCGGGACGCCCGGCAGTTATAGGCAACGGTTCGGGTATGCCCAATCCGGCGGCCATATCCCAATTCAAGCCGTTCACCGTGCTTGTGTTGGGGGTGGACCAGCGTCCCCATGATCGAGGGCGTTCGGATACGATGATCGTCCTGTCCGTTAATCCCGCCGAAGGCTCTGTATTGATGTTCAACATTCCGCGCGATACGCGAACGGAGCTGATCGGCAGGGGACGTGAGGACAAAATCAATCATGCCTTTGCCTTTGCCTTTGGCGGGGTGGACATGTCGATTCGTTCGGTAGAGCATTTCTTGAATCATCCGATGGATTACTATGTGCAAATGAACATGGAAGGGTTTGCGAAAATGGTAGATCTTTTGGGGGGAGTCGCGGTTAACAATCCGCTCGATTTTCAATATGAAGGACATCATTTTACACAGGGCAGCTTGAAGCTGAACGGGACTGAGGCGTTGGCCAATGCCCGGATGCGTTTTGATGATCCGCGCGGGGACCTCGGAAGAAATGCCCGTCAGCGGGAGCTGCTCAAGCAAATTGTCGCACAGGGGATCAGCAAGGAAGGACTGTTAAAGGTAAAACCGATATTGCAGGCAGCGGGGGAGCAGATCCGCACGGATATGACCTTTGACGATATGACGACCTTTCTGACCCGGATCGGCCCGTCTCTACGGCAGACGGATATGGTTGAGTTGAGGGGCCATGGAACCAAAATTAACGGAGTGTATTATTACATCGTGGATGATCAGGAACGCCAGCGTATCCGTGGACTGATGGAGAAGCATTTGCTCACCACAGCCATATCACCTTAGGCTTGTCCCACATACATCTGTAGTATCCAGTAGAAGGTGCAACTGAGGGGAGGAGCGATTTGTGCTGTTCAGAAGAAGAGCGGCTTCCGCGTTCGTCCGCAAGCTGCTGTATTTTGCATTGATATGTGGGCTGTTATGGTTGCTGTGGCTGGGTCTGCGTGGGGTGACGTCTACGGGTGAGGGCGATCAGGCGGTTGAAGCGCTGAATGAGTTCTATACGATGGAGCAGTCAGGTAATTTTGGAGGCTCCTGGGAGCTTTTTCATTCGCAAATGAAGAAGAAATTCGAAAAATCCACGTATGTGCAGCAGCGTGCGCATGTGTTTATGCAGGATATGGGGACAGATACATTCACATTCGAGCTGGGAGAGCCGCAGGCTGAATATGATATTCGCACAGAGCAGAGTGGAGACGAGCTGGGGAAGGTTTACCGTATTACGGTTACCCAGCATTATAAGACCCGGTTTGGTCATTTTGATATCGTACAGCCTTGTTATGTGACGCAGGAAAGTGAAGAGTGGCGGGTGCTCTGGATATACAAGGATAAGGAATAGATAGGACGCGGTGTTTCTAACAGGTTAAATATGGTACAATACTTCCAAAACCGGAAATGAACAGAAAAATAGAATAGAGCTTCACTCCGGATGGAAGGAGTTTCATAGCATGCAGCAAGCGACAGGACAGCTTCCCGTCATACGTATGGAGGGTGTGAGTAAAATCATTTCCTCAAAAGCGATTGTGGATGATCTGACGCTGGAGGTTCCAGCGGGGCAGGTATTTGGATTCCTCGGACCGAACGGTGCGGGAAAAACAACCACCATCCGTATGATAGTTGGCCTAATTTCGATCAGCAAGGGCGATATCCATATTTGTGGAGACAGCATCAAAACCGATTTTGAAAAGGCGGTTTCCCACGTCGGTGCGATTGTGGAGAACCCGGAAATGTACAAGTTTCTGACCGGCTATCAAAATTTGCAGCATTTTGCGAGAATGTCACCGGGGGTGACGAAGGAGCGCATAGATGAAGCGATACGCCTGGTAGGACTCGGAAACCGGATTCACGATAAAGTCAAAACCTACTCGCTCGGAATGCGGCAGAGACTCGGGGTAGCACAGGCGATCTTGCATCGGCCGAAGCTGCTCGTGCTGGACGAGCCGACCAACGGTCTGGATCCGCAGGGTATCCGCGAACTGCGGGATTATTTGCGACAGTTGAGCCGGAGCGAGGGAATTACAGTATTCGTATCGAGTCATTTGTTGTCTGAAATGGAGCTGATGTGCGACCGTGTCGCCATTATCCAAAGCGGACGGCTGATTGACATCAAGCAGCTGAAGAGCACAGGTGAAGAAGCCCAGACGGCGGAAATTGCTTTTGAAGTGAATGATGCCCAGCAAGCCTATGCGCTTGCCGGTGCAGGGCGCGTCGAAGGCAACCAACTGCTGCTGCATCTGGAGCGAGAGCAAATAGCAGAGATGAACAGCCTTCTGGCTGCAAACGGAGTCAAGGTATATGCGATTCGCCCGGTGGCCCGTACGTTGGAAGATCAATTCTTGGAAGTGACGGGAGGCGGGTTCATTGACTGACTTCTTCAAGCTGGTACATAACGAAAATCTTAAAATTTATTTGCGCGTACGGACGTGGATTATGCTAGGAATGCTGGCGGTCATTACGGCTGTGATTCCGATGCTGATTGCTCTGGTTTCCGATCAGGTCAGCGTGTGGGATGGTATCGTGTTGACAGTGATGTTTACATTTTTTCTCAACACGACGTTTACGGTCATTGTAGCGGCTGATTCAGTGGCGGGTGAATTTACATGGGGAACGATTAAGCTTTTGCTTATCCGACCTTGGACTCGTAGCAAAATTCTGTTGTCCAAATATATATCGGTCATTCTGTTCAGTCTGCTCGGAACGTTCATTTTAGTTGCGATGGTTACGCTGTCCTCTTGGTTGATGTTATCCAAAGCTGCGCCAGCTGGTTCGATTCCACCGTTCAGTGATCCGATATCTTATGTAACGCTGAATTTCTTGTACAGTTATATTGCTTTATTCGTGACCATGGCCTTTGCTTTTATGCTGTCCGCTGTTTTTCGTTCCAGCGCCTTGGCGATCGGCCTGTCTCTGTTCATGATGTTCACCAAAACAATCTATAATTCCATCGGTTTGTTTAGTACAGATCGTTATGAATGGACCAAATACGTGCTGTTTACGCATATGGACCTGAAAAAATATCTCGATATGCCGCCGGGTACAGTAAGCTCCGATTTGACCTTTTCGCTCACCGTGTTGGCCATCTATTATGTAGTTTTTATCGCGATTGCCTGGGTGGTTTTTGTAAAACGTGATGTTTCAACCTAAACCCAAGCATTCTGCTTTGATCTGATTTTTATAACATGAGGATTTTACAATATACTAAAAGCAACAAAGAGGACGTGTTAAATGGCTACCCATTTGCACGTCCTTTTTGCGCTGTTGGGCGCTGTAACTATACAATGACCACGACAGATTCTGCGTGCCGGGGTATATTGCAGCCTGTTTTCAGCAAAAATCAATCAATAGGGACCGTTTGCGTTTAAAGAGGTAGATAGCAGTGATAGGATGGAGTAAATGGAATTATCCCGTCTCTGATTGTGTTTTAAGATCAGAAACGTCAGTTGATGCAGACGATTCCGCGTCTTTCGTGCGGATCATCTGACTCGTACCGTCCAGTAAGCCGCCTTCGGAGATGACCAGCGCGGCGGCGACTACTTTGCCGTACAGTTCGCCCGTAGGCGTGATCGTCAGCCGTCCCTCTGTGGTGATGCTGCCGAATACCTTGCCGGCCAGGATGACGTCTTGTGCGATGATATCCGAACGCACAACAGCAGATTCCCCGATCACGACGGCGCGAGTACTGCGGATATCGCCCTGAAAATGGCCATCAATCCGAATATTGGCCTCAGCCTCAATTGTACCTTCAAAGCTGGTGCCGTTAGCCAACAGCGTATCGGTCGTAGGAGCGGCCAGCTTTTTTTTGGAGTCCTTGAACATGTTGTTTTCCTCCAATCCTTTATTGTACATACAGTAATGGATCGACAGGCTGACTATGCTTGACAATTTGAAAATGAAGATGAGGCCCCGTGCTTCTTCCCGTACTTCCCAGAAGGCCGATGGTCTGTCCTTTACGGACTCGTTCCCCCGGAGTCACCTGCATACCGCTCAGGTGCATATACCAGGACTGGAATCCATCAGGATGCTGGATGATAATACACTTGCCCCGTGCCCCGCTGGAGGCAGCCTCCAGCACGGTGCCCGCTCCTGCCGCATAAACGGAATCACCCGTTTGTCCGGCAATATCCATGCCCGAATGGAAAGCCGATTTGCCCGTAAACGGATCACTGCGATAGCCGAAGCTGGAGGTCAACTGACGTGAGCTGACAGGCCACGCTGAAGGCTTGCCTTGCTCGGCAAGTGCCAGTCTGCGGGTCTGGAGCAACTGTGCGGCTTGCTTCTGCTCAAGGTTCTGCTGTATGGCGTTCGCCTGCTGAATAGAGCGGGGAACCGTGCGCTCTACCGTGTCCAGCAGGGATTCGATTTCCTGAAAATCATCCATGGCTTGACGAGTAAGCATGGCTGTATTTTCATGTACTGTAATCAATTCGCCCCCGGTATAGCCAGAGGCATCCCAGGAGAGTGGGGTCACGGCTGCTTTGCTGCTACTGGTGGCAGAGGATTTTCCGTATTTACGGATAAATTGTTGCATTTGCTGCTCCAGCTCCGTTACACGCTGGAGGCGTTCGCGAATACTGGTGGCCTGATTCGTCAGCTCCATGACTTCGCGGCGCAGTCGCCCGATTGCCGCATCCTTGTCTGCTACCGTAACCTCCATCTGCAAGCTCTGGACAGCAAGATTCGTTTCCATTTGGGAGATCATATGGGAAGAACGGATTTGCAGCCCGATCACGAGTGTAGAGATGGACGCGATCACAAGGGTCGGGACGAGAATGACAGCGGCTGTAGAACATTGTAGCTGCTTGGGCGGTTGCTGTGCATCTCGAATGACGAGCAAGGTCATCCGGCGATTTAGGCTTCCTTTTTTCATAATCGCTCCTTTCTGGACATCGCTCCTATCCTATAGTGCTTGGTTACTATCTATTCAGATTTAGGGGCAAACATGTCAAAAATATTGGAGCTTGGTATAAAACGTAGATGTATAAGGAGGCTTAAACATGCTGTGGTTGCTGTTGGTTTTAATTGTTTTTATTTTTCAGACCGGGACGATCCTGCTCTTTGAATTTCGCAAGCCGTCCAAGGCGGTAGCCTGGCTATTTATTTTGTTCTGCTTCCCGCTGATCGGCTTTGTCGTGTACTACTTTGTTGCTCAGGATTATAAGAAGCGCAAAATGGTGCGAAAAGGGGGATCACAGCTGTTTCGTGAATTCCGCGAGCGCCTATGGTCGCAATCGAGGGTGATTGAGAATGTGGAACAAATGCATAATCCTCATTTCAAGCAACAAGAGCGTCTCTTTAACCAGCTCATCCGTATGTCGGAAAATCCGTTGACCGGTTGCAATCGCACACGCGTGCTAACGAATGGGGAGGAAACCTTCGAGGCGATGCTGACAGCGCTGGAACGGGCGCAGCATCATATCCATGTAGAGTTTTACATATTCCGGGCGGACGACATCGGTACCCGGCTTCAGGAGGTCATGATCCGCAAGGCGCGCGAGGGTGTGAAGGTTCGATTCGTGTTGGACGGCGTGGGGAGCTACAATCTGCCCTATTCTTTTATTCGTGCCTGTAGTGAGGCAGGTGTAGAGTTTCATTATTTTCTGCCCCCGTTTTTCGCGACGCTGGATCGCCGGATTAACTACCGTAACCACCGTAAAATCGTAGTGGTGGACGGACTGCTCGGGTTTGTTGGAGGAATCAATGTGGGCGACGATTATCTCGGCAAATACCCCAAGGTGGGATTTTGGCGGGATACGCATTTGCAGATTGAGGGAGATAGCGTCTATTTTCTGCAAAATGCTTTTTTGAGCGACTGGAAGCTGGCCTCTGGGGAACGGCTGATGGATGAGAATTTATTTCCACCGCATTCCTGTGAAGGGGATGAGGAAGTACAGATTTTGAGCAGCGGTCCCGATCAGGTATGGGATACGATTCAGGAAATGTGCTTTGGTGCGCTGGCGGTTGCCAAGAAGCGGATTTGGATAACCACACCGTATTTTATTCCCGATTTGGGGATTTATGAAGCGCTTAAGCTGGCGGCGGTCAGCGGCGTAGATGTGCGAATTATTATTCCATACAAATCGGATTCTAAGCTGGTACATCTGGCGTCCCTGTCCTATGTGCAAGAGCTGCTGGAGGCGGGTGTGGAGTTCTATCAATACCGTAAAGGATTTATTCACGCTAAAGTCATCATTGTGGATGATTTACTCGGCTCGGTCGGGACCGCCAATATGGACATGCGCAGCTTTTTCTATAATTTTGAGTTGACCGCTGTACTCTTTGCACGGTCAGCGCTGGAACACCTTTCAGCCGATTTTGAAGAGGACCTGTCCAACTCCTCGCACATTGATTTAAAGGTGTTCTGCAGACGGCCACGATCACAGAAAACAGCTGAAATTCTGGCTCGTATGCTCTCTCCGCTCCTTTAAAGGCGGTTTTCGCCGTTTTTATCAATATAATCCCGCTTTATTGAGATTTATGTGCTTTTTGCTAACTTTTTTGCGCAAAATCACAGTTTTATGGTATAGTATTCATATAACACAAGCGCGGTAAAGAAGAAGGGACTGCGGATCGCAGCCCCTTTTTCGGTCCAATAATACCATACTGTACCGGGGGGATTTATATATGAGTGTAGTAAGCAAGGAAGTCCACAATCTGTCTGAGATCACAGATGTGACCGGAGAGTTGACCAAGATCAGCAAAATTCCAGCCAATCCTAAAAACAAAGCAAAACGCCTGTTTCAGCGTGCGGCCATGATTATTTTCGGTGCGGCGCTTATGGCAGTGGGCCTCGAAATATTCCTGGTTCCTAACGGCGTTATCGACGGTGGGGTCACAGGTATTTCCATTATGGCCTCCAAGATTACTGGCTACCCGCTCGGCATTTTCCTGACCCTGTTGAACCTTCCCTTTTTGGTTATCGGTTACAAGCAAATCGGTAAAACCTTCGCTTTATCCACATTATTCGGCATTATCGTGATGTCCATCGGAACCACGTTACTTCACAGTGTGAATGCGTTGACCCCTGGCGAACCGCTGCTCGGCGCGATCTTTGGCGGTGTCATTCTCGGCGTTGGGGTAGGTCTCGTCATCCGGTCCGGCGGCTCGCTGGATGGAACAGAGATCGTAGCTATTCTCGTCAGTGAAAAAACTCCTTTTTCGGTCGGTGAGATCGTACTTTTTGTTAACATCTTCATTCTGGGCAGCGCAGGCTTTGTATTCGGTTGGCCGAATGCCCTGTATTCCATGATTGCTTATTATATTGCGATGAAAATGATTGATATTACCATCGAAGGTCTGGATCAGTCCAAATCGGTCTGGATTATTAGTGAAAAATACCGCGACATCGGGGATGCCCTGACGGACCGTCTTGGACGGGGCGTAACCTATCTGGAAGGTGAGGGCGGCTTTACAGGCGAAAGCAAGAAGGTCATTTTCGTCGTCATCACCCGTCTGGAAGAAGCGAAGCTGAAGAACATCGTTGAGGATTGGGACCCGCAAGCCTTTGTGGCAATTGGTAACATTCATGATGTGAAGGGCGGACGCTTTAAGAAAAAAGGAATACACTAGCGCAAGGGGACGATTCCTCGGCCGATTTTACGGCTGTGGAGTTCGTCCCCTTTTTTATTTGGCGCGCATATGCTTGAGAACATCCTCAATGGGCTGTGGAGGGACCATGGCGATCAAGTCGCCCATCTGATTTAGCCGTTCCTCAATATTCAGCAAATGATAGTTAAGCGGTGATACATCTTCTCGTACCTCGTTCCATGTCAGTGGGGTGGATACCGTAGCGCCGGGGCGTGCCCGCGGGGTATAGGGAGCGGCCAGGGTTTTTCCTTGATAATGCTGCAAATAATCAAAATAGATAGCGGTTCCCCGATCCTTTTTTAACCGTTCCAGTGTGAACAGGTGAGGGTGCTTTTCGGTCACGAACTTTCCCACCAGCAGACCGATGCTGCGAAGCTCGTCGAAGGTGATGCCTGTGCGGATCGGGACGATAATTTGTACACCCGTGGCCCCGGACGTTTTGGGTACAGATTCCAAACCAAGCGAAGACAGCACTTCACCGACGATGGATGCCGCCTCCATAATGCGTGGGTCCACTTCTCTAGAAGGATCAAGGTCAATCATCCATTCACACGGTAGCGTGCTGCCCGCTTGATGCAGGGATGGGTGAAACTCCAGCGCCGCCTGATTGCCGAGCCATAGCAGTTGCGGTAGCGCACCAAGCACCATATATTCAATGCCGTCATGCTGGAAGGTTTCGATGTAGTCCGGCCGAGGCTGCGGGGCATTTTTCTGGTAAAAAAAATCCCCGTGAATGCCGTGCGGCCAACGGATGACGGTCAGCAAACGGTTGTGGCTATATTTGAGCAGAAATGGGGCCAGCACCGCAAGCTTGCGAAGATACAGCGCTTTGGTGATACCAGCTTCGGGCCACAGCGGTTTATCCGGATTGGTGATAGGAATTTCCAGACCTTCGATGGTAATGATGCCTTTAACAGCTTGTCCCATAGTGTTACGCTCCTTCTTTTAACCTCTTATAAGCTGAACTCGAAAAAATGCACTTGGAAACGGAGTAGACGGAATGGTGCACCTGTAGATGTAGTTATGGATTAACATGAGCGTCATGTGCAGAAATTATCCGTCTTAGGGATTGACAAGATACAATATGTATCATAAATTTATAATAAAATACGTAATGTATCTATTAAATGTATTGAGCAGAGATAGGGGAGGAGTTTCCTTGATTGATAAGCAAGGCGAGGGACTGGTTTTCCTGCTTAGTGTCCCCCGAAGTGGAAGCTCGCTAGTGACTACCATTTTGCAAAGCCACACCCGCCTGTTCGCCACGCAGGAAATGTGGTTTCTGTTCAGCCTGTATGATCTTCCCCAGTCGCAAGCACATCCCTATGAGGGAACTGGAATCACTTTGAGTGGAAGGACGCTTACAGGATGCTGGAAAAGCAGGATTCGGATAACAGGGGATTTATAATAAAAGTAGGACAGCTTCCTGTACTTCAAGATTCTCGACAGAATGATGCTGTACAGGTTGTAAATGATAGACGGCTCCGATCTCGTATTCCCTTTGCCCGTCAGCTGGGTCGCTGGGCATCCGTAGCGTTATCGGGTATGGAAAAAGAAAAAGGGGGGAAAACGTGAGTGCGATTGCCGGAATATACAGCTTCGGACATGAGCCCGTATGCACCGAAGAAGGCGGTAAAATGATGCAAGCTCTGCGAAAATATCCCGCCGACCGCGTTTGCGCCTGGTGTGAGGGGGCCATATTCTTGGGCTGCCACGCGCAGCATGTGACACCGGAATCCGTCCATGAGCGTCTCCCTTTCTATGACGAGGAACGGAATTTGGCAATCACGGCGGATGCGATTATTGACAATCGTACCGAGCTGTTTGAACGGCTGGGGGTGGGACAGGAACGGCGGCAAGACATCACGGACAGCGAGTTGATTTTGCTGGCATACGACAAATGGGCGCTCGACGCGGCCCGCTATCTGATAGGCGATTTTGCCTTTGTCATTTGGGATGCCGGGCGGCACAGATTATATGGCGCTCGTGATATGGCAGGAAGCCGCACGCTGTATACATACCAACATGACCGAGGGTTTGCATTCAGTACAGTAGTAGCCCCTCTTCTGACGCTGTCTTCCCTGCGAAAAGAATTGCATGAGCCGTGGCTGGCGGAATTTCTGTCGATCCGCGCCATGCAGGAATCCGTCGATATTGGGACGACTGGCTACAAGCATATAAACCAGCTCCCGCCCGCCCATTGGTTCACCATGGAGGAGGGAAAGTCAATCATCCATAAATATGCTTCTTTGGATGATGTGGAGCCGTTGCGGCTCAAAACCGGCGGCGAGTACGTGGAGGCTTTTCGCGAGGTATTCTCACAGGCGGTGAATGCCAGATTGCGCACGCATCGTGGCGTGGGAGCGGCCTTGAGTGGCGGTCTGGATTCCGGTGCGGTTGCCAGCTTTGCCGCACCGTCGCTGCGTTTGCAGCAAAAGCCTCTTCATGCGTACAGCTATGTGCCCGTTCAGGATTTTACGGATTGGACACCATCGACACTGCTGGCAAATGAACGGGCTTATATCCAATCCACGGCTCGATATGTGGGCAATATTCACGAAAATTACCTGGATTTTGAAGGGAAAAGCCCATTTTCAGAAATTGATATCTGGCTGGAATTGATGGAAGCTCCCTATAAATACTTTGAAAACTCGTTCTGGATCAGAGGCTTTTATGAAAAAGCACAGGAACAAAATGTGGGTGTGCTGCTAACCGGAGCGCGAGGGAATTTTACCATTTCGTGGGGGCCTGCGCTGGACTATTATGCCCGTCAGCTTCGTCGTATGCACTGGCTGCAATCCTTTCAGGGATTGTGGCAGTACAGCAAGCTAACCGGAAGGCGAGTATCGCATTTATTACCCGTGATGCTGAAAAAAGCGACCTCGCTCGATTCTCGTTCCTGGTTACGCGGCGGTAATCGGAGTCCGGTTCCTTCCCTCATTCACCCGGAGTTTGCCAAACGGATGAATGTAGAGGACATTCCGACTTTGAGTGGAACCGGGTGGATGAAGAATGCAGATCAGGCGAGAAAAGAGAAGTTCACGAACTTGGCGATTGCGAACAAAAATGGTGTGGTTGCGACCAAACTGTCGCTGCGTTACGGACTGTGGGAACGTGATCCGACCGGAGACAGTCGGGTGATCCGCTTTTGCCTGTCGGTGCCCTTTGAGCAATACGTACAAAAGGGTCGGGATCGCGCTCTCATTCGCGGAGCCATGCTGGATTATTTGCCCGATGATGTCCGGTTGAACCAGCGTGTACGCGGTGTACAGCCTGCGGATTGGCTGCACCGTATGCTCCCCTGCTGGGAGACGTTTATGGGGGAGCTTCAGCTGCTGTGCCATGATTTACATGCCGCCGAATTTCTGAATATTGATGTCATTAAAACGGCCATGGCGAAGTTTCGTCAACCGCGACCGGAGCAGGCGTCTGATCCCAGCCTACGGCTGCTAATGCACAGTCTGATTGTGTATCGTTTTATACGCAGATTTAACTGATCCAGCCTATCCGGTCAGACAGATACGTCGCTCGTTGGAGGGGAGGTGATGACATGAGTAAAAAAGAATGGCAAGAGCCAACCATAGAGGTGCTGGATATTAACCAGACGATGGCAGGTAAGGGCTGGAAACAGATTGACTGGGTATCTGACCACGATGCCGATCTGTATAATCCAAGCTAGAAAATGGTAATTATTCAATACACAGCCGTCTTTATTTCTTGGGGCTTGGAGGCTTCGCTCGAAGAAATAAAGACGGGATTTTTAAAGGGCAGAGGGAGTGAGTCCTATCGTGCATGACAGGAGTACCCATGTTAACCTGACGATGTATACAGCCTTTGGACTCAAGCTTGCCAGCGAGCTGTACCTGCCTGAATTGATACCCGCAGCGCCGGGAGCGGTGGAGGATGTGGTCATTCGTCAGGCTGATTTGACGGCATGGAGCGATCAGCTGGAGCAGACTAATTTTGTGATGCAGGATGAATGCTTTATGTTCCATATACCGGACACAGCCATTTACGCCGTCAGGGGAGGCAGGGAAATTGAAGTATGTTCTTACTCTGGCGCTGATCCGGACACGGTGCGGTTGTATGTGCTGGGCACATGTATGGGTGTCCTTCTGATGCAGAGACGGATACTGCCTATTCACGGGAGTGCGATAGTGATCGGAGGCAGGGCCTATGCTTTCGTGGGCGAATCCGGAGCAGGTAAATCGACGCTGGCTGCTGCTTTTACGCAGGCAGGCTATAGGATGGTCAGTGATGATGTTATTGCTATGCAAGCTACGGCTTCCGAAACCATAGTTTATCCGGCTTACCCGCAGCAAAAATTGGGTCTGGAAAGCTTGCTCCAACTGGAGGCTTTACAGGGTAATAGGCATGCACACAAAAGCAATCACGGGCTTGTTTTAATGGACGGCAATCCTGCGATGCTCCAATATGGACACTTGCGTAAGCTTACAGGTGAGCTGAATAAATATGCCGTGCCGAGAGTGGACTACTTCCACAACACACCGCTTCCCTTAGGAGGTATATTCGAGTTGGTGGTAGAGTCTCCAAATCGCGAGTTCCAACGTCAAGGGGAGTTGGCGGCGGTTACGGAGCAACCTTTGAACATGCTGGAGTGCTTGCATACGTTATTGCTTCATACATATCGCAGGGTGATCATTCCGCGAATGAGTCTGGGTGAATGGCATTTTGGAACGGCAGCCCGGATGGCCCGGCAGGTGGAGGGCTGGCGACTACTGAGGGATAGCTCGGCTTTTACCGCGTCCGAGGTTGTAGACCAGGTACTTGATATCATTCGTAAGGAGGAAAACAGCTATGGCAGCTACTCATTCGATGAAGGATCATGACCGTGTCATTCACGGTGAGGAAGTCTATGTCAGTGACATGGACGGGGAAAAGGTCATGATGAGCATCAACACAGGAAAATATTATAATCTCGGCTTCACGGGAGGACGAATCTGGGAGCTGGCGGAATCCTGCCCTTCACTCGGGGAGATCGTGGCTACTCTGACGGATGAATATGAAGTGGACGAGGAATGGTGCAGACAGCAGGTACATACCTTTGTGGCCGAACTGGAGCGGGAAGGATTGCTCAAGCTTTTGCGGGAGACGGTTTAAAATGTGGCTTCAACGCCTTCGTCGTCTATCCCCGGAGGTCAGGAGACTCCTGCCGGAAGCCTGGCTGCAACTGGGCTGGGCACGTCTTCACCAGCATCGTCCGTTTGAAGATTATGCACGCGGCTGGGGAATACGGATGGAAGAAACCTCTTGGGAGTGTGATGCCCGGCAGAAGCAAGCCGTTCGGCATATTTCACATGCGGTGGAGCTGGCAAGCCGGTATACCCCTTGGCGCAGTAGCTGTCTTGTGCAGGCTGCTGCCGCAATGACATTGCTGGGTCGCAGAAAGCTGGACTGCACACTGTATCTTGGCACAGCCAAGAATGCTGCGGGACGTTTGGCGGCACATGCCTGGGTGCGGAGCGGATCGATTTATGTTACGGGCGAACGGGAGATGGGGGCGTTTACCGTGGTGGGCACCTTCGGCAGGCGTGCTGTGACGGACCCAAATACGAAGATTGCTGAAAGCAAGTCCACCTATACTGTTCTGAAGCCTGACCGCTGGAATGAGGATCAGGAATTAACGCTGCTGCTCTTTTTACTGCGAAAAGACGCCACGCCAAGGCTGGATACAGTCATTGCTGCTGATCTGTATGGATTGGATTGGGCCCGCTTGCTGCGGCTGGCAGAACACCATCGGGTGGTACCTGCGGTATATCTCCAGCTGAAAAGAATACATCATCCGGCCATCCCCGCTGAATTGCTGCGCAACCTCCAAGCGCAATATCACCGCAACACCTTACGTATGCTGCACCTGCAAGCGGAAGCTGGGCGGGTGACCGGGCTACTCATGAGTCAAGGCATCCGTGTACTTATGCTCAAGGGTCCTGCCTTGGCGCAGCAATTGTACGGGGATGTTTCCCTGCGTACCTCCAAGGACGTAGATTTACTCATTGCCCCGGACGACATGGATCAGGCGGAGCAATGGATGCAGGAAGCCGGGTATGTACCCAAAAGCGGAGAAGCGCGTGTCCTGGGCAGTTGGAAATGGAAGGACCATCATGCATCCTTTCTTCATCCGCATAAGCGGGTAGAGATAGAGCTGCATTGGCGGCTCCACCCGGATGCAGGCGGAGAACCTTCTTTTGAGGACCTGTGGAAACACAGGCAAATCGGTGAAGACACAGCCACAGGAGTACCCTGTGTGTACACGCTTGGCAGCGAGCACCAGTTTCTGTACCTTAGCGCACACGGGGCGCGTCACGGCTGGTTCAGGCTGCGCTGGCTGGTGGACATCGACAGGCTTGCGGTACGCGCCGTCGATTGGGAGGCGCTTCTGCCGATGATGCGCCGATATGGGGGCCTGCCTGCGGGCGGGCAGGCTTGGGCGCTCGCCGCTGCGCTGCTGGGCACCTCGATACCGGAGCCGCTGCGTCAGGTAGCGGCTACACGGCTGGCGCACAGGCTCGCGCTGAGCGCGCTGGACTTCATTCAGGCCAGCGTACCCACGGCGTACCCGGTAGCCGAACCAGCTACCCACCAGCCAACCAGTCGATCCTATTTGCTCTCCCTAAAGGGGCCGAGCCATCGATTGATGTACCTGATCAGCCGCTTGCTTCCTTCTACGGGCGATCCGGCGGTTTTACCGCTGCCTCGCCAGCTTCATTTTCTGTACATCCCTCTACGTCCATTTTTCTGGCTAAAACGGCGATTCTCAAAGCACTGACCTGATAAGGAGCGTGCATTATGTACCACCTGCGATTGTATATGACTAAGCTGTACGCCGTGAACGGCGGTGCGTTATTTCTCAATATTGGATGTATGATCATCGTCAGCGTACTGGAGGGGCTGGGTATTTACATGCTTGTTCCCATGCTGGCGGCTATCGGCATATTTGGCGGTCATGCAGGGATGGCCATCCTGTCAGGCGGATTGGATCATTTCTTGTTAAACATCCCTAAAAGCTGGCTGTTGCCGGGAATGCTGCTGCTTTTTGCGTTGCTGCTCATAGGGCAGGCTCTGCTTCAGCGTTACCAGTCCATTCTGAATTCGCGGATTCAGCAACGGTTCATGCGTTCCCTTCGAATAGAGGTATATACCTCCTTTATGAAGGCCCAATGGACTTTTTATTTGCGTCAGCGGAAGTCTGATTTCAGCCATGTGATGACAACCGAGCTGGCGCGTGTCAGTCAGGGAACCAACCTGCTTCTCCAGCTGACCACAGCCGTTATTTTTACGCTGATCCAGATTGCACTGGCTTTTTGGCTGTCTCCTTCTTTAACCGGACTGGTGTTTCTGTGCGGATTGGGGCTGTTTGTCGTGTTTCGCAGATCCATTCAAAATGCTAAACAACTGGGCGACCGTACCACCGAGCTTTCGCAGGTTTATTTTGCCGGAATTACCGACCATATGAACGGGATGAAGGATATTAAAAGCAATCTGCTGGAAGCCGCGAATATAGACTGGTTTCGCTCCTTGACCCAACGGATGGAGGACAATACAACCCAGTTTGTCCGGCAAAATGCAACCACACAATTTTTTCATCGCACAGCGGCTGCCGTATTTGTTGCTTGCATCATGTTTGTGTCACTGCAATGGCTACATGTCTCTCCTGAAAAGCTGATTGTGCTCATCCTTATATTTTCCCGCTTATGGCCAAGGTTTGCCCTAATTCAAGCGAGTCTGGAATATATCATGTCCATGCTGTCTGCCTTTGAAAGTGTGACCAAGGTACAGCAGGAATGCGAAGCTTTCTCAGATCCGTCGCTAACGGCACTTACAACCTTTGAGACTCGCGTTTCAAGCGATTTATCGGCAACCCATGAAGCTGTATCAGCATCTGTACGCCAACCCTTGTATCTACGTACGGGCATTGAATGCAGTGGTCTGGATTATCGGTATGAGGGTACAGCAGCGCTTGCATTACACCAAATAAATCTGTTTATCCCTGCTCGGGGAATGACGGCTATTGTGGGGAAATCGGGCGCAGGCAAAAGTACAATGGTTGACGTTCTGATGGGATTTTTACGATCAACTCAGGGCCAGATTAAAATAGACGGACATGTACTGGACGACGAGCTGTTGCCACAGTGGCGGCAATCGTTTGGCTATGTGTCACAGGACCCTTTTTTATTCCATGCCACCGTCCGTGAAAATTTAAAGCTGGCGGATGCGGATGCGAGTGAGCAGCAGTTATGGGAAGCGTTACATTTTGCAGCCGCAGACGGGTTTGTTGCCAGATTGCCCAAAGGGCTGGACACGGTAATCGGGGATCGCGGCATTCGTTTGTCAGGAGGGGAACGTCAGCGGCTAGTGTTGGCAAGGGCTGTCCTGCATCGCCCTCCGGTTCTCATTCTGGATGAGGCAACAAGTGCGCTGGATGGAGAGCATGAAGCCGATATTCAGGCGGCGCTGGAGCGGATGAAAGGCCAAATGACGCTGATCGTCATTGCCCATCGACTGTCGACCATCCGTCATGCCGATCAGATTGTCGTTATGGAGCAGGGCGAGATTATACAGCAGGGGAATTACCGTCAATTGGTGCAGGAGGAGCGTGGGGCGTTCAGTCAACTGCTGTCATACCAAAGCAGTGTGATCTCCACCCCATAGCTGCCTGTTCTGTTGACCATGCTTAGCTCCCTACTGGATATGGAATGGGCACAGTCTCAGGTTTCCTTGCGTTTGGCCGTGCTTCTTTTCTTTTTGATTGGGGTTGGGGAAACGACATCTCCTGCCACTGCTTGTTGTGTTGTTGTGGCTGCTGTTTTACGCGCAGGGCGTTTTTTTACGTCAGGGCCGGGATCAGTAACGACAGGCTTCACTGCCTCGATGCTGGCCTGAAGTGCAGCCATCAGGTCCACGACATTGGTCTGCGGCTGCGACGGGGCGATTCGGATCTCTTCTCCAGCCACTTTATGCTGAATGAGATCCAGCAGCCGCTCGCGGTACTGGTCCGTATATTTTGCTGCATCAAAAGGTGTAGATAGCTGCTCAATGAGCATTTTTGCCATGGTCAGTTCCTTCTCTTTAACTTCCTCCTGCCCCGGCAGATTAGGAACCTGGGACACTGGGCGAATTTCATCCGGGTAAAACATCGTCTCCACCGCCAAGCATTCATCCAGCACACGAATAGCCGCCAGACTGCTTTTGGATCGGATCGAGATTTGAGCAATGCCAATTTTTCCGGTATCCTTCATCGCATTCATAAGAAGCTTGTAAGCATTGGAGCCTGCCTGATCCGGGGACAAATAATACGTTTTTTGAAAATAAATCGGATCAATCTCCTGCAAGTCCACAAAATCCAAAATAACGATATTTTTATCCGCTTGTCCGCTGATTTGCTCCAGTTCCTCCTTATCGAACATGACAAACTTCCCTTTTTCGTATTCATAGCCTTTTCCAATTTCCTCCCATTCGACCTCCTTGTCACAAACGGGACACTTTCGTACATAACTGAGCGGACTTCCGCATTCCTTGTGAATATAACGCATGGAAATATCCTTATCCTCTGTAGCCGAAAACATCTTAACGGGCACATGAACCAGCCCAAAGCTGATCGCGCCTTTCCAGACCGTATGCATTCCGCCAGTCCTCCTTTTCTTTAATCCGCATGTTGTATCTCTCGATTTCAACGCTCGGCTGTGAGCATATCCATTTTTCACTTAGTATGCTTCGGAGAAAGGAATGTATGAGGTGTAAAGAAAAGAGCAAGCCACCATGATTTGAGGTTGTTAAGTTACATTTGTTATATTAAGATAAGGGATAATAAATAATCTTGCCATTTTATAAGGAAGGAGTGTTCATATCATGAAGAAAAGATCATTAAACTTTATATCTTTTGGATATGGATACTCTACTGCTGTTTTTTTCTAGAATCATTTTTATGGGTGGAGTCTGCCTAAAAATGGTTAGGAGAAACGGTAGAAAAATTTTAAAGTGACGAGGTCGATTCAATGAAACATGAAAAAATAACTAGAAAAAACCCGGCAGGTATGCCGAAACCAGTAGGGAATTACACACATATAACTAAAATTCCCAGAAATTCAGAGCTATTCGTAACTTCAGGTCAAATTGGAGTAGATCAGAATGGCCAATTCCCAGAAAGCCTTAACCTACAAATCAGTAATACTTTTAATAACATTAAATCAGTTTTGGACGCCGAACAATTAACCGCTGACAATATTATAAAAGTAAATGTATGGGCAACGGAGCAGATAGATTGGGATTACATGTATGCCCAATGGGAAAAGTTATTCGGGAATGATTATCCAGCAATGACTATTGGCTACCTTACTGCTCTAGGATTGCCAGAAATAAAAATTGAAATTGAAATTTGGGCAGCTAAAGCATAAAAATAATAACTCATTTATGGGAATGGAACCATAGATAGCCCCGGTCTTCGTGAGAAGCTGGGGCTGTTTTATGTTTAAGCTCACGAAAAATCCGCTTGCGCATGGTTACAGCTTTTGTGGTGCATAGTAAGGGATATCCGATTCAAAAGGAGGTACAATTTATGCCCGGAAAATCATATCCTCGGCAAATCAGGCATCGCGTGGGTCAAAGCCATATCGCCTTTCGGGGACCCGCCGGAGGCGAACAGGATGCATTGCCGCCCGAGTTTGCCCTTTCTCATGGAATCCAGCCGCCTTTTCCTGTAGCTGTGGGTCATGTGAATTTGGAGGCAGTGGTTTCAACCTCGCCTTCTCATAGCATCCCTTCATTGGACGTCGAACGGATCGTAGATGAGGACTAGGTGAACCTATATTACTGAACACATGTACACAAAACAAATCATCAGGAGGGGATCAGTATGAACGTGGAACGAGCAAAAGCGATTTACAATTCATCCGAAAACATTGCCGTGCAATTAGAGGGTAGACCAATCTGGATCGAGCATGTGGATGAAGCAAACGGTATGGCTACCGTACAGGTGGGCAGCAACCCGGGTAATACTCAAACCGTCCGTGTGGATCGTCTGGAAGAGCAATAAGAGATGGACAGAGGATTAACGATGGGCTGACACGGGGTATCTACAAAAAAAGGCTCGCAATGGCTCATTGAGCAATTAGCGAACCCTACTTGTAAAAATGTTTATACTGCAATGGCCTTCAAATGTGGTGAAACCATCAGCTTAGCCTCTGTCACCATTTGAACATCTTCTACCGACAAACCCGGAGCAATTTCCTTTAGCATCAGCCCTCTACCCGGAATAACATCGATGACAGCCTTTTCGGTTACTATGGTCTTTACAACATTTACAGCGGTCAGGGGCAGCTTGCATTGTTTGAGTATTTTCGGCGCCCCATTTTTGTTCACATGCTCCATGGCTATAATCACTCTCTTGGCTCCGACCACCAAATCCATGGCTCCTCCCATCCCGGGTACTTTTTTCCCCGGGATCATCCAGCTTGCAAGATTGCCTTTCTCATCGACCTCCAGGGCGCCCAAAACCGTGATATCCACATGTCCTCCGCGGATGATGGAAAATGAAAGCGCACTGTCAAAAAAGCAAGCTCCTTCCACAGATGTAACGTAGTTTCCGCCTGAATCGATACAATCGAGTCTTTCTTTTCCCTGAGCCGCTTTGGGACCTACACCGAGGATTCCGTTCTCCGCCTGCAGCATAATATGAATGTTTTCGGGGATATAGTCCACCACCATTGTAGGCATTCCAACACCAAGGTTGACAACTTCGCCATCCTTGAATTCCTGGGCTATTCTTCGAACAATTAATTCTCTGTTATTCATGCGTGTCCACCCACCTTTACAATTGCGTCGACAAATATTCCGGGAACGTTGACATGATTGGGGTCAATTTCCCCCGCCTTTACGTATTCGTCTGTCTGAGCAACTACATACTCTGCTGCTGTAGCCATAACCAAATTGAAGTTGCGTGAAGAGCCGTTAATGACAAGATTCCCCTCTTCATCAGCCTGATGGGCTCTGATTAGCGCCACATCCGCTTTGAGCGGCAGTTCGAGCAAATATTCCCTTTCGTCAATTTCTATTTTCTGTTTTCCTTCCTCTACCATGGTGCCTACACCTACAGGTGTTAAAACACCGCCCAAACCGGCTCCCCCTGCGCGTATTTTTTCCGCGAGCGTTCCTTGCGGGAAGAGCTGAACCTCTGCTTCTTTCGTCATAAGGAGCCTTCCCGTTTCCGGATTAGAGCCGATATAGGATGCAAAAATCCGCTTTACTCTGCCGCTTTTTACAAGGTTATAGATAGATAATTCCGGCGTGCCTGTGTCATTGGAAATAATCGTGAGATTACTGGCGGAATTTGTGTCGACAAGCGCACGCACCAGATCCTCTGGAAAGCCTCCTGCCAGAAAACCTCCGACCATCACGGTGTCTCCGTCTTTGACCTTCTTAACTGCTTCTTCAGCGGAAATTACTTTGTTATTCATGGTTCCTTCTCCTTATATATATATTTTTAGGAAAGTAAACTTTATTGGAGATAATCGTAGAGGACTCTTCCATATGGAAGCGTTAAATCGGCAATAAAATGTTTTCCGCCAACATAAGCTTTAACCGGCAAATCTGCCACAGGAGCATTGACATGAGGGATCAGGCTTAATCTGGCAGGCCCTGACCAGGCTCCTTTTACAGTGATGGCTTCGAGATTATACGCCACTAACTGAGCAATTTTGGGGGTACCATCAACATCAGGAATTAATTTTAAATTAACTTGTGTTTTTGCAATGGCTTTAGCCGTTTCCTGTTCATCAAGAATATTATATTTGAAAGGGATGGTTCCCATGGCCACCAGGACGTTATTATAATGCAATGTACCCGTCAGCGTCTCTGTATCCTCAACGCTCAGGCGAGGCTTCGCCCATTTTTTCGGAAATCCCCAGATTTCACGTCCCCCAAGAATCGCAGGCGCGTTATCCAAATACATTTGGGCAACAAAATTACAGGGTTCTCCTTGAAAAGTACACGGAATGACAATACCGCTTTCCTCATAGCTTCCTAAACCGGATGAATCGGGCATCTTGATCCATTCATAGGAAACAGTATTGCTTCCATCCGGCTGAAGAGGTTCTGGAACCGCTTGTCTAATCGCAGCGGGATCGGATTCATAGGTAATGATAAAAAATTCCCGGTTGATGAAGCGGCATGGCGGGCGTCCATAACTGGCACTGGCCGCAGGCATGGATTGGAGTGAAAGTACATCTTTTTGATTCATAGCGATCTCCCTTCCTTTTGAGAGGTAGTCTCAAAAGTCATCTTTTGAACACGTATTTTAAATGAGTGCATTTTCAACCAGCATCGCTATTCCCATTCCGGTTCCGATGCATAACGAGGCTATGCCATAACGTGAGGATCTTCGCACCATTTCATGAACCAACGTTACTAATATCCTGGCACCGCTTGCTCCGACAGGATGTCCGATCGCGATCGCGCCGCCATTGACATTCACCTTCTCCGGACTGACCCCAAGCTCTTTCAATACCGCTAATGCTTGTGAGGCGAACGCTTCATTAATTTCAAAAAGATCAATGTCATTGATGGATATTCCCTGTTGCTTAAGAAGTGACGAAATGGCTTTCACCGGTCCCATTCCCATATATGCAGGGTCAACGCCAACAAGTGAATAACCCTTGATATATGCCAACGGCTTTAACGCATGTTCCTTACATTTGTCTTCTGACACTACAAGCATAGCTGCCGCGCCATCATTGATCCCCGAAGAATTTCCGGCGGTAACCGTTCCGTTCTCCTTAAACGCAGTTTTTAAATGAGAAAGTTTTTCTTTCGTTGTATTTCCTCTTATGTGTTCATCCTCCGTGAAATAAATAGTTTCTTTTTTGGTTTTGATCATGACCGGAACAATCTGCTCTTCAAAAACCTTGTTGTTTTTTGCTTCTACAGCCTTTATCTGGCTTTCATAGGCGAATTCATCCTGCTCAAGTCTTGAAATTCCATATTTCTCGGCAACATTTTCTGCGGTAATTCCCATATGGTAATTGTTGATCGGGCACGTTAGGCCGTCGGCCACCAGGGAGTCTACCAATTCACCGTTGCCAAGCTTGTAGCCGTTTCTTGCATTCCTTAGTAGATAAGGGGCGTTCGACATGCTCTCCATGCCTCCAGCCAAGACGATGTTGCTTTGTTCCGCTAATATGGAATCGTAGGCTAAAGCAACGGCATGAAGTCCTGAACCACAAACCGTGTTTATCGTTGATTCGGGTACATCAATGGGGATATCGGCTTTTAGTGCCGCCTGTCTAGCAGGATTTTGGCCATTGCCCGCCTGAAGAACATTTCCCAAATAAATTTGATCAATCAAAGCAGGCTCTAATTTACTTTGCTGAAGGCATGCTGTCATCACGGTTGCTCCCAATTCAGGAGCGCTTAGGGGCGCAAGGGTTTTGTTAAAAGAACCGACCGCTGTTCTCAACGGGCTTACTAAAGCCACTTTTTTCATAAAAATTCACATTCCTTTCGCTGTGTTCAAGACACAATACATCCATGACTGCAATTCCATTCGTAATTTTCGTTCTTACCTTACGAAGTACAGCGACTGCAAGATACATTTGCATGCGGGCATATCATGGTGCCTAAGACGGTGGGTGTGACGGTGCGATCGCCTTCTTTCGTTGGAAATTAAAACCAGTTTCATCATAGTCCCAATGCAGAATTTGCTCAATGTTCAAATATTTACATATATTTGTATACAGATGTTTATAGAGCCATATACTCCAAAATAGATAGGCCATTCTAATGTTTTCTGTTAATTTCTCGTTTTTTCTGAAAATAATGATAATGAAATGTATTTTCTGTTAAAAATGAAATTTCTAATCAGTCCGTGAAAAAGACGAGGCTAATCGTTGAATTTGCATACTTTTCTCTTAATCACGCGCCTCCTTTTCTTCGCAAATAACACCTAACTCATCGCTGGGAAAAAAATTACGTCTTCAGAATTTTCTGAAGACGGATTTGTCATTAAATATTCATGATCTTCGTCATAATTGTGCCAGCGTGCTTCTTATTAACGGTGTCACCCTAATTACACAAAAAGCTCCTGAATCTCCACAGAAGGAAATTCATTTTATAATGTTCAATTCAGGAAACAGGGTGTATAGTATGATTAATCTTTGAGGGAGGTGAGTCGTATGGACTTTAACATATGCTTGTTCGATGATTTTGAAACACTGGATGTATTCGGACCCGTTGAGATTTTTGGCCGCCTGCCTGAAGAGTATGACTTAAAATATTTCTCTATGAACGGGGGGATTATTGAGAGTCGGCAAAAAACCAAGATTGTTACAGAACCTATTGCACAAGCAAAGCACGATGGCATATTCATGATCCCAGGCGGACAGGGGACAAGAACTTTAATCCATGACGATCAATTTATGAAACAGGTCAAAGAGATTGCGGAACAGTCCTGTTTTTGTATAACCGTCTGTACAGGTTGTGCGCTGCTTGCTAAAACAGGCTTGTTAAAAAACAGGCGCGCCACATCCAATAAATTAGCCTTTGATTGGGTGAAATCCATCGACACGGAGGTTGATTGGATTCCAAAAGCAAGATGGGTAGTAGATGGAAAGTTCTATACTTCGTCGGGTGTATCCGCTGGAATAGATATGTCCTTAGGCTTTGTTTCCGACCGCCTTGGTCTTGAAAAAGCTCAACAGGTGGCTAATCAAATTGAATACATCTGGAATTCCAATAAAAATGACGACCCCTTTGCGAGGTAAATATATTGCAAAAGATAAGGAGGTTCGATGATGACAACTTTCGTGCTGGTTCATGGCGCATGGCATGGTGGATGGTGTTGGGAGCGTGTGGTTCCGCTGCTCGAAGCCGAAGGCCATTTTGTCACAGCGCCGACACTGACCGGGCTTGCCGAAAGGGTATCCGTGCTCTCGCGAGATGTGAATCTAACGACGCATATCAATGACATTGTGGAGCATATTCGAGCTGCGAATCTTGAGGATGTCACTTTGGTCGGTCACAGCTACGGCGGGTTTCCTGCGAGTGCCGCTGCGCTCCAGCTTCCCGATGTCGTCTCACATCTTGTGCTGCTCGATGCTTTTCTGCCGGACGATGGTGAGATGCTGCTGGACCATGCTCCAGCATTCATGGAGGAATATGGGGCACAGGCAGCCGCAGATGAAAGCTGGAACATTCCTCCACTTCCATCAACCCTGTTCGGGGTCGGAGAGCCGGATCAGCCATGGGTTGACGCTCAGTTGACGCCGCAACCAGTGAATACATATTTCGAGAGAACGCGTTTTGAAAGCTCGTTCGATATTCAACGAAAATCCTATATACGTTGCACTCAGGCACCTGGAGACCAGCTTGAGCGATCACTGTCGCGCGTGCGGAGGGACTCAGGCTGGCGCTATATCGAGATAGACGCGGCCCATGACGTCATGATTAGCGATCCAGAGTTGCTTGCGTACGTATTACTCAAGCAACTCTGACCGTTCTGGACAGCGTCTGCGGTACGGGCTATGATACATTGAAAAACGGAATGTAATTGTTTATAGCCTTGATCCTAGTGATAAGATGGGCTATTTCATGCTCTTACGAAATTTAATTTGATATCTCCACGATTCTCTAGCCACAGCAGCTCGTTGAGTAAAAATGTCATGCTATCCATAGTATGTAGTCTTTCAATAGTATCCGATACAACTGTCATAAGATCACACTGAATGTTTTCTGCAAGTTGTAGTCCACCACTGTCACCGTCGACGAATAAGTGTGTATGTTCAGGATGGTCTATCTTAAGTTGCCCGTTCTAGTGCGAGTGAATTAGTTTCTGGTGCTATAAACATATAATTGTGCCTCCTATTGGATAGTTGAAAAATGCTTTGGAACTTTAACATATTGCTAATAACGAATGGTTTTGCTACGATGGATGTATGTGAAAATTAGTTAACATGTCAACATTCTGGTCATGATTGAATAATACCTAAATATTTTCCGTATGTCAACATGTAGTGCTTATTTTTTTGGAGGGATTTCTATGGAACCTTTGAGTATACGTTGTCGCCTTGGAGAAATGATGAGAGAACGTGGATTACAAAACAAAGATGTAGTGGAGTTAACAGGCGTGAGTCGAAACACAATTACCTCGCTTGCTGGCAATGCCACCAAACGTATAGATTACGATACACTCGGTGCATTGTGTCGCGGATTAGGTGTTACTACCGGTGATCTTCTGGAGTACATACCGAATGCCAAAGAAAGTACTGAATAATTGACATGGACCGTTACTATTAACGGTCTTTTTGCATAATATGCTGGGCTGAGTAAACATATAAGGATGTTTCGATGAGGAAATTTTTTTGTTACACAGTCCTGATCCAATGGAATGGAGAAAAAGAAACAATTACAGCTAAAAAGAAATAATCGAATACCTTTTATTTAGTGCTCCAGCGATGAGGTTGGCCGTTGGTCAACCTTTTTTACATAGTATCTCTTAGATAAAGTAATTGATTGAAAAGTATATATATATCCCAAAAGATGGTATACTCTGTGTCAAAAGGACATTTTATTTTAACATTAGATTGTAACATGTAATGTTCCGATGAGTCGGTATCTGACTGACTACATAACAAACGTTAACGCTAAAGGGGTTGTTTATTGTGAACCATACAACCACGATTCGCACAGAACTGTTAAATTTCATGAAACACAATGATCTAAACATTAACCAATTAAGTAAGGTAACCGGTTTAAATTCAGGCTCGATCAGTACCATGGTAAATGGCAATCGTGCGCTATCCGTTGAACAATTAGACCGAATTACGACAGCCATGGGATACATTAAAGGATATTTTTATGAGCAATATATTGAAGAATATTTGGCGCAAATCGCTCTAAATTGGCGCAGAATTAAACCCTTCTTGTACCGTTGTGCAGAGCTGGACAAGCAGGGATGCATCCAGCAGGTAATTGGTCTGCTATTGGACAAATTGATGTATTCCACATGCTTGTTTGATCTTGCGGAGGAATTTTTCAAAGACGGCAAATATGCAATAGCGGCTATCCTTTATGAAGGTGTAGCTTTAAGTGAGAAAAGTCAGCATTCGGAACGACTAGCTTTATGTCAGTATCGTTTATTTATGGCGAAACAGGGTGATAACCAAGAGCTAAATTATCAAGCAGCTATTGAGTTTCAGCCTTTTATTGATCGCTTGGATGAGATTGATCAACTGGATGCATTAAAGGATTTAGCAAACACCAATGGTGGGATGACCGTAATCCAACTTACTCTAAGTACTACGCCGATTATTTTGGTTGTTCTGTAAGTAGAGCATGTTGGAATGATTGCACCAACTTTGTTTCACAGGCATTATACGCTGGTGGTATACTGGAATGGGATGGTTTATATTTAACTGGTGATGATGCTTGGTACTTTAGAAATGGCGTCCCCTTTAAACCATCTCATAGCTGGGGGGGTGCACATAATTTCTATAATCACTGGAAGTATAGAGCTAAATTAGCATCTATTACAAATGATATGTCAATGGGAGACCCAGTAAATGCTGACTTCAATAATGATGGTGACATCGATCATACAGCTATTATAACTGAGTTTACGAATGGCCGTTTCTTTTTGACTCAGCATACAACAGATAGAAAAGACGCTCCCCTATCTACTTGGTATTCAAATGGCTACAAGGTTTATGCGTGGAAAATGAGTACTGCAAAAAGAAGCCCAAATGACTGAGGTGTTTTATGCGCTTGATTTGTTTAGTATTATTAATAATCCTTGCATCATGCTCAAATGTAACAGACAGTTCGACCAAGGAGGTTAGCGCTGAATATGAAAATGTTCAGGAACTTAACAATTTACCTGTTCCCAGCACTGCCATCGAAATTGATGAAAAATCTGCTAGAGATTTAAAGAACTATAAAATTCCTCAGTCCTTTGAAAATTTTAGTGCTTCATATCAAGAAAAACTCAAAGGTGAGGGATGGGAAATAACTGAAGTCGAGAGCAACAAGGTAATATCAGTAGAGAAAAAAAATATTAAATACTTACTGATTATCACTAAAAGCTCTGACACTCAAACAACCAATGTTACAGTTAGAGAAAATTTTTAAGACCCCACACGGGGTCTTTTTTCTATAAATCGGACATTTTTTCTGAATTTATTCATCCTCATAATAGAAATAACCTCTTACACTAAGATCATAAAAGGAGAGATGCTCACCGTGCCGGG